>JAAFKB010000001.1:0-122832 GCA_013299055.1 Sphaerotilus sp.
CACCACGCCCGCCGAAGCCGGCATGAACGTCCGCACGCAAAGCCCGACGCTGCAGAAACTCCGCAAGGGCGTGATGGAGCTGTACATCAGCGACCACCCGCTCGACTGCCTGACCTGCGCGGCCAACGGCGACTGCGAGCTGCAGGACATGGCGGGCGTGGTCGGTCTGCGCAACGTGCGCTACGGCGTCGGCGAAACGGCGGTGGCGGGCATCACCGGGCGCCACCACCTGCACCTCGCCCACGCCAAGGACGAATCGAACCCGTACTTCACCTACGACCCGAGCAAGTGCATCGTCTGCAACCGCTGCGTGCGCGCCTGCGAGGAGGTGCAAGGAACGTTCGCGCTGACGATCTCGGGCCGCGGCTTCGAGTCGCGGGTCTCGCCGGGGATGGACGAGCCGTTCATGCAGAGCGAATGCGTCTCCTGCGGCGCCTGCGTGCAAGCCTGCCCGACCGCGACGCTGACCGAGAAGACCGTGATCGAACTCGGCCAGCCCGAGCACAGCGTCGTCACCACCTGCGCCTACTGCGGCGTGGGCTGCAGCTTCAAGGCCGAGATGAAGGGTTCGCAGGTCGTGCGCATGACCCCGTGGAAGGACGGCAAGGCCAACGAAGGGCATAGCTGCATCAAGGGCCGCTTCGCCTGGGGCTACGCGACGCACAAGGACCGCCTGACCAAGCCGATGGTGCGCGACAAGATCACCGATCCGTGGCGAGAGGTGAGCTGGGACGAGGCGCTGGCGCACGCGGCCGGCGAGTTCCGCCGCATCCAGGGCACCTACGGCCGCGACTCGGTCGGCGGCATCACGTCGAGCCGCTGCACCAACGAGGAAACCTACCTCGTGCAGAAGCTGATCCGCGCCGCGTTCGGCACCAACAACGTGGACACCTGCGCCCGCGTCTGCCACAGCCCGACCGGCTACGGACTCGGCCAGACCTTCGGCACCTCCGCCGGCACGCAGACCTTCAAGTCGGTCGAGCACACCGACGTGGTGATGGTCATCGGCGCCAACCCGAGCGAAGGCCACCCGGTGTTCGCCTCGCGTCTGAAGAAGCGGCTGCGGCAAGGCGCACGGCTGATCGTCGTCGATCCACGCCGCATCGACCTCGTGGACGCGCCGCACGTCAAGGCCGACCACCACCTGCAGCTCAGGCCCGGCACCAACGTCGCGGTCATCACGGCACTGGCCCACGTCATCGTCACCGAGGGCCTGGTGAACGAAGCCTATGTCGCCGAACGCTGCGACCCGAAGAGCTTCCAGCAGTGGCGCGACTTCGTGTCGAAGCCCGAGAACTCGCCCGAAGCGATGGCGGAGGTCAGCGGCGTGCCGGCCGAGGTCGTGCGCGGCGCAGCGCGGCTCTACGCGGGTGGCGGGCGAGGCGGCAACAGCGCGATCTTCTACGGCCTGGGCGTCACCGAACACGCGCAGGGCTCGACGATGGTGATCGGCATCGCCAACCTCGCGATGGCCTGCGGGATGGTCGGCCGCGAAGGCGTGGGTGTGAACCCGCTGCGGGGACAGAACAACGTGCAAGGCTCCTGCGACATGGGCAGCTTCCCGCACGAACTCCCCGGCTACCGCCACATCAGCGACACGACCGTGCGTGCCCAGTTCGACGCCGCCTGGGGCGTGACGCTGAATCCGGAGCCGGGGCTGCGCATCCCGAACATGCTCGACGCGGCGCTCGACGGCAGCTTCAAGGCACTCTACGTCCAAGGCGAAGACCCCGCGCAGTCGGACCCGGACACGCAGCACGTCGCGGCGGCGCTGTCGGCGATGGAATGTGTCGTCGTGCAGGATCTCTTCCTCAACGAGACCGCCAAGTACGCCCACGTCTTCCTGCCGGGCGCGTCGTTCCTCGAAAAGGACGGCACCTTCACCAACGCCGAGCGCCGCATCAGCCGCGTGCGCCAGGTGATGCCGCCGCTGTCGGGCAAGGCGGACTGGGAGGTGACGCAGGCGTTCGCCAACGCGCTCGGCTACCCGATGCACTACACGCACCCGTCGCAGATCATGGACGAGATCGCTTCTCTGACCCCGAGCTTCGCGGGCGTGAGCTTCGAGAAGATCGAGCGGCTCGGCAGCGTGCAGTGGCCGTGCAACGAGACGACCGACGAGGCGGGCACGGCGATCATGCACATCGACCGCTTCGTGCGCGGCAAGGGGCGCTTCCTGCCCACGCAGTACGTGGCGAGCGACGAGAAGGTGACGCGCCGCTTCCCGCTGATCCTAACCACTGGCCGTGTGCTCAGCCAGTACAACGTCGGCGCCCAGACCCGCCGCACCGAGAACAGCCGCTGGCACGAGGAGGACCGGCTGGAGATCCACCCGCACGATGCCGAGGAGCGCGGCGTGCAGGACGGCGACTGGGTCGGCATCGCCAGCCGGGCCGGCGAGACGGTGCTGCGGGCCGATGTCACCGAGCGGGTGCAGCCGGGTGTCGTCTACACCACGTTCCACTTCCCCGAGTCCGGCGCCAACGTCATCACCACCGACTCGTCCGACTGGGCGACCAACTGCCCCGAGTACAAGGTGACGGCGGTGCAGGTCAGCAAGGTGACGCAGATGGCGCATCCCTTGCACCCGGTGAGTGGCTGGCAGCGCGACTTCGCCGAGTTCAGCCGCGCGCAGCAGGCGCTGCTGGAGGCTGCACGGTGAGCGACGACCTCCACCACGACCCGGACGCGACCCTCGTCCGCCTGGCCAACCGCATCGGCGACTTCTTCACCGCCTTCCCCGACCGCGACGAGGCGATCGACGGTGTGGCCCAGCACCTCCGCAAGTTCTGGGAGCCGCGCATGCGCCGACGGCTGTATGCCCATCTGGACGGACCTGCAGCCGGAGAAGGGCTGGACACGCTGGTGCGCGAGGCGGTCACGCTGCGCCGTGCCATGCTGCAGCCGGCGCCCTGACGCTGGGCGTCCCGCGGCACCTCACGGTCGGGCGATCTGCACGTAGCGACGCAGGATCGCTGGCGGTGGTGCAGGTGATCGCCTCGGCATGGTGCGAGAACCGTGCCGTCACCTGCACGCCCGGCTGCACCATGACGCTTGCCGACCACAGGGCATCGCCGGTTCTCCGGGCCGTCGAACAGCAAACGATCGGTCGATTGGCGGGCCTTCGCCACGAGACCAGGGCTGGCCTGTGACCACAGCTGGCTGCGCACCTGGGCTGGAGTGAGCTTCGGACGCTCCTGCAGCAGCGCGGCGGCGCCAGCCACGTGCAAGAGTCGGACGTCGAGGTGCCGCTGCGGGTGATCCAGCCTTGCGGGTCCGCATGCGAGGCGGCCTGGATGGCGCTGCCGGGGGCGAAGAGATCGACGCAGCGGTCGTGGTTGGAAAACGCTGCGCGGGCGTCCGTGGCTGTGCTGGACGCCACCGTCAGCGCGTCCGGCGTGCGTGCGGGAGACTGCAGGCGGGCATCTGTGTTGCCGTTGCCCGCCGCCACTACCACGGTGAACCCTGCCTCGACCAGCCGGGCAACCGCTGTGTCGAAGGTGTCAGAGGCGACGCTGCCGAGGCTGATGTTGACCACGCCTGGCCGCTGCCCATGGGCCGGGATCCAGTCGGTCAGGGTCGATCCGCAGGACGCCGGGGTCGTCGCGCAGGCGCTGCAGCAGGCGGCTGATCTGTGCGGTCGGCACCGTGGTGGAAAAGCCTTGTAGCGCGTGGGAGAGCGTGGGTGTAATGCCGCTGTGCCCACGCACCAGGGATGCGGCCGTCGCCGTCAGTGCCACGGCAGTCCCACGCAGCCGGCGGGTGGTGAATGGATTGTTCATTTGCGGTGGCCCGTGGCTTGGTCGGTCGGCACCCGCAGTCCCGGGGGCAGGGCGCCCTGGTGCTGTTGTCGATCCCTGCAAAAGAAAGTGAATCACCGTTTTTTCGGTGCGATGCTGCACGCCATGGATATGTGAAATCGTGCGCGTACATATCGTGCGGCTCGGGCGACAGCGCACGGAGAAAGAGCGTCGGCAGCGATGGTGCCGCTTACCATTCAAGCCCTCACTTTTCCCCGACCATGCTCCCTCGGCCCGATCTCTCACGCGCAACACCGTCCGCCGATGTGCTGACCCTGTCCGGTGGACGAACGCTGGTGAGCGTGGCGGGGGCTCCGATCGACGCCATCACCTGGGAAGAGACCTGCGCCGTGATCACGGGCTGGGCTCAGCGCCGCGAAAGCCGTTATGTGTGCATCTGCAATGTCCACTCGGTGATCACCGCCCAGGAGGATCCGGATTTCCACGATGTCATCCAGTCGGCCGACATGGCCACACCCGACGGGGCGCCGGTGGCGTGGATGATGCGGCGGCTTGGCTACCGGGACCAGATGCGCATCAATGGCCCGGATCTCATGTTCCGCTACTGCGCCCAGGCGGCTCAGCGTGACGAGTCGATCTTCCTGTATGGCAACACGCAGCAGACGCTGGAACGCCTGCAGCGCCGTCTGCTCGACGTCTTTCCTGCTCTGAAGATCGCTGGCAGCTACTCGCCCCCGTTCCGGGCACTCACCCCTCAGGAAGATGCCGAGGTTGTCCAGCGCATCAATGCGTCCGGTGCCCGCACGGTCTGGGTCAGTCTGGGCTGCCCGAAGCAGGAGCGCTGGATGGCCGCCCACCGTGGCCGCATCCAGGCGGTGATGCTGGGGGTCGGGGCTGCGTTCGACTACCACGCCGGCACCCTGCAGCGTGCCCCGCTGTGGATGCAGCGCCATGGGCTGGAGTGGCTGCACCGCTTCTGGTCCGAGCCTCGTCGGCTGGGACGCCGTTATCTCGTCACCAACACCAAGTTCACGGTGCAGGTCGTCAAGCAATTGCTGGGGCGTTGAATGCACATGACCGCCACCATGGCTGAAAGCCTGGATACTCCCACGGACCGTCTGCGTCAGCCGGTGCTGGGCGTACCGGTCGATGTGCTGGACTGGCCCACGGCGGTCGGGCGCATCTGCGACTGGGCACAGCGAGGCGAGTCGCGCTATGTGTCCATCTGCGATGCCCACTCGATCGTGCGGGCCAGCCGCGAGGCCGACCATGGGCGCCACATCGCACAGGCCGACATGGTCACGGCCGATGGGTGGCCTGTGGCCTGGATGCTGCGGCACCTGGGACATCCGCAGCAAGAGCGCATCAATGGGCCTGACCTGATGCTGCACCTGCTGGTCGAGGCTGAACGGCGTGGCCTCGGGGTCTACGTCTATGGCACGACACCGGACACGCTCTCTGCGCTGGAGGCCGCGTTGCGATCGGGCTACCCCCGGCTGCGCATCGTGGGCCTGCACTCGCCGCCTTTCCGTGCACTCACGGCCGAGGAGGATGCTGCAGACGTGGCGCGCATCAACGCATCGGGGGCGCATCTGGTGATGACCGGTCTGGGGTGTCCGAAAGAGGACCGCTGGATGCATGCCCACCGTGGGCGCGTGCAGGCCGTGATGCTGGGCATCGGGGCTGGCATCGACTTCCATGCTGGCACCGTGGTCCGCGCCCCTGCCTGGATGCGTGACCATGGCCTCGAATGGCTGTTTCGGCTGAGCCAGGAGCCGCGTCGGCTCTGGAGGCGTTATCTCGTGCACAACACCCTGTTCGTGGTGGGTGCCCTGAGGCAGTTTGCACGGCACGCGCTGGTACACCGCCCCTGAATTGCGCTGTTTGCGACTAAGCTTTATCTCGGCAGCTAATGTCCGCAAAAATCGGTAAAACAGGTTAAATCCATGCAGTTCCATCAAATTCAGCAAGTCGAACCCTGGCTCGGCCGTTCCGAGCTGGAAGCCCTCAACGGCTGCATCGAACGGAACTGGCTGACGGAAGGTCCGGCTGCGTCGGCGTTCCGGCAAAGTCTGAGTCAGCTCACCGGGTCGCCCCATGTCGCGCTCGCGCCGAATGGCACGCTGGGGCTGTTCCTTGCGCTGCTGGCGCTGGACCTGCCCCGTGGCAGCGAGATCATCATCCCCGGATTCACGTTCATGGCCTCGGCCAGCGCAGCGGTGTTCGCCGGGCTCAAGCCGGTGCTGATCGACGTCGATCCGAACACGTTCACGGCACGTCCCGAGGCGTTCGAGCGGGCGATCACGCCGAGAACATCGGCCCTGATGCCTGTGCACATCTATGGTCAGGCGGCCTATGCCGCCGAGATCGCTGCCGTTGGCAAGCGTCACGGCCTGGCGGTGATCGAGGATGCCGCGCAGGCCTGTGGTGTGCGCTACCGGGGTCAGCACGCCGGTACCTTCGGCGATGTGGGGGTGATTTCCTTCTTTGCCGACAAGACCATCACCATGGGCGAAGGGGCAGTCGTGCTCTCGCGGGACCAGTTGCTGGCGCGCCGCATCAGCCTGCTGCGCAACCAGGGCCGCGAGTCGAGTGGCTCGTTCATCCACGAGTCGCTGGGCATGAACTTCCGTGTCACCGACATGCAATGCGCCATCGGACAGGCCCAGATCGCCCGACTGCCACAAGTCAAGGCCGATCGCCTGCGCCGCTACCAGCTCTTCCAGGAGAGCCTGAAGGGTCTGGAGCAGCTGCGTTTCATGCGGGTCGATCCGAACTCGGAATTCGTGCCGTTCCGCTTTCCCATCCTGTGTCCGCGCATGCCGGAGCTGCGCGAGGCGCTGGAAACGGCGGGCGTGCAGACCCGCTCGATGTTCTATCCGCTGCACCGCCAGCCCTGCCTGCAGGGGCTGGTCGATCCGGTGGATCTGCCGATCTGCGACACGCTCTATGGCGAAGGGCTGTGCCTGCCCATCCACCAGGGCATCGAGGACAGCGATGTCCACCACATGGTCGACGTGGTCCGTCGTACCTTGGCACGCCGGTCCTGTCCTGCTTGAGTCATCCGGGTATTCCGGGCTGAACTAGTTCACATCCCGCACAGGTTTTTCGCAACAACCCGTGTTCGGGTGATGCGCACCCTGCCGCAGGGCAGGCACATTCCGGAGTCCGACTGTTTCGGTCCCACCCCTTCGCTCCAAATCCCATGGCTCGCCCTCAGCACATTCTGGTCACTGGCGCTGCCGGCTACATTGGCTCGGCCTTGGTGCGCGAACTGCTGATGCGCGGGCACCGGGTCACGGCTGTGGACAGCATGGTGTTCGGGGAGGATGGGCTGGCCGACCTGTGCCGGCATGACCGCCTGCAGATCCACCGCCTGGACGTGCGTTCGCTGCACCGTGGGCACCTGACCGGCATGCAGGCCGTGGTCGATCTGGCCGGGCTGTCCGGCGAATCCGTGATGGAGCCAGGCGCATCGGGGCTCGACAGCGGACACCACCGCGCGCAGATCCGCCTGGCGCAGCTGGCACGCAGCAGCGGCATCCCCCGCTATCTGTTGGCCAGTTGCTGCAGCGTCTACGGGCATGCGTCCGGACAGGTGTCTGGAGAGGATTCCTGCGTCCGCCCGCTGACCCACCACGCCCAGAGCTGTCTGCTGGCAGAAGCGGCCATCCTGCCGTTGGCCTCGGCAAGTTTTGCGCCGGCGGTGGTCCGACTGGGGCTGGTCCATGGGCGCGGCTCGCGCATGCGGCTCGACCTGATGGTCAATGCCATGGTGCTCAGTGCCTTGCGCCTGCAGCAGATCACCCTCGACAACGGCGGTATGCAGTGCAGAGGCCACCTGCACCTGTCGGATGCTGTCCGGGGCTTCGTGGCGGTCCTGGAGTCACCTGCCAGCGTGGTCCGCCGTCAGGTCTTCAACATCAGCCACCATAGCGTGAGTGGCCTGCAGGTGGCCGAGGTGATCCGGATGGTGCTGGGAGGACAGGTCCGAATCAATCCGCAGGGAGGTGTTCCCGACTTCCACCACCACAGCCCGACTTCTCAGAAGGCGCAGGATCTGCTGGGCTATGCACCGCAGGTGGGATTGAGTGCAGCGGTGCTGGAGCTGGTGGACGCCTTGAGCCCTGGAACGGCCAGCGAACCGCCGGAGGCGCTGGCCATGCGCTGGATCCGCGAAATCCTGGCGCAGGGCAGGGAAGAGCGCGCCGCCATCGCGTACACCAGCGACTACGAGCGCGAGACCAGCCGGTCACGCCAATCCCGTGCCGGGCTGCTGCTGTCCGGCTGACCGCAGCCGGCGCTCCAGCAGCACATCGGCCAAGGTGGTCCGCGCGGTCGGGCGCACCGCATCCAGCTTGACCCAGGATTGCGCCTGGTTCGAGTAGGCAATGACCGGCGCCGGCTTCCAGCGCAGCATGCGCGCCAGGTGCCGCATGGCCTCGCCACGGCGGTTGAGCATGCGCCAGGCTGCGGATGCACGCGGCAGCGCAGCCGTCACGCGATCCACTTCATCATCGTAGTGGTGGCGTCCGGCAGACGAACGCTGCTCTCCTGGGCGTTGCCGAAAAGCGGCCAGGGGTGTTGCAACCGACACCAGTTCGGCATGCTCCGCGAAACGCCGCCACAGATCGAAATCGGCCGCGTATTTCAACGACAGATCGAGGCCACCCACCCGCTCCCACAGACTGCGTCGCCAGAACATGCTCTCCTGTTGCAGGAAACCGGACAGGGATTCACGGTACCAGCCGCTGGCAATGTCACTGCGTGGGTAGCCGGGTGCCTGCACCCCCGCCACGCGGGTGCACTGCCCTTGACGGTTGAGATAGGCTGGCGCCCCGATGATCCAGTCCACCTCGGGAAACTGGGCAAACACCTCCCCGACCACCGACAGGGTCCAGGGCAGGTAGATGTCGTCCGCATTCAGCCAGGCGCAGACCTCTCCGGAGGCCAGCGACATTCCTTTCTGGATGGCGTGGTACTGGCCCTCGTCCGGTTCGCTGGAAAAATGGGACAACCCCGACGCATGGCGCCGGACGATGTCGAGCGTGCCATCCCGCGATCCACCGTCCAGCAGCACGTAGTCGAGTGCGGGATAGTCCTGCTGGAGCACGGACCGCAGCGTGGCCTCGATGTAGGCCTCGGCGTTGTAGCAGGTCGTGACCAGCGAAATTGTTGGCAGCGTCATGTGCATTCTCTGTCAAGTTCGTGCCAGTGCCTGGACATGCACGGCCTCCTGCATGCGCCCGATGTGCCGCCAGTCATACCGATGCTCTGCCAAGGCACGGGCCTGCAGGCTGATGCTGCGCAGTCGGTCGCCATTGGTCAGCAGGGCATGCACGGCGTCGGCAAAGGCTTGGTCGGTGTCCGCCAGCAGGGCATCGACGCCGTCGCGCAGATCGATCCCCTCGGCTCCAACGGAGGTCGAGACCACCGGGATACCCAGTCCCATCGCCTCCAGGATTTTGAGCCGCGTGCCACCGCCCGAGCGCAGGGGCACGATCGAGACCGTCGCCCGGCGATAGAAGGACACGACTTCATCCACCTTGCCTGTGACGAACACCTGCTGGCCATCGTGCCGCGCCTGGAGCTGCGCCGAGGGCTGGCGGCCCACCATCCAGACTTTCAGCTCTGGCAGGCGCGTGCGCAGCAGCGGCAGGACAGCATCGAGAAAATGGAGCGCGCCGTCGTTGTTGGCCTCCGAGTCCATCGACGCGACGAACACCACCGACTGGTGTGCGATCTCGGGCAACTGGTGCGCCATGGCCTCGCAATCGACCCCGTTGGGCACCACGTCCACGGGCACCTCGGGCACATCACGGCGCAGGATCTGCGCATCGACATCCGACATCACCATCGCACGATGGAAGCGCCGCACGGACGCCAGCTCCCACCGGCGGAACCGCACCTGATTGAGCTGGTGATACCACTTGCGCACCCCGAACGGCGTGTTGCGGATGATGCGTTCGTTGCGCACGTAGTCGATGTTGTGCATCGTGACGACCCGCGCCGGATCATTCGAAAAGTTCAGGTGGTCGAGATAGATGGCCAGCGAGGAATGCTCGATCTGCACCACATCGAAAGACCGGCGCGCCACCAGTTGACGCAAGGCATCTCGAATCGCGGGAAAGTACACCGTGCACAGCGAGATTGGATAGCGGGACAGCAGAAAGGGCGCCACCCAGCGCAGGCGCTCCAGATGCCCGTCCGGTGGCGCGATGCGCACACCGACCACCTCGATGCCCAGTGCGCGCAGAGACTGCAGCGCATCCTCCTCGTCCTGGTGCATGACCCGGCACACCAGCGTGACACGGTGGCTCCGGGACATCACCCGCAGCAAATGGAACACACGGAGTTTTTCGCCGTCGTTGGCGGGCACAGGACATGTCCTGGCAATGAGCAATATATTCACGGTGGAACATCCATGGAAGGAGAAACCAGGCGGCTCAGATGCGCACCGGGCTGCAGGAAGTCACCGCCACGGTCCAGGCAATCCGCCATCGCCCCTTGGCCAGCGCCACCAGTGCATCCCGCAGGACATGGCGGCGCGCGCGTCCGAGCTGGGCCGGATGAAACCGCTTGATGAAGCGCAGACGGTTGCGCGCCAGCAGCCGCGAGGACAGCACCGAGCGGGAGTTGGTTCCGGCAGAAGCCCCTTCCTTGTGAAAGACCATGCTGTCCTTGGCCAGCGCCATGCTGAAAGGGGGCATGCAACGCCGCGCACGCTCGGCCCAGTCGATTTCCTCGTAATACAGGAAATAGTCTTCCTGCATCAATCCGACCGTCTCCAGAAACTCGCGTGTCACCAGCAGCGAGGCCCCCGTGATGTAGGCCAGCTCCCGCTCGACTTGCTGCTGGGCGGAGGCATCGAGTGCCGCATGGCGTGTGCCTTCCCCTACATGCATGGTCGCCGTGCGCTGCAGGTCCAGCCGGCCACCGCCGAGAGCCTGGACCACTTCAGGCCGGTGGTAATAGCGCAGGACTGAGCCCACCATGCCCACACCCGGGCGGGTGCGTGCTTCGTTCAGGAGCCTCTGCAACGCCTGTGGCGCCACCACGGTGTCATTGTTGAGCAGCCATACGGATCTGGCAGCAGGCTGCGTCAGGATGAAACGCAGTCCCACGTTGCAACCCCCGGCGAAGCCGAGATTGGCCCCGGTCGGCAGCAGAAACAGATCGGCATCGGGCTGGTCACACTCGAAACCACCGCCGTCCCTGCAGCGCACTTCGGCAACACGGGGCCTGGCTGGGATGGACGAGGTCGTGCGTGCGGCTGCCCAGTCAGTCTCGGCACTGGTTTCTGCTGCCCACCAGGTGGGCAGCGTGATGATTTCCTCGCCGCGCGCCCAGGCGCGGATGTGGTCCAGGGAGCCGTCGTGGGAATCGTTGTCGCAGACCACGATCTTCGGCTTCTCGCCGACGAGGTGCATGAGACTTTGCAGGCACTCGCAGGTGTCACGCCAGCCGTTCCAGTTCAGAAGCAGGATGAAGTCCAAAAAAGCACCTGTGTCGAATGGTCATTGAATCGCCGAGCAACCAGGTAATTTAAGTCACTGCCACTGGCCTGCCGCGTGCCTGAGCTGCCTCAGGAATGATTTTGCCTTCAGCTGGAATTCTGGAGAGAATCATGACGATGCCGGCAATCAAATACCCAAGAGTCAGATTCGTGGATAGCCACATCGTCCCACGAATGATCAGCAGCACGGACAGTGCGCCGACGGCCCCCGCAAGAAAACAAGAGTGCGGGCCGGCGCGAGAAATTATCACATGAGATGCCTTGAGCGCTGGTATGAGAAGTGTCAGGATGAAGACAATGGTGGCCGGGACGCCAGACTCGATTGCTATGCCTAGATAATGGTTGTCCAGCGTGATGATCCCGCCATTTCCGATATGTCCTGCAACCTGACCGGCCGACCCCACGCCGACCCCAAAAAATGGATTGTCAGCGATGCTGGGCAACCCGCGGACAAGCATTTCAGAACGCGCAAGCGTACTCATTCTCTCTGCCGTGGATCTGCCCTGCGTGAGCGTCGATATGATCGGTGCAGCCAGAGCAAGAATGCCGACCAGCGTGGTCAAGAACAGGAACTTTCGCGTAAATGAACCTGCCCTGTTCAGGGCCGAATTGGCGCGGTATGCCCACAGAAGAAACACAAGGAGAGCGCCCACTCCCGCACATACCAGACCGGATCTGGAACCACTGGCAAATATCAACCCTGCGGAGACAATGAAAGCACACAGATATATCAGGCGACTCTTTGCCCCATCATTCCACAGCAGGCTTGCCAGAAAAAAACACATTCCCATGGCACAATATTCAGCAAGCGCAATCGGATGTTCAAAGGTTCCTTGCGCACGAAATGCGCCATCACGGTCACGGCTGATGCTCTGCATCATTGCCTGAGCCTCTAGGTTTCCGCCGCGAGGCGCGTACGCTGACAGATAGTTGATGCCTTGCAGTTTTTCCAGGACAACAAAACAGCCAATCAAGAACGTAATCCACAGCATGACGGCCATGAATCGCTCGGAGGTTTTCTGGTGATGAAGAAAGGAGATTGCAAGGAAATACATGGAGAAATAATTCACCAGATCCCATGTCACCACAATGAAGCTATAAAATGGATATAGTGAATCCCCGAGGGAAATATAACGCAGTCCAATGTACCCAAGAATCAGCATGGAGACAAGCTGGGTCATTGGGTCTGAATCACCAAAGAAATGCTTTCTCAGTATCGGCCGATTGATGACGAGATATGTCAATGAAAATATCGACAGCAGCACGACCATGCGGCGACCATCAATGGAAGGCATGCTCCCGATCTTCAGTATGAGATATGTCGGCCAGAGGGATAATATGGCCAGAACGATCAGCAGCCAATTGAGCACAAATTTGGTGCTCAGGTCAAATTTGTTCTCGGAGAATGCGGCAACAGCAAAAAATACAGGCACCATGATCAATGGTGTCAATCTCACAACCAGCTCTGGGGCCAGCGCCGTGAACGCGCCAATCAGGAACAAAAAAAACAGCAATATCGCCCAAAGAAAAACTGAGGCTAGTGTTGACAAGCTGGAGATTCTACGAACATGCAGCAACATGGTCCTCGGCCCTCGTGAATGTGTTTTCACAATTAAACTGGGATCAGAGATTTGAAAGTGCTGGTCAAGCTGTCCCTGTATCGGTCCAATCGATGCTGCGCAATCGCATTACCGTGCGCGACAAGGTCAGCCAGCTCCTCGCGTCGTGCAAAACCTTCCAGGATGAGATCCAGCGATTCTTCGGTTGTCTGAGAACGACCATCCGAAATCCATCGATATTCAAGCGAAGAAAAGAGCCCGTTGAACTTTCGGCTGTAGGCGACCGGCACCACGGGGACACCACTCGAAAAAGCGGCAATGCATGCATGCATGCGCGCTCCCGTCATGAAGTCCAGTGCCGAGATGAAGGTCTTGGCCTGTCCAGGGGACGTGAAATCAGGTGCCCTGCGGGCTTCCGGAAACTCCTTGACTAGCACCTCGATGGCAACCCGGTCATCATCGCGAGGCAGTTGATCTGGCACCACATGCGCAATCAGCCACACCCGATAGCGGGCATCCTGCGACCACGCCGCCAGCAATTTTCTCATCAGCGTCGGATAATCAATCGTCAAGCCAAACTGGTTGTTTCCTGTATAACCACCAGAAAAAAGCAGCCCGGATACATTCAATCCGATGTTGATGCGACCAGGCTCCGGCGCCACTCCCCTGGAATAGGGCAATGCAAATGCCACATCAATCACTTCCTCGACATGATCGAGCAGTCCAAGTGAGCGCATGTACTCGGCCGAAAGTCCATCGCGTACAAACACCTTCTCACAGCGTTTCATCACCGAACGGGCGATCCATCTGGAATACCAGTGATCAAACGGGCCGATGGTCTGCGGGCTCAATACCAGCCTGCGGCCCTGTGCCAGAACAATGATCTTGCTGGCAATCAGAAAAATGAATCTCTGAACCCCATAGATGTCCGTGAAACTGTCGCCTTCACCGATGTCGAGCACGACATCGCATTCTGATATTCTGGCGGGATAATCGGAGCGCCCCAGCACCAGCTGCTTGAGCGACAGGCGCGCCGCGATGCTGATCTCGGTCCCTTCGGGAACATACGACAGGCGTCCCTCGGTCCCGAAAATCACGAACTTCACCTGGCAGCCAATGGCCTGCGCCGCACGGCGACACAGCGCAATCTGCGACTCGGTCAGCGCACCCACGCCCAGGTTGTCCGATGAAACGGAATGCCAGATGAGTCCGACCGTCAGAACATTGCGCACAGATTCCCCCCCAGGATTTGTATTGTCCATCATTCACCCTTTGCCCGGCGAAACGTCCCCGCTGCACTGCGCAGGAATGCTCCGATCGATGCCTGCCTGGCTGCCGCCACAAGCCGCAGGCGTCGTGTCACGGGGGCGTGCCCCTGCGCAGCACGCGCGGCCAGCAGACGCCCCAGCACCATGCGTTTGCGTTCGACCTGATATGGCTGCATGGCCGCCACTTCACGCAGGTCAAGCATCTCGGTGCGGACGTCACCCGCCGCCACTGCCTCGGCAAGCAACTGCG
Source organism: Sphaerotilus sp. (assembly GCA_013299055.1). Classification (GTDB taxonomy): domain Bacteria; phylum Pseudomonadota; class Gammaproteobacteria; order Burkholderiales; family Burkholderiaceae_C; genus Sphaerotilus. The sequence continues at coordinate 14,355 of JAAFKB010000001.1, forward strand.
CGCCACGGGGTGTACGAACCAGAATCAGGCTTCGCCCATCGCGCTCGGCAAAGTCAGGATAACCATCCTTGCCGTACCAGGCATCGGCGCACACCAGGTCAGCAAACTCCCCGGTGCCATCCGGACAGATCTTGCAGCGAAACTGGAGATGCCGATTCAGGATGGTCCCCCAGGATTGGTTGTAATCCATCTCGAATGCCTCTCCTGCGTGGGTCACCGCTCTTGCCTTGCCCGGCCATCCATCCCCGCGGTAGCGGAAATTCGCCACCTGTTCAGGCGTGACACCCATGGCGGCCAGCAGTGCCTGCGTACCCAGGCCACTCGGTGTGCCTGCGCACATGAAGGACAACAGATAAGGCACCTGGCGTCCGACACGCGCATCGATGCGGCCCAGTGCGCGCAATGCGGCCACCTCGCAGGGCTTGCCGACGAAGGCAAAGGTCTGCCCCCCCGACAGCATTTCCTCGACCCGGGAAAGCGCCGATGCAGGACCATATCTGGAGCCGGCCGCCCGCAGAACATCGTCTCGCCCACGAGAGAACTGCACTTCGTTGCCGGTCGGCTCGGAAGAAGAGGCCGCATTCTGGGATATCCCCTCGACCCGACCGGTGCGAAGCAGAAACTGCGCAAGAGCGGTGATCACCCCACCCGATGAGCCCTGGTGCCGGACCACAGGGTCCGCGGCATAGCCTGTGTAGCAGCCCAGGACACGTCCCCAGATCGGATCGATTCGCTCAGATGGGGCCGGCGCCTCATGCACAAGAGAAACCCCGGGACATGTGGCATTGAACCGCTGCAGTTCGTCTGCCGACAAGGGCTGCGCCACAGCGGGCCGCCACTGCAGTTCAGCCGACGGCACCATCCGGATCTTGTCCGGGGCCACCACCGAAGCGCACAAGCCGCAACCGGAACACGATCCGCTGCCCACCACTTTCTCGATCATCAATCTTTTCTGCATGCTTTGATTCCCCGCCCTGACCTTGTCCTGGAAACGTTGCCCTGGCACTCAATGGCGCACCGATCCTTCTTTCTCACCGCATCTCACCGCGCGAGCAAGTACCCCTGAGGCAGCATCATCACCAGTGCGACCACCACCACCACCGCTGCCCCGGCCTGGTGTCCGCCAGAGCGCCCGATGACCCGCCCGGCATAGGCCATCCACAAGACAGCGTTGCCAACCACCAAGGCCATCAGCCAACCCTGGGCCGCAAATGTCGGAATCAGGACTGTCGCGAGCACAATAATCAAGATCCAGTGTCCGACAGAGGCTGCGGCACGAAACGATTGCTGCCCCCGGGCTGTCAACGTGATACCCCATGCTGCCGCAGCAAACCGCACCTGGAACAACAGACCGAACCACGGCATCAGCTCGACCAGTCCCCCATACTGGGGACCGAATGCCAGCCCGACCAGCACCGGTGCCCCCAGCGAAAATGTCAGGCCCACCATGGCGCCAACCAGCACAAATGTCAATTGCAGTCGAAAGGACTCGGTGTGCAGGTCTGCTGGCCGGTTGATGGCTGCCGATGCCACCCGAGGCAGGAAGACATTTGCCAGAATAGGTGCAATCTGGGCAGCCGCCATGAACAGTTTCATTCCTGCCTGGTGCACACCCACCGCCACAACCCCGAGATGATGATTCAAGACCACCCCGTCGATCTGTCCGAACATGGCGGTCATCGCGTAATCTGTCGCATAAGCGGTGCTTGCGCGAAGGCGGGCCCATGCCGCTCTGGTGCTGGTCCAGGAAGCATGAATGCCCATGTGCGACAGCACCTGCCGACTCCGCACGGTCATGACCAGACGTGACAGGCAGTAGGCCCATGCCACTGCATCAATGGAAGCCGTCGCCCAAGCAGTCAGACCGACTGGAATGCTGTACACCCACGCAGTCTGCATCCCCAGCCGAGCATCTTCACCATAATGTCCGCGTGCACGCAAGACCGATATGTAGAACTCCGAGAGACCCTCCGCCAACATGGTCAGCAGAAGCACGCCGAACAACACGCGGGACACGACGGCCGGCAGCATCAGCAGGGCCACCAGAAACACGGGAATGGAAAGTGCCATGGCGAGCCAGCGGGCCGACATGGCATCGGATACCACCGCATCGGCATTGCCAGTGGCCTGTGCCACTGTGCGCAGCACGTAGGTGGACAGACCGAAATTGGCTGGCACAACGAGCAGGGTGGCCAGCGTCAGCATGAACATCAACGCACCAAAATCACCCGGCCCAAGATACCGCGCGGTCACGCTGATCGAAACAAATGATGACAAGAGCCGTGCCGCGCTTCCTGCTCCGGTCAAGACCAGACTCTTGGTGACGGACAGCGACTTCATGCGTCCAGTCCCGCAGACACACGACGGTCACCCCTCACTGCGCAAGGCCAGCCAGCCGCCTACGCTCACCTTGTCCGACATGGGACAGCAGTGAACGTGCGAACTGCGCGTGCAACTCGAACGCCTTCACGCTGTCGCGATCGATGCTGGACAGGCGAAACAGCAGTCCGTCGGCCACGAAACCATCCATCGCATAACGGATGTCCAGCATCTTCTTCTCGATGCCACTCGACACCGAGAAATCTCCGAGGGTAGTCCAGTAAGTCACGGGTTCGTAGCGCTGCTGACTCAACACCGTTTCCAGCCGGCGCACTGGGATCACCCCATGCGCAGTGGTGAGCTGGTCCTTGACATTGGTGCGCACCTGAAATCCTTGTGCTGGGTAGCAGACCTCGGGTTTGTGTACCTGAAAATCGTCTCCCTGATTCTTGCCATAAGCAATTGACAGGATCACCCGCTCGCCTTTGGTGTTTTCATAGATGCGCGAGATCGTTTCAGAATAAAGCCGATTGATGAGGTCTTCGGCTTGTGGATTCACGATCCCTCCGTTGCTTGGAACCACACGCCAGTCTCCAAATCGCACCGGAATCATTGGTTCAATTTTCAGCTGCTGCCTGGTTTCGGCCAGCATGCGTGTTGGTTTGGCCGCCGTCGCCAGCACTGCCGTGGCGGTCATGATGACGGCCATCACCACAGCCGTCCTGATGGGTGCGTTGGGCTTCACAGTGTTCTTTCCTGATATTCTGTTGTGTCCATCATGCCTTGACAGACCTTGTCACGCCGCGCTCCGACCAGAAACGGACAACAGTGCGAATCAGCGTGTCGGAGAGGATGATCAGCATCAAGGCGGCCATGAACAGCACCATCCCGGCAAAACCATGCAGGAACCCCTGTCCAGCTTCGTCGCCAAGATAATAAGTCACCAGCGTGAGCACGATCACCCGGATGACGTTCGCTGTAAAGCTGATGGGCACGATCAGCACAGCCAGCGTCACGTTGCGAGCCACCGATTCATGCCGAATCAAGTTCAGGTACAACAAGCCAAGTGCTTCCAGTGTAAATAACGTGTGAAGCCCTGCACATGCATCGGCCACCAGCAGCTGATATTGACCGATCTGCAGAATGACACCACTGCGACTGATCGGATAACCTCCCGCATACAGCATTGCTTCTGCAGTATAGGAAACTGCCATCTTCATCGGCTGTGTCATCGCATCGACGACGACACTGGGCAGGGGAATCATGAACGCCATGAAGAAAAGGGGGAACCAGAGCGACCGCATGGCCGCTGACCCCTTCAACAAGAGCACCGCTGCGGCGATGACGGCAATGAGTGTACCGACCTCGAACAGCAGAATGTCCTGCGAGCGGCCGAGTGCGTACAACAGCATTGCCAGCGCGAAAATACTCCATCCCCAAGCGCGCGAGGGTTGAGCGGGCAAAGCAGCAACCTCTGGCACCTTGCGCCACAGCAACCAGAACGAAATGGCCAGCACGATCGGCCCGTGCCCTTGGCTGTCAGTCGCCCACAAGCCGTGGAACAGTCCCCAGAAAGTAGGGCCGAACATCGCGGCAGTCCCGCCCAGCACGATCAACCAGGGATGGACTTGTCGATTGGCCAAGATGGTCTTCAGCGACGAAAGAGACATGGGCACAGAAGGAGACACGGCAGAGCGCATGAGCAAGCAGTCCAGTCTGGATCAGAAATGGTTGAACACCACACCGACCATGGCGGATGCCACACCGCTGGCCGCATCGGTCAGTTCAGTCAGCTTGTTCATCCGTGTACGGCCTTTTCTGGCAACCGTGAGGGCCGCACCGCACTTGGCCACGACAACACAGGCGTCACTGCCGAGGCTGCTTGCCGCAGTGTCCACCACCACATGGTCAAAACGTCGAAGCAGTTCCGTCATGAGCATGCGGAACGCGGGACGCTCGAGCAGTTCAAGGGGATTGGGTGGCGTGACCCCCACTGGCATGACGTACAGGCTTGGAATATCCGCAACCTGATAGATCACGCTGTCTTCCTGGCGGCCGCTGAGGATTCCGCTGAGACCCGATGCATTGGATACACCAAACAGTTCATGCATCCGCGGATTGCGAAAATTGGCATCGACCACCAGAGTTCGGCCGCCCATCTGCGCGAGGACAATTCCGAGATTGGCGGTGAAAAAGGTTTTCCCATCTCCGCTTTCGGGGCTGATCACTGCCAGTGCGCGTTTGGGTTCTCGTGCATTGAAAACGCGGTTGATGAGCTGGCTGCGAATGGCCCTGAAGGCTTCTGCCTGCGTCCCGAAGGGTTGCGATGCTGTCACCAGCTCTGGGTGGACATAATGTTCGACTGGTGTGTAAGGGTAGTGGAACTGCTGGCTGAGTGCAAAGACGACGTCCTCGCCGGATACCAGGCCCAGCGCCACTGCCGCCTCACCAAAGCGGACACCCTTCTGACGCTGGTAGTTCAATATGGAGTCTATCTGCTCCGTCGAAAGATCGTGAATATCACGAATGATGTCCCCGATGCTTCTGTCTTGAACGTCTGGCACTGCATCCCCTGCCATGGTGTTGACCTTGGACGGATATCGTGCGGGGCTCTGCGGTCGCTGGGGATTCATCATGATGAAAGATTGTTAAAAAACCACTGCAGATATTTGTCAATGCGGATGTCATCACCAGTCATCAAATACTGGGCTTGACCTGGGGGATACCCGCACTGGGCCCTTCAAGCTTTTTCGTGCCACGTGGCAGCATCTTGCCCTTGGGACGAGGCAGGACGCCAAGCACAGGCAGGCCAATCTGACTGGAAATGTCTTCCAGCGTCCGGACGCGGCGATCCATGATTTCGCGGACGACGGCAAAGCCGACAGCCAGTCCAGCCCCTAGAAATACACTCAGCAGGATATTGAGCAGCAGGCGTGGTCCAGAAGGCTCCACCGGCTCAGTCGCCGGTGTCAGCAGGGCGATATTGGTCTGGGTATTCTGGCCTTCCATGTCAGTCTGATTCATCCGCTGAATGATCTGGTCATAATTGCGCTGCAGACTCTCCACTTCGCGCATGCGGACCATCAATTCTTGGCGCACTTCCTTCAAGCGCAGTACCTTGGCGCGCTGTGCTTCCAGGGCAACACGGACTTCACCTTCCCGGCGCTGCATGATCTGGCTGTTGGAATCGACGCCGCCGGTCACACGCTGACTTTCCACATCAATGCGGACCCGAAGCTCCTCGATGTTTGCCTGCAGCTCAATCACCTGCGGATGGGCATCACCCAAGCGTGCCTTCAATTCACGCAAACGCGCTTCCTGGCGTGACACATCAGCCCTCAAGCCGGACACCAATCCATTGGAAATGACTTCCTGGGACTTGTCTGCGGCACCGCGGGCCTGCCGCGAGCGGCTCTCGGCATCGACCGAAAGTGCCTGCAATGCAACCAGCTGAGAACTCAATTCGTTGAGGCGCTGGGTCTCCAGGTCGAATCGCTCATCCTGGCCGGTGAGCCCGTTCTGAGACTGGAATGCAGCCAACTTGACTTGTGCGGCTTCCAGATCCTGACGCAGCTTGCGGGACCGTTCTTCGAAGAATGCCGAATATTGCTTTGCAGGTGATGAACGAAGACCGACACTTGTCTCGATGTATGCCTGAACAAAGGCATTGGCCAGTGCCGCAGAAAATTTTGGATCCGCATTCCGGTACATGACCTCGATCACCGAACTCTCGCGCGCTGGCTTCACGCTGAGGTTCTTGAGCAGCAGTTCCGCGACCCAGACTTCGAAAATGCCCCTCCCTGCTGTCTTTTCGCGCCACTCCGACAGCAGCAGTGGATTCTTGGCGACGCCCAGGTTTTGCACGACACGCTGCGCGACACGCGTGCTGGTCAGGATATCGACCTGGGTTGCCATGTACGCTGGCGCAGCCATGCCATTCATCATCACACCCGTCATCGGATCCGGCGCGCGTGCATCGATCATCACGGTGGCCGTGGCGGTATAGCTTTTGGGGAGCATCAGACTCACCGCTGTCGTGACTCCAACGGTGGCGCACAGGACGGTGAAAACCGCAATCCAGCGTGCACGGAGAATTGACAGGAACTGTGAAAATTTCATGATTTTTGACAAATCCAGAGATCTCTCGAAAAACAAGAGGTTTCCATGTCATCTTAGCTGGATTGACCCGTGCCAGAGTGCGTCTTCCACCGGACAGGCGCATCGTCAGCACTGGACGCCAAGTTGCGCCGGTAAGTCTGCACGGTTTCGGTGCCGGTAGCAGATGGTGGGAACCGAAGTGAACCACTCAAGCCTGCACACCCGGAATCCGTTGCACTGCGCCAATCCAGGCTCATCCCGCGTGGTGCGGGTCGATGGCTGGTGACGCGCCGTCTGACATGAAAAAAACTGCAAGCGGTGGTTCGAGATCCGCTTGCAGTCCATGCACTCCCAGTCTTGATCCGCTGCTCAGCAGCGTGTCAACACGCGCTCAGAACAGGCTTTCCCGCACGTAGATCACATCGCCGTCCCTCATCGCATCGTTCATGCCAGGCTGGAGAATCTCGACCTTGCCGTCTGCGTTGCGGCGGTGTACACGCAGCCCTTTTTCCGTGCCACGCTGCGTCAGGCCACCACCAGTGGCCAGGGCCTGGATGACCGTCATGTCACGCTCCAGCCGCATCGCGCCGGGCCGCTGCACTTCGCCGTAGATGTAGACCATTGGCATGCGGTCGACGTAGACCGTGTCGCCGTTGACGATCACCGGGTCGTTGGACTTGGTGGAGGCGGCGAACAGGTTGGGCAGGTCGATGATGACGCGGAACGGCCGGCTGTCGCGCATGCCGCTGAGCGTGACGAGATCGCTGCCGCCTTGGGAAATGCCACCAGCCATCGCCAGCAGCTCACTCAGCCGCATGCCAGTCTGCTCGATCGGGTAGCGGCCTGGCCGGTTGACCATGCCCAGCACCGAGGCCTGATTGCCGCGCACCTGTGTGACCAGGATGCTGACTTGCGGCTGGCGCACGAAGTTGCCGTTGCGCAGGCCATCGGCGATCACCTTTTCCGCGCGCGGCACCGTCAGGCCACCGAGCTTGACCTGGCCCAGCAGCGGGAAGCTGATGCTGCCGCTTTCGGCGATGCGGGTTTCGAGGGTGAGGTCGGCGTTCTGGTAGACGCTCACGCGGATCACGTCGCCCGCTCCCAGCACGTAGTCACGCTGGGCATCGGAGACCTGTGCCCACGACAGCATGGGCGCCATCAGGGCCAGGAAGGCGAACATCACACGGCGGAGCAGGCGTGCGCTGAGGGGCGAGGTGGTGTGTAGCGTGAGCATCATGAGTTACTTCAGACCCGAAAGACCTTTTTGGAGGGAGGAAGCGTCCAGTGCCTCGGAGGCAGCGGCCGGAGGAGTCGGTGCCACGGCGGGCGCCTCGGCAGCCGGTGCGCTGTCGGCCGGAGCCGAAGCCGCCGTGGCGAACTGGCCGACATACTCGATCTTGGCAGATCCACGCAGCTGCTTGATGTTGTCCGTCACCAGCTTGCGCTTGCGGTCGGTGAGCAGGAACTGCTCGATGGCCTTCTTCGCGGCTTCTTCGGTCACGGGCGCCGGCTTGGCCGAGGCCAGCAGGGCCGCATTCAGGCCATTCGGTGTCGCCACGACGATCCACGCGCCTTCCTTGAGCTTGGCGAGCTGGTCCAGAAAGCCCATCGGGATGTTTTCTGGCGTCTGGCTCACGTTGCGGGCGGCAAAGCGGATGTTGCTCGCCTTGAGCGCACCGGCCAGCTCATCCGCCGACCGCAGCGTCGGGATCTTGGCCTGCAGCGCGGCCTTCTGTTCTGCGCTGACCTCGATGTTGAATTCCTGCAGGCCGTAGATGCGGCGCTGAGAGAACAGGGCCGGCTTGCTGTCGTAGTACGACTTGATTTCTTCCGGCGTCGGGGCGGCAGCGGCTTCTGCGATCCGGTCGGCGAAGGCGCGGGCGAGGATGTCGCGACGCGATGCCTCGATGGCCGAGACGATGCGGGGGTCGCGGTCCAGCTTCTGTTCGATGGCCTGCTGCACGGCCAGTTCCTGGTCGACCAGTCCGTCGAGCACGCGGCGGCCCACGGCCTGCGCCTGCTCGGGCTTGAGTCCCGGCTGTCGCTGGAGCACGAAGTTGACCTGGTGGACGGAAATCTCGCCGGAGTTCACCTTGGCGGCGACTTGCGTGGAGCTTTTCTTGTCTCCATCACCGCCACCGCAGGCGGTGAGCAGCGAGGCGGCAGCGATCACGCCGAGAGCGAGCGCGGCGCGCACGCGGACGGTGGAACGGGTCTGGGGCAACGTCATGACTTGCATACTCCGGAGGCGAGCGTTTTTCCGAATTCGATACGCATACCGGTCGGTGCTCGCAGTGAAAGAGGTGATAAACGGATAAATCCGGGCGCAGTTTAGCGGCTGTGCCCGTCTGCGGACTTCCCCGGATTGCAGGGGCGCCGTGGATTCCCGCGCGCCACGTTAAGTCTGCACGGCAGGCTTTCACGACTGAGTTTCACGCAGTGAGCCAGTGGTCAGTCCGGTGCGCGTGCAAGCGTGGGAATGGATGCCGGCGGATTTGAAATAAATGAAAATCCTGGCGTGCACTTGCCGCTGGTGATCGGCGTTGCGCCGAATTTCACATCTGAGGGATGCGGAATTGCGTCCTTCTGGCGGAAGCTCAGGGATTCGAACCCTGGAACCCTTGCGGGTTGCCGGTTTTCAAGACCGGTGCAATCGACCACTCTGCCAAGCTTCCGGGACTGCGCTGAAGGGTTGGCATTGTGGCAGAAACTGACCGGAACTGACCGAAACGGCGCTCACCTCGGCGCCTGTGCCTGCGCACACGCCACGCTGACCAGCTCCCGCCGTCCGCCGTCGACCCGCGCCGCGGTCAGCTGCCCGCCCCAGACGCAGCCCGTGTCCAGTGCCAGCAGGTCGTCCCGCTCCAGCCGGCCCAGCGTGGACCAGTGCCCGAAGGCGATCGGCGTGCCGCAGGTCTGGCGCTCTGGCGCGTCGAACCACGGCAGCAGGTGCGCGGGGGCGTCGGCCGCGCTTTCCTTGACCTGGAAGTCGAGCGTGCCGTCGTGGTGGCAGAAACGGATGCGCGTGAGGGCGTTGACGATGCAGCGCCAGCGGTCCGGCCCCTGCAGCGTGTCGTCCCAGCGCGCCGGCTCGTTGCCATACATCACCTGCAGAAACCCCGGCAGATCATCGCTGCGCAGCATGGACTCCACCTCGCCGGCCAGCGCCAGCGTCTGCGCGGCACTCCACTGCGGGACCACACCCGCATGCACCATCAGCCAGCCGCTGTCGTGCACCGCCAGCCGCTGGTGGCGCAACCAGTCGAGCCAGTGGTCGCGGCGCGGGCTGCAGAGGATCTCGCCCAGCGTGTCGCTGCGGTGCAGGCGCCGCACGCCGTGGGCGACCGCCAGCAGGTGCAGATCGTGGTTGCCCAGCAGGCAGGTCGCGGCCTCGCCGAAGCCGGCCAGCCGCTCCAGCACGCGCAGCGAGCACGGCCCGCGGTTGACCAGGTCGCCCAGCACCCAGACCCGGTCGCGCGAGGGGGAGAAGTCGAGGGTGGCCAGCAGTCGCTCAAAAGCGTCACAGCAGCCTTGCAGATCGCCGATCAGGTAATGCATGCGGCGATTCTGCTACGCTCTTCGCGCCTCAACTTCTGGCGCGATGGTCTTTCGTGCCTCCCATGGACCTAGCTCTTCTCTTCGTGCTGATCGTGATCAACGGCGTCTTCGCCATGTCGGAGATGTCCCTGACGGCCAGCCGCAAGGCCCGCCTGCAGGTGATGGCCGAGACCGGCGATGCCGGCGCCCGCACCGCGCTCGCGCTCCACGACAGCCCCACCCAGTTCCTTTCCACCGTCCAGATCGGCATCACCTCCATCGGTGTCCTGAACGGCATTGTCGGCGAGGCGGCGTTCGCCGGTCCTGTCTCGGCCTGGCTGCTGGCCAACCTGCCGCTGCAGGATGCTGTCGCCGATGTCGTCGGCACCGGTCTGGTGGTGGCGCTGATCACCTTCATGACCATCATCTTCGGCGAACTCGTGCCCAAGCGCGTCGGCCAGATGTACCCCGAGACGGTGGCCCGGCTGGTGGCGCGCCCGATGCGCGGCCTGTCGGTGGCGGCCAGTCCCTTCGTCAAGCTGCTGGCCGGCACCACGCAGGCCGTGCTCGGGCTGATGGGCGTGCGCGAAAGCACCAACCGCGGCGTGACCGAAGAAGAGATCGCCGCCAGTCTCGAAGAGGGGCTGGATGCCGGTGTCATCGAGGCGCACGAGCACCAGATGGTGCGCAACGTCTTCCGCCTGGACGACCGCCAGATCGGTTCGATGATGATTCCGCGCGGCGACATCGCGTGGCTGGAAGTCTCCGCCAGCCGCGAGGAAATCCTGGCCGGGCTGACCGAGCATGGCCACTCGCGCTATCCCGTCTGTCGTGGCGGGCTGGACGAGGTGCTGGGCGTCGTGACGGCGCACCAGCTGCTGATGCAGCTCGCCGCCAGTCGCGAGATCTCGCTCACCGATTCGATGCAGCCGCCTGTGTTCGTGCCGGAGACGCTGTCCGGCATGGAGCTGCTGGAGCATTTCCGCGGCTCGCCTGTGCAGATGGTGTTCGTGGTGGACGAGTACGGCGTCGTGCAGGGCGTGATCACCTTGCGCGACGTGCTCGAAGCCATCACGGGCGAGTTCACCCCGCACCTGGCCGAGGACGCCTGGGCGGTGCAGCGCGAGGACGGCTCGTGGCTGGTGGACGGCATGATCCCCGTGCCCGAACTCAAGGACCGCCTCGGCCTGAAGCAGCTGCCCGACGAGGACCGTGGGCGCTACAACACGCTGGCCGGCATGGTGATGCTGCTGCTCGGGCGCCTGCCGCAGACCACCGACGCGGTGGAGTGGGCGGGCTGGCGCTTCGAGGTGGTCGACCTGGACGGCAAGCGCGTGGACAAGGTGCTGGCCAGCCGCACCGCCGACGACGAAGGAATGACCGAATGACCGCTCCTGCCAACGGGCTGTACCGCCAGCCTGTCCTGCTCACCCGCGAACAGCACGCTGGCCAGCGCCTGGCTCCCGTGCGCGACTGGGGCGTGGCCCGGCGCCTCAACGCCGTGCCCGTGACCGCCATCGAGTGCGTCGAGGCCGCGCGCGAGTTCCCCATCGCCTTCGTGCCGGCGGGGCAGGACGCGCAGGGCCGGGTGCGGGTGTCACCGGTGCTGCTGCTGGGCCTGCGCGAAGGGGAAAACCTGTTCGTCGGACCCGAGGGCGAGTGGCTGGCGACCTACCTGCCGGCGTTCCTGCGCCGCTACCCGTTCGCCTACACGGCCGACGAGACGGGCCAGCTGAACCTGGTGGTCGATGCCGCGTGGCCGGGTTTCGGTGGCGAGGTGGGCGAGGCGGTGCTGGACGCGGCGGGCGAGCCGACGCCGGTGCTGCAGGCGGTGCAGCAGCTGCTGGACAACTTCGAGCGCGAGACCCTGCGCACCCGCGTGCTCTGCGAGCGGCTGGTGGCGCACGACCTGCTGCGCGGCGGCGAGATCCAGGGCACCGGACCGGACGGTCAGCCGCTCAACGCTGGCGGCTTCTACATGGTCGACGAGGCCCGGCTCGCCACGCTGGCGGACGACGCCGTGCTGGAGCTGCACCGCTTGGGCTTGCTCGGATTGCTGCACGCCCACCGGGTGTCGATGGGCCATGTGCAGACGCTGGCCCGCCGGCTCGGCGCGGCCTGAGCGGCGGGTTCAGCCAGCGCGCCTGCGCTCGCGCACGCGGCCCAGCCCCAGCAGCGCCACGGCCAGCGCCAGTCCCGCCAGCCAGGGCCACGCCAGCGCACCCCCTCCCGCCGCATCGGCCACCACGTCCGTCTCGTCGGGGCCGCACAGTGCGGCGGGTGCGGCGCCGCTGCGCAGCACCGCCGTGCTGCGCCCCACCACGCCTGCGCTGTCCGTGACCGCCAGCTCTACCGTCACCCAGCCCTCGCCGACACCGGCCAGCGTGGCGGTGGCGGCGTTGGTGGCGCCGGTCAGCTGGGCCAGGGCGCTGCCTTCGGTGATGCGCCACTGGTAACCACTGAGGATGCGCCCCGTGGTGGGCGTGGAGCCGGTGGCCGAAAGCTGCACGCTGCCGTTCAGCGGCACGCGGGCCTGCGATTCGGTCAGCCGGGCGATGACTGCGTTGCCCGTCGCCGCGGCTGCGCGCACGGCTGCACCGCTGTCCAGCATGCCGGCGCCGCAGGTCGTGCTGGTGCAGTGGCAATTGATCTGTTCCTGCACCGTGCTGACGGTGGTCGTCTGGCACATCGGCGTCGTGTCCCCGGCCACCCGGCTCGGAAACGGGCGGGCGGTGGATTTCAGCAGCGCGGCGAGCTGGTCCGGTGTGAGCGATGGTTGGGCTGCCAGCATCAGCGCCGCCGTGGCGGCCACCATCGGTGCGGAAAAGCTGGTGCCGCGTGCCACATCGCCCAGGCCGTTGGTGTAGGTGGAGCACTGAGGCCCGGTCTTGCCGGAGTTGGTGGTGCTCAGGATTGGATAGAGGCACTCGCCAACGGTGTTGACGCAGTTGCCCTCTGGCGCGGAGAGCGTGACCTCCGGGCCGAGACTGGATGCACCGCCCTTGTCGCCGGCATGGCGCAACCCCGCCACGGCGATGACCCCGGCGCAGTTGGCGGGCAGGTGGACGCCGAGGTTGTCGTTGCCCGCCGAGACCACGGTGGTGACGCCGGCCTGGCGCAGCTCCGCGATCGCCTCGCGGTAGAGCCGGCCCTGCTCGGAGGCGCAGTCGCCGAGCGAGCCCAGGCTGAGGTTGAGGATGCGCGCCGGGTGGGGATTCAGGGGCACGCCATCCACCGGCAAGCCCCCCGCCCAGCGCATCCCGGCCACGATGTCGGCGTCATAGCCGCCGCACTTGCCCAGCACGCGCACCGGCAGGATGCGCACATGCCGTCCCAGGCCCGCCATGCCCACGCCGTTGTGGGTGGCCGCACCCAGCAGGCCGGCCACCTGGGTGCCATGCCAGGTGCTGTCGGCCACGCCGCAGTCCTTCAGGGTCGGGTGGTTGGCGTCCTCGTCGGTGGTGATCCAGTCACCGGGGTCGCTCGGGTGGGGATCTCGGCCGTCGCCGTCGTTGGAGGTGACCGACTCGCTGACGAAGTCGTGGCCGGGCAGCAGCTTGCCAGCCAGGTCCGGATGCTTGAAGCGCACGCCGCTGTCCAGCACGGCCACGACCACATCGGCCCGGCCCGCCGTGACGCTCCACGCCGCCTCGGCGTTGACGGCGGAGACGAGGCTGGCGTTCGGCGCTCCGAGGTACCACTGACCGGCCAGCGGACTCACGCCACTGCCACCCGCGAAGAGCGGGTCGTTGACGCTGGCATGGGCGCGGCGGCGGCGGTTCTCGACGACGTACTCGACCTGTGGATCGGCGGACAGGGCACGCACCAGCGCGGCCGTGGATTGCCCGGCGGCGCCGTGGATGACCTGGGTGGTGGCGGACAGGGGGGCGCCGTCGCGCAGGCGCAGGCCGGTGCGCTGCCCGAGGGACTGGGCGCGCAGCACGGGGGCGGCAGCAGCCGGCGCGCCAGAGGGCGTGGACGCCGCGCTCTGCGGCACCGACAGTGCGCTGGCCGGGCGCGCCGACCGGAACTTGACGATGACGCCGTCCACGTCGGCGGGGGCTGCACCCGCCGTGGCCGAGGCCAGGCCGGCCAGCAGCAGCGCCAGAACCGAGCGCAGCCGTTGCAGCGGTGAGGAGGTGGAGTGCGTGCTGGACATGGTGGGGTCTGGACGGATGGTGGTCGAGCGAGTGTAGGCCGCCCTGTTGTCGGCGTCGTTGCCCGGTTCTGAACCGGCGGGGACCACCGTGACCCCGGCACTGGGGGGAGTGCGTAGTGCGCAGACCGGCCCCGGCCGGCGCGCGAAGTCCCCCGAACACGGGGTCGCCGAGTGCGGGATTCTCCGGAGGTCACGGCTACCATGAGGCTCGATTCGTGAGCCATACCGTGTGGTGGCGCATGAATCTGGCGTTGACTGGCGGGGGTCATGCCCTGCCCACAAGGGGAATGCAAACCATGGAACGCACTGAACGTTTCTGCAAGATCGAGATGCTCCTGCGCAGCCGCGGCTGCGTGAGCTTCGCCGGCCTGATGGCCGAGCTGGCCGTCTCGCGTGCCACGCTCAAGCGGGATCTGGACCACCTGCGCACCCGCATGGACGCGGCCATCGTCTACGACCGCGAGCGCAACGGCTACTGCTTCGAGACCGTGGACCGCCACGGCCGGCGCGGGCCGTGCACCGAATCACCGGGGGTCTGGTTCAACGAGCGCGAACTCCACGCGCTGCTGACCATGCACCAGCTGCTCGACGGGCTGGGCGTGCAGGGCCACATGGGCCGCCACCTGCAGCCGCTGCTGGACAAGCTGACCGGCATGCTGGGCACCAGCGAGAGCGAGGCCCGCGAGCTGACGCGGCGGGTGCGCGTGGTGGCGCCAGTCCACCGGCCCGTGCGCGGACGGCACTTCGAGCGGCTGGCCGGGGCGGTGCTGGAGCGGCGGCGCCTGCGCCTGAGCGTCGATGGCGAAGCCGAGCGCGACCGCGTGGTGTCGCCGCTGCGGCTGGTCCACGAGGAAGGGGTCTGGTTCCTCGACGGCTGGGACCACGACCAGGAGGCGCTGTGCCGCCTCGCGCTGCCGGTCATCCGCTCGGTGCAGCGGCTGGAGCTGCGCGCCAAGGAGGTCTCGCTGCGCACGGTCGAAGCCGAACTCGACACCGTCCTGCAGCGCGCCTGAGCCGGGCAGGGGGCTGGGCCGGAACGCTGGGCGATACTCGCGCCCATGCCCGAGACTGAACAAAGCGGCCAAAGCGGCGCCTGCGCCCCGCCCGCCGCCCCCCACCGCACCCCGATCACCCCTGGCCTGCTCGTGCTGCACGGCAACCGGCTGGAGCTGCTGCAGGAGGCGGTGTTCACCTGGCTGGAGCGCCACCCGCTCGACCCGCTGGAGCAGGATGTGCTGCTCGTGCAGAGCAACGGCATCGCCGAGTGGATGAAGATGTCGCTGGCGCGGCGCAGCGGCATCTGCGCGGCCACCCGCGTGGAGCTGCCGGCGCGCTTCCTGTGGCGCGTCTACCGGGCGATGCTCGGCCGCGAGGGCGCACCCGCCCGCTCGCCGATGGACAAGGCGCCGCTGACGTGGCGCTTGATGCAGGCGCTGCCGCAGTGGGTGGGCGAGCCGGGTTTCGAGCCGCTGGCGGAGTTCCTCTCTGCGGGGCCGTCGGCCGATGGCACGCACGATCTCGGCCGCCGCCTGCAGCTGGCCGAGCGACTGGCCGACCTCTATGACCAGTACCAGCTCTACCGGGCCGACTGGCTCGACCTGTGGGGTCAAGGGGAAGGGGTGCAGCACGAGCGCCTGGTCCGCGCCAACGGGGTGTCCGAGCCGCTGCCTGACGCCCAGCGCTGGCAGGCCCGCCTGTGGCAGCGGCTGGTCGCCGGACTCGCCACCGGGGAGCGCCACGCCGTGCGCAGCGATGTCCACCGGCGCTTCGTCCACGCGGTGGAGTCGGGCGCTGCGCCGCGCCAGCCACTGCCACGCCGGGTCGTGCTCTTCGGGCACAGCCACCTGCCGTGGCAGACCTTGCAGGCGCTGGCGGCCCTGTCGCAGCGGGCGCAGGTGCTGCTTGCGGTGCCCAACCCCTGCCAGTTCCACTGGGCTGACATGATCGACGGCCGTGAACTCCTGCGTGCCCGCCACCGCCACACCCACCGCGGTGGCCAGAATCTCGGCGCCCTTCCGCTCGACCAGGCCCATGCGCAGGCACATCCGCTGCTGGCGGCATGGGGCCGGCAGGGGCGCGACTTCCTGCGACTGCTGGACGGTTTCGACGACGCCGAGGTCGCCCGCCATCGGTTTCAGATCCCGCGGATCGACCTTTTCGACGAGGGCGACGGCCAGACGCTGCTGGCCCAGGTGCAGGCCGCCGTGCGCGACGGGCTGCCGATGGAGGAGTTGATCACCCGCGTGCGCCCGGGCCAGGAGATGGCGCCGCTGCCCGAAGCCGACCATTCCATCGTCTTCCACATCGCCCACAGCGCCATGCGCGAGGTCGAGGTGCTGCATGATCAGTTGTTGCACCTGCTCGCCCAGCCCGCACCCTCCGGCGGGTGTGCGCTGGCTCCCCGTGACATCGTGGTCATGGTGCCGGACATCGAGCCTTACGCGCCCATCATCCACGCTGTCTTCGGCCAGCACGGCCGCCACGACCCGCGCCACATTCCTTACGAGATCGCCGACCTGCGCCAGCGCGGGCGCCAGCCGCTGTTGATGGCGGTGGAGTGGCTGCTGCGTGTGACCGAACACCGCTGCACAGCGAGCGAGCTGCGCGACCTGCTGGACGTGCCGGCCGTGGCGCGGCGCTTTGGGCTGGCGGACGAGGACCGAGTGACCGCCGCCCGCTGGCTGGCAGGGGCGGGCGTGCGCTGGGGGCTTGACGCGGGGCAACGCGGCGGGCTGGGGCTGGCAGCGTGTGGCGAGCAGAACACGGGGCTGTTCGGGCTGCGGCGCATGTTGCTGGGGTATGCCGCGGGTCGCTCGGAGGCGTCGACCACGCCTTGGCGTGCCATCGAGCCTTATGACGAGATTGGTGGGCTGGACGCAGCCATCGCAGGCGCGTTGGCCGGTGTGATCGACGCTCTGCGCCATTGGTGGCACCTGGCCCGCCAGCCTGCCACCCCGACGCAGTGGCAGGCCCGCGCCCAGGCCCTGCTGACCACCTTCCTCGACCCCGCTGACGAGGACGACCGTCTTCTGCGCGAATTGCTGGACGACGCCCTGCGCCAGTGGAGCGACGACTGCGCGGACGCGGGCTTCGACGCGCCGGTGACGCTGACAGTGCTGCGCGAGGGCTGGCTGGCGGGGGTCGATGCGCCGAGCCTGAACAGCCGCTTCCTGGGCGGTGGGGTGGTGTTCTGCACGCTCATGCCGATGCGTGCGATTCCCTTCGAGGTGGTCTGTCTGCTGGGCATGAACGACGGCGACTACCCGCGCCGCGCCCCCCGCAGCGACTTCGACCTGATGGCCCTGCCCGGCCAGCACCGCCCTGGTGACCGCGCCCGTCGCGACGACGACCGGATGCTGATGCTCGAAGCCCTGCTGTCGGCGCGGCGCGTGTTGTCGATCAGCTGGGCTGGCCGCAGCGTGCGCGACAACACGGAGCAGCCACCCTCGGTGCTGGTGTCGCAGCTGCGTGACCACCTCGCCGCCGGCTGGGGCGCGGAGGTGGTGGACCAGCGCACGACCGAACATCCGCTGCAGCCCTTCAGCCGCCGCTACTTCGAGTCCACCGCACCGTCGCGGCTGTTCACCTACGCCCGTGAATGGCGTCTGGCCCACGCCACCCTCGTCGCCCCTGTCACTCCCGCGACGGCGGGAGACATCCCCCAGCGCCTCCCCCAACTTCCCCTGACCCTGCGCCGCCTGGAACACTTCCTCCACAACCCCGTGAAGGACCATTTCCGCGAGCGCCTGGGCGTCGTCTTCCAGCCATTGAACCTCGTCGTGGCCGACGATGAACCCTTTGCGCTGAACGCCCTTGACGAAACGCTGCTCCTGCGCGAGCTGCTCGACACCCCGGGCGACGACACCCCCACCGCGCTGGCCGACTGCCGCGTCGCCCTGCACACCCGCACCGAGCGGCTGCTGCGGCGTGGCGACCTGCCCGTCGGCGGGCTGGGGCAACGCTGGCGCCAGCAGTTCGTGCAGCAGAGCGCCCCGATGGCGCGGCAATGGAACGTCTGGCGCCGCGAACTCTGCGAATCCGCCAAGCCGCGGCGTGTCCAGGCCAAAACCGAAGGCATCACCCTGGAAGACTGGCTCGACGGGCTGCGCCAGATCCCGGGCAGTGACCAACCGGTCTGGTTGTCGCTGGACGCACGGCGACTGTGCGTGCTCGACAAGAAGCACCAGGTGCTGCGCCCAGTGGCGCACAAGCTGGTGCGGGTCTGGCTGCGGCTGCTGGTAGCGGGAGCATGTGGTGTTCCGCTGGAAGCGCGCATCGTCGCCCGCGATGCGCTGCTGGTGCTGCAGCCGCCGCGCCGGGCGGTGTCGGAAGTGGTGCTCGACGACCTGCTCGACGTCTGGGCCCACGGCATGCAGCAGCCGCTGGCGGTGGCCTGCCGTACCGCACTGGCCTGGTTGAAGGCCCGCGCGCATGATCCTGACCAGCCTGACAAGGCCGAAGACGCTGCCTGCGCCACCTACGAAGGCGGTCACACCCACCGTGGAGAGGTGGAGGACGCTGCACTCGCCCGCTGCTTCCCGGACTGGGACACACTGCTCGCCGGCCAGGGCTTCGACCAGTGGGCCGAGCGCCTGTACGAGCCGCTGCGCCTGTGGGCGGCCGACCCGCAGCAGGTGCAGGTGCTGCCGCTGCCCGACGCTGCACCGGGCGCTGACGACGAAGAAGAAATCCCCCGCGATGACTGAACCCCTGGATCCGCTGACCCTCCCGCTCTCCGAATGTCGTCTGATCGAGGCCAGCGCTGGCACAGGCAAGACCTGGACCATCGCCGCGCTCTACCTGCGGCTGGTGCTCGGCCACGGCGACCAGGGCGCGCGCACCGGGCAGCCGCTCGGGCCGGCGCAGATCCTGGTGATGACCTTCACCCGTGCCGCCACCCGCGAGCTGTCCGACCGCATCCGAGCGCGCTTGATCGAAGCCGCGCAGTGCTTCCGTGGTGCAGCCGAACCGGCACTGCATGACACGTTCCTGCGCGAGTTGATGGCCGCCCATGCCGATGGTGCCATGCGCTCGCAGGCGGCCTACCGCCTGGCACTGGCCGCCGAAGCGATGGACGAGGCGGCGGTCCACACCATCGACGCCTGGTGCCAGCGCATGCTGCGTGAGCACGCCTTCGACAGCGGCAACCTCTTCAACGAAGAACTGGTGGCAGACGAGGCCGAGTTGCTCGCGCAGGCCATGCACGATGTCTGGCGGCGCGAGGTCTATCCGCTGGAGACCGCACCACTGGAGGCGCTGCTCGGGCTGTGGCCGTCGGTGTCGGCGATGCAGGACCAGGTGGCCCGGCTGCTGCACCAGACCGAGCTGCTGGGGCCCGATCCGTTGCCGAGCGCGGCGCTGCAGGACTGGCTGCCTGGCTGGCTGGTCGAGCACGGCAGTGCGCTGGCGCAACTCAAGGTCGGCTGGGTAGAGATGGCGCAGGCGATGCGTGCCTGGCTGGAGGCGGTCCAGGCGCAGAAAACCTCTCCGTTCGATGGGCGCAAGCTGGCCGCACGCCACTACGTGGGCTGGCTGGAGCAGCTCGCCATCTGGGCGCAAGACCCGACCGCCGAACGGCTGGATCTTTCGCCGGCCGCGCTGGCGCGCCTCACCCCCAGTGGCCTGGCCGACGCGATCAAGCCCGGCAAGCCCGAACCGACCCTGCCGCCGATGTTCGCGGCTTTCCAGCGCTTGCAGGATGACCTGGCGGCGCTGGAGCCGTTGGCGCCCCGGCTGATGCGGCACTTCACCTACCGCGTCGCGCAGCACCTCGATCACCTCAAGCGCCGCAGCGCCCGCTTCGGCTTCGCGGACCTGCAGTCGCGGCTGGAACGTGCCCTGTCGCCGGAGGCAGGTGAAGCCGGCGAGCGGCTGCGCCAAGGCATCCTCGCGCAATACCCGGTCGCGCTGGTCGACGAATTCCAGGACACCTCGCCACTGCAGTTCCGCCTCTTCGACCGACTCTACCGTGTCACCGCACCGGAGCCAGACCCCACCACCGCGCTGCTGCTCATCGGCGATCCCAAGCAGTCGATCTATGGCTTTCGCGGCGCCGACATCTACAGCTACCTGCAGGTACGCGCCGCGACCGCCGGCCGCCACCATGTGCTGGGCACCAACTACCGCTCCACGCAGGCGCTGATCAGCGCGGTCAACACCGTCTTCGCCGAGGCGCAGCGGTGCTGGGTGGGTGGGGCGTTTGCCTTCGACAAGGCGGGACCGCATGCGCTGCCGTTCGAGCCGGTCCAGGCCCACGGGCGCCGCGAGACGCTGGTGCGCGGCGCCACGGCGCTGCCCGCGCTGAACGTGGCCCTGCTCGACACCCCCAAGCCTGCCCGCACGCTTCTCGACAACCTTGCCCAACACGCCGCCGAGCAGCTCGTGGACTGGCTCAACGACGCGGCGGTCGGCTTCCAGGGGGCGGACGGGCGTCTGCAGCGGCTGGCCCCGGGGGATGTTGCCGTGCTGGTGCGCAGCCGGCGGGAAGCGGACGCCGTGCGGCAGGCACTGCGGCGGCGCGGTGTGGCGTCGGTCTACCTGTCAGACCAGGACTCCGTGTTCGCCTCGGCCGAGGCGGCGGACCTGTTGCGCTGGCTGCAGGCCGTGGCCGACCCGCTCAATGCGCCGCTGGCCCGCGCTGCCTATGCCACCGCGACGGTGGGATTGGACTTGCCCGAGCTGGCGCGCCTGGCCACGGACGAGACCGCATGGGATGGGCGCTTGGCGGAATTGCAGGGGCTGCGCTGGGTGTGGAAGCAGCAGGGGGTGCTGACGCTGGTGCGGCAGACGCTGCACGCGCTGGACCTGCCAGCTCGCTGGCTTGGGTCAGTCGACGCGCCTGCGGACGGCGAGCGCCGCCTGACCAACTTGCTGCACCTGGGTGAACTGTTGCAGGCTGCCGCCAGCCAGCTCGATGGCGAGCAGTCGCAGATCCGCTGGCTGGCCGAGCAGATCCAGGGTGCAGGCGGCACGGGCGACGAGCGTGTCGTGCGGCTGGAGAGTGACGCGGCACTGGTCAAGGTGGTGACAGTCCACAAGTCCAAAGGGCTGGAGTACCCGGTGGTGTTGCTGCCGTTCGCCGCATCTTTCCGCGAGGAGAGCCGCCGCGGGCGCCGCTTCGTCACCTGGGTGGATGACGACGGCCGGCGTGCGCTGGACTTCGCGCTTGGCGACGAGGCGATGGCGTCCGCCGACCGCGAGCGGCTGCGCGAGGAGCTGCGGCTGCTCTATGTCGCACTGACGCGGGCGCGCCATGCGCTGTGGCTGGGGGTCGGGCTGCTCAAGGGTGGCAAGACCGGGGGCAACAAGCTCGACCGCAGCGCACTGGGCTATCTGCTGGGTGGCGGGCAGGGCGAGTTGTCGGCGGCACTGGTGCGGGATCGGCTATACGGCTGGGCCGAAGCGGCCGATGTACCCGGCAGTGTGGCCGTGCAGGCGTTGACCGATCGACCCGGCTGGACCCGCTGGCAGCCGGATACCGCCGCCGCCCACCTCGCCGACGCACCGGTCTACATCGCCAGCTTCGACCGCGAGTGGGCGGTGGGCAGCTTCACTGGCTTGGCCAAGGATCTGGGGGGCGCGGGCAGTGCGGGTAGCCCGGCTGCACGCGAGTGGGAGCGGCCAGTGGCGAGGGTGGCCGATCCGTTGCGGCAGGAGCTGTGGCGCGAAGAACAGGCTGCTGCCCAGGACGACGCGGCGCTGGACGACCGCGGCCTGCCGGTGACCGTTCCCAGCCGAGCCGTCGCTGGGACGCCGGACGCCTGGCACACCTTCCCGAAGGGGGCACAGGCTGGCAATTTCCTGCATGAACTGCTGCAGCGGCTGGCCGAGGAAGGCTTCGACCGCCGGAGCGCGCCGTCGGTCCAGTCCTGGCTGCGGCGCCGTTGTGAAAGCGCGGGCCACACCGAACACACCGATGGTGTGCTGGCGTGGCTGGACGTGGCGCTGACGACGCCGTTGCCGCCGCTGGGAGGCTGCGCGCTGGCGGAGGTCGGCATGGTGCTGCCGGAGATGGAGTTCTGGATGCCGAGCGTGGCCTTGCGCAGCGCGGCGCTGGATGCGGTCTGTCGCCTGCATCTGCTGCCCGGTCAGCCGCGTCCTGCCCTGGTCGAGCGCACCTTGCAAGGGCTGCTGATGGGTTTCGCCGATCTGGTGTTCGAACATGGCGGGCGCTGGTGGGTACTGGATTACAAGTCCAACACGCTGGGTCTGACGGATGCGGATTACCACGCCGACGCCCTCGATGCCGCCATGCTTGCCCACCGCTACGACGTGCAGGCGGCGCTCTACCTGCTGGCGCTGCACCGGCTGCTGCGGCTGCGGCTGGGCGAAGGCTATGACCCTGGGCAGCACCTGGGCGGCGCAGTTTATCTATTCCTGCGCGGTGTGCGCGGGCCGCAGGCGGGCTGTGTGCAGGTGCCGGTGTCTCCCGCACTGCTGGCTGCACTGGACACCTGCCTGGATGGTGCCAACGACCCGACCCCGGTGACCGCCTGATGCTCCCAATCCTGACCCCCGAACCGCTGACCGCCGCCGCACTGCTGGCCGAGCTGGACCGCTGGTGTGACGAAGGCTGGCTGCGCCGGCTGGACGTGGCGCTGGCCCGCTGGCTGGCCTCGGAGCTGGGCGAGTCCGTGGCACCTGAGCTGCTGCTGGCGGCGGCCATGCTCGCGCAGCGCGAAAGCCGTGGCCACACCTGCATCGTGCTGGAAGATCTGCTGGTCCAGTGCCGCCCGGCGTCGGTGGTCCGTCCGGACGACGACGCCTGGCTCGACGGCCCGCACGCTGCACGCGCCGCGCTGGCCGATGTGCTGGTCCGCCTGTCGCCCGACCGTGCTGACTGGCTGCACTGCCTGCACAGCAGCGGTTCGGTGGATGACCTCGCGACCGTCGCACAGGGCCAGGCACCGCTGGTGCTCGACACCACCGTCGAGGTCAGCCGCCTCTATCTGCGCCGACATTGGCGCGACGAACAAGCCGTTGCCGTTGCCGTTCTCGCCCGCACTCACACGGTCTCAGGTACCAACGCCGACGCCGAACCCGCCACTGTGCGCACTTGGCTCGACCGGCTCTTCGGCGCGCCTGCCAACGCCGCCGACCCGGACTGGCAGCGCATCGCCTGCGCCATGGCCTTGCGCGGCCGGCTCGCGCTCATCACGGGCGGCCCCGGCACTGGCAAGACTTACACCGTCGCCCGCTTGCTGGCGCTGCTGTTCGCGCTGCATCCGGCGCCCGAGACCCTGCGCATTGCCCTGGCTGCCCCGACCGGCAAGGCGGCGGCACGGCTCAAGCAGTCGATCGACCTCGCCCTTGGCCAGCTCTGCCAGGCCCTGCCGGACGTGCTGGACTGGCCCTTGCTCGGCGAACGCCTCAAGGAGGCCCTCACGCTGCACCGCCTGCTTGGTGCCCGCCCTGATACCCGCGCCCTGCGCCACGATGCCCACCATCCGCTGGAGGTCGATGTGCTGGTGGTGGACGAGGCCTCGATGGTTCACCTGGAGATGATGGCCGCGTTGCTGGCAGCGCTGCCCGAACGGGCACGGCTGGTGCTGCTGGGAGACAAGGACCAGCTCGCGTCGGTCGAGGCGGGCGCGGTGTTGGGTGATCTGTGTGGATCGGCTGAGCGTGGGGAGTACGACGCCGACAGCCAGGCCTGGATCGCGGACTGCACCGGCAGTGTGCTGCCATCCGTTTTCCACGCCAGCGACCGCCGTTCACCCGCGCTGGCACAGCAGACCGTGATGCTGCGCCAGAGCCGCCGCTTCGACGGCGCGATCGGTGCGCTGGCCGTGGCGGTGAACGCGGGCGATGTGCGGGCGGCGGACGCCGTGCTGCGTGGTGCAGATCCGGCGGTGCAGCGGCTGCGCTTGTCTGAAGCTGCTGCTCCGGCGCTACAGGGTGTTCTGGCGCTGGCGCTGCAGGGCCGGCCGGGTGCACCGATCGGCTACGACGGCTACCTCCATGCCTTGCGCAGGCGACCACCCGCAGGCGATGCCGAGGCACACCAGGCCTGGGTCGTCGCGGTCGTGCAGGCGTTCGAGCAGGTGCGGCTGCTGTGCGCGCTGCGGGAAGGGGAGTGGGGCGTCACCGGACTGAACGCCCGCATCGAGGCCGAGCTGCGCCGCCGGGGTGACATCGCGCGCCAGGGCGAGTGGTACGCCGGCCGGCCGGTGATGATCACCCGCAACGACGCCGCGCTGGGGGTCTACAACGGCGACGTGGGCGTGGCGCTGCCGGGGGTGGACGGCAAGGGGCTGCGCGTCTGGCTGCTCGACGGCGACCACCAGGCACCGCGCTCCGTCATGGCCAGTCGCCTGCCGCAGACCGAGACCGCCTTCGCGATGACAGTCCACAAGTCGCAGGGCTCGGAGTTCGCACATGTCGCGCTGGTGCTGCCGCCCTATGCGACGCCGGTGCTCACGCGGGAGCTGGTCTACACCGGCATCACCCGTGCGAAAACCGCGTTCACCCTGGTGGCACCCGACCCTGTGGTGTGGGGCCAGGCGCTGCAGCGGCGCACGCGGCGGGCCAGCGGTCTGCCCGGACTGCTGCAGTCCGGGCGGGGGGGCGACATCACACCGGCGTGACCTGGAAGAGCTGACCCGACTTGCCGCTGGAGCAGCTCTGCTGGGTGGCCTTGTTGCCCAGCAGCAGGTCCGGCGTCAGCTCCAGGCACAGGTTGCTGGAGCGGTTGCGCAGCAGCGTGTAGCCGTTGCCCAGGTCTTCCAGGCGCCAGTGCTGCAGCGTCAGGCCGTTGCTGCTGCCGCTGGTGATGGTCAGGCCGGCGAGCTGGATCGCCGAGCCCTGCACCAGCGTGCCGTTGTGCTGCATCACCAGCCGCACGCTGCCGTCGGCTTCCGGCACGATCTGGAAGCGCTGGTTGCTGGCCGTCGAGCACGACTTGCCCTGCAGGTCCGACACCAGCAGCGTCAGCAGCGAGCTGTTCGGTGCAAGGCAGGTGCCGCCCGGGGTCTTGAGCTGCACGATGGGCTGGCCGGAGTGGTGCGTGTTCAGGAAGTTCGCCGGGGTGGCGGACTTGCCGTAGCCGGACGCGCCCACCGCCGGGAGGCTCAGCACGCTGTCCACGGCGCGGCCGGTGCCGTCGTTGGTCACGGCCGTGGTCGAGCCGGCGTGGCCGTTGGGCACCGTCAGCGAGGGGTGGTCGAACGGCGCGGCGTGGAAGCGCACGCGGTCGTCGGTCAGCGCCTTCATGAACTCCACCAGCGCGGTCTTCTCGTCCACGCTCAGGCCCAGGTTGGTGATGTCCGCATCCAGCTCGTTCAGGTTCTGCTCGTGGAAGTTGCCGCCCCGGTTGTAGAAGTCCACCACCTGGTGCAGCGTGGCGGCACCGCCGGTGTGGAAGTAGGGCGCGGTCAGCTCGACGTTGCGCAGCGTCGGCGTCTTGAAGTGGCCGTTCACCGCCACGCGCTCGCCCGGCGAGACGGTCAGGTTCGGGTGGATGCCCACCAGCTCCTTGACCTTGGTGTTGCTGATCTGCGCCAGTGCCGAGATCGCCAGCGGGTTGCCGAACGGATCCTTGCCACCGGAGCCCAGGTCGTCCAGCGTGGGCCGCACGCCGATGTTGTAGAAGCCCTCGTCGTAGACGGCCACGCCGCCGTTGCCCATGGCCATGCGGGCCATCGGGGTGGCGAGCATCTTGCGCACGCTGGCGTTGGTGAACTCCGCACCGCCGTGGCAGGAAGCGCATTTGCCCTTGCCAAAGAACACGCCCATGCCCTGCTGCGCACGGGTGGACATCGCCGAGGCATTGCCACCCAGGAAGCGGTCGAAGGGTGCGTCATCCGAGACCAGCGTGGCCTGGTAGAGCTGCAGCGCCAGCCCGAAGAACAGGCTGAAGTTGTGCTGCATCTGGGTGTACTGGTTGGCCGCTGGCGTGCTGCTCAGCGGCGTCAGCACCTTGGAGCCGTCGGCGTTCACCTGGATCAGCTTGTCGCTGTTCCACCACTCGGGGCGGAAGGCTTTCTGCACCATCGCGGCGTAGTTGGCCTCGCTCAGGCCGAGGCCGGAGCTGTGGCGGCGCACGGCCAGCACGCTGTCGGTCGCGGCCACGGTCTGTCCCTGCAGCGGGCGCAGGTAGAGCATCTTCTTGCCGACATCGGGCAGCGAGCGGCCGTGGGCGCTCATCTCGAAATCGCTGGTGGGTGGGCCGGACGCCTGCGAGGCCAGGCTGGCGTTGTCGATGCGCACCTGAGTGGGCTGCATCGACCAGGTCGAGCCGGTGAGGATGTTCTTGTAGACCCGTGCGTTCGGGTCGCGCAGGCCG
Source organism: Sphaerotilus sp. (assembly GCA_013299055.1). GTDB lineage: Bacteria > Pseudomonadota > Gammaproteobacteria > Burkholderiales > Burkholderiaceae_C > Sphaerotilus. The sequence continues at coordinate 40,751 of JAAFKB010000001.1, forward strand.
AAGGGGTTGACACCGTTGAAGACGAACTCGGCGCGGCCGTCCCAGAAGTTGCGGAAGTTGAAGACCGCGTTGATGACGGTGGGCGAGTTGCGCGGCTCGACGCGGCGCGTGTTGACACCCCCGATGCGGAAGACCGGATCGCTCACGAGCTGGCGCTGCTCGGTGGTGGAGCCGTACCAGCTCGCGTAGCCGTCCTGCGTGTAGGTGCCGTTGGTGAAGGGCAGCAAGTAGGCGCTGGGCAGCAGCGTGCCGACGACACCCAGGAACTGCTCGTTGAACACACCCTGCGACGAGGCGACCTCGTTGACCGAACTCAGCACCGTCGAGTGGCGGTTGTTGACATCGGCCAGCTTGTGGAAGGGGAAGTCGTCGAGCTTGAACTGGTAGTTGACGCCGCCGAGCTGGAACGTCGTGTCCGGATTCGGCGAGGTCGGCGAGGCCATGCGGTTCAGGCCGGGCGAGAGCTGGTTCTTGCCGCGGCTGTCGGCGCCGGCCTGGAAGTGGCAGGAGGCGCAGGCGGTCTTGCCGTCGCTGCCGACCTGCATGTCCCAGAACAGCGCCTTGCCCAGCGCGATGGCCTCGGTCTTGTTCTGCACGAACTCGCCGAGGTTGGATGGCTCAGGGCGCGCAACCCCCTTGAGCGACTGCGGCGTTGCGGCCGGCTCGACCGTGATCTGCGCCTGGGCCACTTCGCCGAGGGCCAGGATGCTGCCAAGGGCAGTGGCGCCGATGCCCAGCTGGAGCAGGCGGGTGCGGCGGTACGGGGGGTGGGCAGTCGTCAAGAGCGGTCTCCTTCGGGTGTTGTGGGTCAAGCATCAAACCAATGGTTACCAAGTGTAAATTAACGATACAAAAGGTAGGCATCAGAGTGAACCGAAGGGCGCGTGGCCGACGGGCCGTGTGTGAACGGCACAACGGCCACCGCAGGGGTGGCCGTCATGGGGGTCAGGGCGTCAACCGGGTCAACGCTTGCGGAAGTTGTCGTTGGCTGCCAGGAGGTTGCACGGCCACTGGATCAGGGCCGCGCCGTCGGTTCTGGCGCTCGCGCTGACGTTCAGGCACAGGCCGGAGTGCTGGACCTTCAGCTCCTTGCCCAGCCCGGACCAGTTGAAGACCTGGTTGCCGCCGCCATGGCAGCTCCACAGCGCCACCTGGGTGCCGGCGCTGGTGCTGCCGCCGATGACATCCAGGCACTTGCCCGAGTCGATGCTGCGCACCAGGAAGCCGCCGCTGACGGGCACCTGCTCCCACTTCTGGTTAGCCTGGCCGTTGCAGCTCCACTGGTAGACGGTGGTGCCGTCCTGGGTGCCGCGTCCGGCCACGTCGACGCACTTGCCCGAGTGCTCCGCCACCAGCGCGAAGCCGGTGTTGGTGGTGTAGAGGAAGTTCGGCAGCGGCGCCGACCGACCGCCAGCCCCGACCGCCGGCAGCTCGACCATGGCGTCCTGCGCCCGGCCGCTCTCCGCCACCACGCCGCCGCCTGCGGCCGAGGTGTGGCCGTTGGGGATGAACAGCTGCGGATGGTCGAACGGCGCACGGGCGTAGCGCACGCGCTCGTCGGTCAGCGCGATCATGAAGTTCACCAGCCCGGTCTTCTCGTCTTCGGACAGGCCCAGCGTGGTGATGTCGGCATCCAGGTCGGCCAGGTTCTGGTCGTGGAAGTTGCCACCGCGGTTGTAGAACTCCACCACCTGGCGCAGCGTGGCCGAGTCGCCGTTGTGAAAGTAGGGCCCCGTCAGCTCGACGTTGCGCAGCGTCGGCGTCTTGAAGTGGCCGTTCACCGCCACGCGCTCGCCCGGCGAGACGGTCAGGTTCGGGTGGATGCCCACCAGCTCCTTGACCTTGGTGCTGCTGATCTGCGCCAGCGCCGAGATCGCCAGCGGGTTGCCGAACGGATCCTTGCCGCCCGCGCCCAGGTCGTCCAGTGTCGGCCGCACGCCGATGTTGTAGAAGCCCTCGTCGTAGACGGCCACGCTGCCGTTGCCCATGGGCATGCGCGCCATCGGGGTGGCGAGCATCTTGCGCACGCTGGCGTTGGTGAACTCCGCGCCACCGTGGCAGTTGACGCAGCGGCCCTTGCCCATGAACACGCCGAAGCCCGTCTGTGCCGAGGTCGGCATGGCCGCAGCGTTGCCGGCCATCCAGCGGTCGAACGGTGCGTCATCCGAGACCAGCGTGGCCTGGTAGAGCTGCAGCGCCAGCCCGAAGAACAGGCTGAAGTTGTGCTGCATCTGGGTGTACTGGTTGGCCGCCGGCGTCGGACCCATCGGCACCAGCGACTTCGAGCCGTCGGCGTTGACCTGGACCAGACTGCTGCCGTTCCACCACTCGGGCCGGAACGCCTTCTGCACCATCGCGGCGTACTGGCCCTCATTCAGGCCCTTGCCGCTGATGTGGCGGCGGCTGCCGAGCACGCTGTCGGTGCCGCTGACCACCTGGTGCTGCAGCGGGCGCAGATAAAGCATCTTGCGGCCGATGTCGGGGAAGCTGCGGCCTTCGGCGCTCATCTCGAAATGGCTCAGCGGCGGACCGGACGCCTGCGAGGCGAGGCTGGCGTTGTCGAGGCGCACGGGCGTGGCCTGCATCTGCCAATTGCCACCAGCTTGGACGTTGCGGTAGACACGGGCCTGCGTGTCTCGCAGGCCAAACGGGTTGACACCGTTGAAGACGTGTTCGGCGCGGCCATCCCAGAAGTTGCGGAAGTTGAAGACCGCGTTGATGACGGTGGGTGTGTTGCGCGGCTCGACCCGGCGGGTGTTGACGCCCGAGGCTCGGAACAGTGGGTCGGTGACCAGGGTGCGCTGCTCGGTCGTGCTGATGCCGGCGAAGCGTTCGAGGAACACGCCCTGCGACGCTGCGACATCGTTGACCGAACGCAGCACGGCCGAGTGGCGGTTGTTCGGATCGGCGAGCTGGTGGAGCGGGAAGTCGTGGAGCTGGAACTGGTAGTTCACCCCGCCGAGCTGGAAGGTGGTGTCCGGGTTCGGGCTGTTCGGCGAGGCCATGCGGGTCAGACCGGGCGAGAGCTGGTTCTTGCTGCGGCTGTCGGCGCCGGCCTGGAAGTGGCAGGAGGCGCAGGCCGTCTTGCCGTCGCTGCCCAGCTGCATGTCCCAGAACAGTGCCTTGCCCAGCGCGATCGCCTCGGACTTGCTCTGCACGAATTCGCCCAGATTGGATGGCTCGGGCCGAGGCACGGTCTTGAGCGACTGCGGCACGTTGAGCGGCTCGGCCGTGACTTGTGCCTGCGCCCGATCGCCCAGCACGAGCAGGCTGCCCAGCGCCAGCGCCCCCACGGTCCATGGCAGCAGCAGCCGCAGCCAGGGTCGGGTCGGGTGGGACGTGGGGGTGGCGGGGCCGGTGAGGCCGTTTCGAGACGGCCGAGGGGTGGGGGGCGCTGCAGCGGACAAGGGGTTCTCCTCTTCGGGTCGATGCTGGCCTGGGCGTCACGCGACGTAACCAGACATAAGGAAACGTTAAAAAACGTATCGACCGAAGTGAACCAGAGGACGGTGTGAACGGCTTCCCTTGGGTGAATGGCAGCACGGCCACCGAATGGGTGGCCGTGCGGGGGGAGTGGGTGACTTTGCGGGTCAGCCGGGCGGGAGCGTGGCCGGGGCCGGGGTGTCCACGATCGGGCCGCTGCCGCTCCAGCGGTCCAGCGCGAGGTAGATCACCGGGGTGATGTAGAGCGTCACGAACTGCGACACCACCAGCCCGCCCACGACCGCCAATCCGAGCGGCTGACGCAACTCGGCCCCCGCCCCCAGCCCCAGCGCGATCGGCAGCGCCCCCATCAGCGCCGCCAGCGTCGTCATCGTGATCGGCCGCAGGCGCAGCAGGCACGCCTGCCGGATGGCCTCGTGCGGCGTCATGCCCTGGTGGCGCTGCGCGTCCAGTGCGAAGTCGATCATCATGATCGCGTTCTTCTTGACGATGCCGATCAGCATCAGCAAGCCGATGGTGGCGATCAGCGTCAGGTCCATGCCGAACCAGGTCAGCGTCGCCAGCGCCCCCACCGCCGCCGAGGGCAGTCCCGCCAGGATGGTCAGCGGGTGGATGTAGCTCTCGTACAGCACCCCCAGCAGCAGGTAGATCACCAGGATCGCCAGCCCGAGCAGCGCGAGCTGGCCGGACTGCGAATCCTGGAACACCGCCGCGTCGCCGCCGTAGGTGCCGATCAGCGTGCTGGGCATCTGCAGTTCGGTGACGTAGCCGTCGAGCCTGGCGGTGGCCGTGCCCAGCGGAACCTCGGGCGCCAGGTTGAAGCTCAGCGTCACCGCCTGCAACTGCCCCTGGTGGTTCACCGCCGTCGGGCCGACTGTGCGCTGCACGGTGGCGAACGCGCTCAGCGGCACCAGCGCGCCGGACTTGCTGCGCAGCGAGATCTTGCCGAAGGCGTCCTCGAACTGCTTGTCGGCCTCGCTGGCTTCCATCAGCACCTGGTAGGTGTTGCTGGAGGCGTAGATGGTGGAGACCTGCCGCTCGCCGAAGGCACTGTAGAGGGCGCTGCGCAGATCGGACATCGACACGCCGAGCAGGGCGGCCTTGTCGCGGTCGATCTGCAGGCTGGCCTGCAGGCCGCGCTGCTGCGAGTCGCTGGTGATGTCGCGGAACAGCGGGTCGTCGCGCAGCTTGCCCTGCAGCTTGCCCGCCCACTCGTTGAGCGAGTCGGCGCTCACGCTCTGCAGGGTGTATTGGTAGCGGCTCTTGCTCTGGCGACCGCCGAGCTGCAGGTTCTGCACCGGGCGCATGAACACCTGCACGCCGGCGATCCCGCGCGTCTTCTTGCGCAGGTTGTCCACCACTTCGGACATCTTCGGGCGCTGGTCACGCGGGTGCAGCATCACGAACATGCGGCCGGTGTTCTGCGTGGCCGCACCGCCCCCGCCGCCCGTGAACGAGCTGACCGCGCGGACGGCGGGTTCCTTGCGGACGATCTCGGTGATGCGACCCTGCACCTTGAGCATGGCGTCGAAGGAGATGTCCTCCGACGCCTCGATCGTCACCTGCAACTGCCCGATGTCCTCCTCGGGGAAGAAGCCCTTGGGGATCTGCACGAACAGCACCGCGCTGGCGATGAAGGTGCCCAGCGCGAACAGCAGCACCAGCCAGCGCGTGCGCAGCGCCCAGTCCAGCGTGCGGCCGTAGACGCGCAGCACGGCGTCAAAACCACGCTCGAACCAGCGGCCGAGCCACGATTCTTCCTGCGGTGCGTGGTGGCGCAGGAAGCGGCTGGCGAGCATCGGCACCAGCGTCAGCGACACGACCGCCGACACCAGGATCGACAGCCCGACGACGACCGCGAATTCGTGGAACAGCAGCCCGATCACCCCCGGCATGAAGAAGATCGGGATCAGCACCGCCACCAGCGAGACCGAGATCGACACGATGGTGAAGGCCATCTCGCGGGCGCCCTGGATCGCGGCCTCGAAGGGGGCCATGCCGTCCTCGATGTGGCGGACGATGTTCTCCAGCATCACGATGGCGTCGTCCACCACCAGACCCACCGCCAGCGTGATGCCCAGCAGCGAGACGTTGTCCAGGCTGTAGCCGCCCACGTAGAGCAGCGAGATCGCGCCGATCAGCGACACCGGCAGCGACAGCGCCGGAATCACCGTGGCCGCCACGCGGCGCAGGAACATGAAGATCACCAGCACCACCAGCACCACCGTCAGCCCGAGCGTGAGGTTCACGTCGTGCAGCGCCTCGCGGATCGACACCGAGCGGTCGTTGGTGGGCGTCAGCGTGATGGACGCGGGCAACTGGGTCTCGAAGCGCGGCAGCATCGCCTTGACGCGGTCCACCACCTCGACGGTGTTCGCATCCGGCTGGCGCTGCACTGCGAGCGTGATCGAGGGCTCGCCGTTGAAGCTGGCGAAGGTCTTGGCGGTCTCCACGCTGTCCTGCACGTCGGCCACGTCGCGCAGCCGGATGGGGGCGCCGTTGCGGGTGGCGACGATGAGATTGCCAAATTCGCGGGCACTGGCGAGCTGGCGGTTGGCGACGATGGTGAGGGTCTGGCGCGGGCCGTCGAGCGTGCCGACCGGCGAATTGGCGTTGGCCCCCGCGAGCGCGGCACGCAGCTCGTCCAGCGTCAGGCCGCGCTGTGCCAGCGTTTCCGGCTTGACGCGGATGCGCACCGCGAACCGCTTCTGGCCGAAGATCGACACCTGCGCCACGCCGTTGATGGTGGACAGGCTGGGCGCGATCAGGTTCTCGGCGAACTCGTTCAGCTCCGACATTGCCATCGAGGGGGAGGTCATCGCCAGCAGCAGCACCGGGGCGTCGGCCGGGTTGACCTTGCGGTAGGACGGCGGCGAGTTCATGTCCGCCGGCAAGGTGCGCTGCGCCCGGAAGAGGGCGGCCTGCACGTCCACGGCGGCGGCGTCGATGTTGCGGCTGGTCTCGAACTCCAGCGTGATCGCGCTGCGGCCGAGCGTGTTGGTCGAGCTGATCGTGGCGAGTCCTGCGATGGTCGAGAACTGCTTCTCCAGCGGTAGCGCGACGGAACTCGCCATCGTGTCCGGACTCGCGCCGGGCAGGTCCGCCGTGACCTGGATCACCGGCGTGTTGTAGCTGGGCAGGGCGGCCACCGGGATCTTGGCCAGCGCCACCAGCCCGGCCAGCACGATGGCCAGGTTCAGCAGCACCGTCATCACCGGACGGCGGATGAAGTGTTCGGTGAAGCTCATCGCGACGCCCCGCTCGCGGCGGCGGGCACCGCACCGGACGCTGAACCGGACGCTGTCCCGGCTGCGCTGGCGCCCTTGTCACTGCCCTGGCCACCTCCCTTGCCACCGCCGCCGCTCGCCGCTTCCTTGACGGGCGTGCCGGGACGCAGGTTCTGCTTGCCCTCGACGACGATCTTCTCGCCTGCCGCGACCCCCTCGACCACGACCTGCTCGCCCAGTGGCTGGCGCATCTGCACCGGCTTCATCTGTGCCTTGCCTTCGGCATCGACCACGTAGACCGACCGTTCGTTGCCCCGCACGATCACGGCCGCCTGCGGGATGACCACGGCGTCCTTGACGGTGCGCAGCGTCAGCCTGGTCGTCACGTACTGCCCTGGCCAGAGCTGGCGGCCCTCGTTGACCAGCTTGCCCTTGACGCGGATGGTGCCGGTGGTCGGGTCCACGCCGCTGTCGATGAAGCTGACATGGCCCGGCAGCGCCACCGCCGGCTGGCCACGGCGCTCGCCCGGCAGTTGCACGGTCAGCGGCACGCCACCTTCCTTGGCGAGATCCTTGTCCGCCTTGCGCAGCGGGCCGAGCTGGTTCTCGGGCAGGGTGAAGCTCACGCCGATCGGGTCCATCTGCGTCAGCGTCACCATCGCCACGCCGCCCGGCTGCACGAGGCTGCCCTTGACGACGTTGACTGTGCCCGCCCGGCCACCCATTGGTGCCTTGAGGACGAAGTTGCTCAGCGCCACCTCGCTGGACTGGATGCCCGCCTGGCTGGCGCGCACCGCCGCGAGCTGGGCGTCGAGCTGGGTCAGCAGTGTGTCCACGGCGTTGCGGGCGATGAAGTTCTGCTCGAACAGCTCCTTGGCGCGGGCGAGCTGACGTTCGATGTCCGCTTGCGTGGCCTTGTCCTTGGCGAGCTGGGCCCTGGCTTTTTCCAGGTTGGCGCGCTCGGCCCGGTCGTCGAGCTTGAACAGCACCGCGCCGCGCTTGACCGGCTGGCCCTCGGTGACGCTGACTTCGGTGACGACGCCGGTGGTCAGCGGACGCAGCTCGACGCTGTCCAGTGCGACCACGCTGCCAGCGGCCTCGATCGACACGGGCACGTCGCGTTGTTGTGCCAGCACGACCCCGACGGTCTGCGGGCCACCGCGTCCCCCTGCGGCGGCACCGGGAGCGGAGGCGCCGGCAGGGGCCGATCCAGCGGCCATGGAGGCACCGGCCGACGCAGTGCCAGCGGGTTTTTGCATCCACCAATACGTGCCGCCGGCTGCACCAGCGACGAACAGGAGGGTGGCGATCGTTTGGGTCTTCATGTCTCTTCCAGCCAGGGGAGCGGCGCGCGCAGGGGGGGAGGGCGCGGGGCGTCGTGCAATCTATCACTGGGTTGTTAATGTCGTGTCAACGGTTCTACTGACTGGCACCTGCTGTACAGGGCGAACACGCGGGGTTCGTCGGTGTCTAACGCGATGCCAACTACGAGCGCGGACAGGCCCAGCCGTACTGGAACGCCTTGCTGCGCTGCTTCGACGTGGGCGAGCCGGTGTTGAAGAAAGCCTTCGAGCACCGGCTGAAGCTCGGCAAGCAGCCGCGTTATGCCGTGCTGTGCAATTTCCAGCGACTGCGGCTGTACGACTTCAGCAACCTGGCGCGCACGGTGGTGCATGAATGCGGCATCGACGAACTGCCCGAGAAGGCGGAGCTGTTCAAGTTCCTGCTGCCGGAGGAGGACAGTGTCGGCTTCCTCGAACAACCCGGCGTCGATATCAAGGCGGCCCGTGCCGTGGCCGATCTGCACGGCGCACTGACAGCCGATGGCTATGGCGGGCGGGATCTGGAGGTGTTGCTCACCCGGCTGATCTTCTGCTTCTTCGGCGATGACACCGGGATCTTCGGTGAAAACACCCAGATCCATCGCCTGCTGCTCAACTCGGCCGAGGATGGCAGCGATCTGGGTTCCACGCTGTCGAAGCTGTTCGAGGTGCTGGACACGTCCGTGGCCAAGCGTTCCACCAAGCTGCCGGCCAAGTTCGCCGACTTCGCGTATGTCAACGGCCGGCTTTTCTCCGAGTCCTGTCGCCTGCCGGATTTCGACGCTGCACAGCGCGCCGTCATCCTGCAATGTTCGGCGCTGAACTGGGGCAGCATCAGCCCGGCCATCTTTGGCAGCCTGTTCCAGGCGGTGCTGGAAACGGGCCGCGAGGATGCCAAGAAGTTCGCCGCCGCACGCCGCGAGCTGGGCGCGCACTACACCAGCGAGCGCAACATCCTGCGGGCGCTGGGGCCGCTGTTTCTGGACGAGTTGCAGGCGGAGCTGGAAGCGGCCAAGCGCAACAAGGACAAGCTGCAGGCGCTGCACAAACGGCTGGAGGGCATCCGTCTGCTGGACCCGGCCTGTGGTTGCGGCAATTTTCTGGTGGTGGCGTTCCAGCAATTGCGCCTGCTGGAAATCGAGCTGGTGCATCGCCTGCACGGCGACGCGACCAAGAGCCGCGGCCTGCTGGACATGCGTGATCTGCTGCGGGTGCAGGTGGACCAGTTCTATGGCATCGAAATCGATGCTTCTGCCGCGCACATTGCCCGCGTGGCGCTGTGGATCACCGACCACCAGATGAACCTCGTGGCCGCCCAGCGTCTGGGTCAGGCCCGGCCCAGCGTGCCGCTGACGCACAGCGCGACCATCGCCGAAGGCAATGCGCTGCGGCTGGATTGGGCGGCTGTGCTGCCGCCGGGGCAGTGCAGTTATGTGGTGGGCAATCCGCCGTTCGTGGGTCGGCAGCACCAATCAGATGAGCAGAAGACCGACCTTGAGGCGGTGTATGCGGGTCTGCCAGGGTCTGGCGTGCTGGACTATGTCGCGGCGTGGTACGTCAAGGCTGCACGCTATATCCAGGCATCACCAGCCGTCACGGCAGCCTTCGTTTCCACAAACAGCATCACCCAGGGCGAGCAAGTGGGTGTGCTTTGGGGCTGGATGCTGGCGCGTGGCATGAAGATCCAGTTTGCACACCGCACCTTCCAATGGAGTAATGACGCAATGGGTGTCGCTGCCGTGCATTGCGTCATCCTTGGCTTTGGTACGCGGGATCAGGCCGGCAAGCGCATCTTCGCGTATCCCGACATCAAGGATGATCCTGTCGAAATCGCGGCCAGTCAGATCAACCCGTATCTGGTCGATGCGCCGGACGTGTTCCTGGACAAGCGCCGCAAGCCGTTGTGCGCCAATGCACCTGAAATCGTGTTTGGCAACATGCCAAATGACGACGGCCACTTGTTGCTCTCGCCTGATGAGGAGCAGGGTCTGCGTACCCGTGATCTGATCGCTGCCAAATACTTGCGGCGCTTTCTTGGTGCTGACGAGTTCATCAACGACAAGCTGCGTTATTGCCTCTGGTTGAAGGACAGCACCGCGACGGACCGCAAAGCGTCGCCGGAGATTCGGCGGCGAGCCGAGGCCGTCAGAGCATTGCGACAGGCCAGCAACCGTGCAGCGACCAAGAAGCTGGCCGACACCCCGCATCTGTTCGGCGAAATCCGGCACACCGACAGGCCGTATGTGGTGGTGCCACTGCACTCTTCCGAAAACAGGAACTTCGTCCCGATTGGCTACTTCAACGCGGAAGTGATCTGCGGAAACGCGAACTCGATGCTTCCTGACGCCAGCCTGTATGACTTCGGCCTGCTGTGCTCGACCATGCACAACGCCTGGATGAGGACCGTCTGCGGGCGTATCAAGAGCGATTACCGCTATTCCAACACCATCGTGTACAACAACTTTGCTTGGCCAGAACAGCCTACCGACAAGCATCGCAAAGCCATCGAAGCCGCAGCGCAGGCGGTCCTTGACGAACGGGACGCCGAAAAGCAGCGTTGCGCCAAGCAGCAGCAAGCCTGCTCGCTGGCCACGCTGTATGACCCGCTGACCATGCCGCCCGAGCTGCGCAAGGCCCACCAGAAACTCGATAAGGCCATCGATGCCGCCTACGGCTACACCGGCAAGCCCGACGACACCGAGCGCGTGGCGTTTCTCTTCGGGCGGTACCAGCAACTGGTGGACAGCGAGGCGAGTGGCAAGGCAAAGTGAGGCAGCCGTCTGAACTGGCGGCCTGATGCACAAGGAGACCGACCATGCAGACCTACGAAACCGATCTGAACGCATGGGCCAACGAACAGGCCCGGCTGCTGCGCGCAGGCCGCTTCGACCTGCTCGACATCGAACACCTCGCCGGGGAGATTGAAGACGTGGGCAAGAGCGAACAGCGCGAGCTGGCCAGCCGGATGGCGGTCCTGCTGGCGCACCTGCTGAAGTGGCAACACCAGCCCGAGCGACGCGGCGCAAGCTGGGAAAAGACCATCAAGGCGCAGCGCAAGGACATCCGCTACGCCCTGGGCGAATCGCCTAGCCTGGAGCCGAAGCTGCAGGAGCCGGCGTGGCTGGACATGGTGTGGACGCGTGCGGTCGCGCAGGCGGTCAACGAAACCGGGCTGGACACCTTTCCCGAGGTGTGCCCGTGGGCGGTGCGCGATGAAGTGCTGGCAGAAACCTGGTGGCCGGGGAGCGAGTGAGGACTGTGGAGTCCTTGAAGCGGGCCGCGCAAACCCCCACATCGTCGAAAAGTGCTTACACCACAGCTACCATGGGCCTACAGCGCCGCCACAAAGCACAACGGGTCAGCGCCTTTTGAACGCTAACCCGTTGATTTCATTGGTGCCGGAGAGAGGAGTCGAACCCCCGACCTTCTCATTACGAATGAGCTGCTCTACCAACTGAGCTACACCGGCGAAAGACCGCTATTGTAGCGGCGATTGTTTAGTCTTGGGAAGAGGCGGCAGCAACTTTTTCGAGGTGGTAGCCGGTGACACGCTGCACCTCATGCTTCGAGCCGAGGATCACGCTGACCCGCTCATGCAGCTTGGTGGGCTGCAGGTCCATGATGCGCTGCGTGCCGTTGGTGGCCAGGCCGCCCGCCTGCTCGACCAGGAAGGCCATCGGATTGGCCTCGTACATCAGCCGCAGCTTGCCTGGCTTGTTCGGTTCGCGCTTGTCCCACGGATAGAGGAACACGCCGCCACGGGTCAGGATGCGGTGCACATCGGCCACCATCGAGGCCACCCAGCGCATGTTGAAGTCCTTGCCGCGCGGCCCTTCCTTGCCGGCCAGGCATTCGTCGATGTAGCGCGACACTGGCGCATCCCAGTGGCGCATGTTCGACATGTTGATCGCGAACTCCTTGGTGTCGGCCGGGATCTGCACCTGCTCGGTGGTCAGTACCCACGAACCGGTCTCGCGGTCCAGCGTGAACATCGCGACGCCATCGCCCACCGTCAGCACCAGCGTGGTCTGCGGGCCGTAGACGCAGTAGCCAGCCGCCGCCTGCTGCTTGCCGGGCTGCAGGAAATCCTCTTCGCTGACACCGCGGTGGTTGCTGACCTTGCGCAGCACCGAGAAGATGGTGCCGATCGAGACGTTCACGTCGATGTTGCTGGAGCCGTCGAGCGGGTCGAACAGCAGCATGTACTCGCCCTGCGGGTAGCGATTGGGCACGACGTGGATGTCGTCCATCTCCTCCGACGCCATCGCCGCGAGGTGGCCACCCCACTCGTTGGCCTCGATCAGCACCTCGTTGGAGATGATGTCGAGCTTCTTCTGGACTTCGCCCTGCACATTCTCGCTGCCGGCCGAGCCGAGGACTTCCCCGAGCGCGCCCTTGTTGACGGCGATGGCGATGCGCTTGCAGGCGCGGGCGACGACTTCGATCAGCAGGCGGAGCTGGCCGGGGATGTGGCCGTGCTCGCGCTGCTGCTCGACGAGGTACTGGGTGAGGCTGATGCGTTGGGTCATGGAAGCGGCGGATCAGGAGTTACAGAAGCGTTTCAAGGGATTCCCCCGATCCTACCGCCTCCAGATTTCACTCCGCCAAGGCCCGCGTGATGATTTCGCGCGTATCGGCCGACAGCGTGGCGGACTGCGCCACCCGCTCGATCGCCGCGTGTGCCGTGGTCCGATAGGGCTCGGCCAAGGCACGCCAGCGGTCCAGTGCGCGGGCCAGCCGGGAGGCCAGCTGCGGGTTGAAGCCGTCCACTTCCTGCACCTTCTCGGCCCAGAACGCATAGCCTGCGCCATCCGCCCGGTGGAAGGCCCCCGGGTTGAGCTGCGTCAGCGCCATCAGCAGGCTGCGGGCGCGGTTGGGGTTACGCAGCGAAAAATCGGGGTGGCGGGACAGGGTCTGGAGGTGTGCGAAGACCTGGCCGTCGTGCTCGGGTGCGGCGGCTTGCAGGGCGAACCACTTGTCGATGACCAGCGCCTCGCCGCTGAAACCGGCGTGAAACTTTTCCAGCGCCGCGCCCGCCAGCGGCGAGCGGCCGTGGACCAGTGCGGTGAGTGCGCCGAGCCGGTCGGTCATGTTGCCGGCGTCCTTGAAGCGTTGCAGCGCCTTGCCTTGCCACAGCGTCTCGCCCTGGGCAACGCCATCGAGCACGAGCATCGACAGCGCCAGATTCGCCAGCGCCCGCTTGCCGCACGACACCGGATCGGGCCGGTAACCGCCGGTCTGGCTGTGCTGCTCCCAGGCGCTCACCCAGTCGCCGTGCAGTGCGCGGGCGAGCTGCAGTCGCATGGACTCGCGGGCCGTGTGGATCGCTTGCGGGTCGATCGGCTCGCCAGCTTCGGCCATGCGTTCGGCCAGATAGCCCTCGCTCGGCAGCGTCAGCACGAGTTCCTTGAAGGCAGCGTCCAGCGCCGGATCGTTCAGCACTGCCCGCATCGCCGAGACATAGGCGTCGTCGAGCACCAGCGCACCGCCCTGACGTACGGCGCCGAGCAGCCGCTGCACCGCCAGCCGCTGGCCCGCTTCCCAGCGGTTGAACGCGTCGGTGTCATGGCCGAGCAGCGTGAACAGTTCGGTCTCGCTGGCCGCCCAGTCCAGCAGCACCGGCGCCGAGAAGCCGCGCAGCAGCGACGGCACCGGCGCGGCGCTCAGGCCGTCGAAGGTCCACGCCTGCTCCGTGCTGTCGAGCACCAGCACGCGGTCGGTGCCGGCGATCGGCTGGCCGGCTGCATCCAGCAAGCCCATCGCCACCGGCAGCACGAACGGCTGCTTGACCGGCTGGCCTGGCGTGGCGGGGGTGTGCTGGCGCAGGGTGAGCGTGTAGCGGCCGGTGTCGGTGTCGAACTGGCCGGCGGCTTGCAGGCGCGGTGTACCGGCCTGGGCGTACCAGTGCTTGAAACTGTCCAGCCGCTCGGCGAGCGCGCTGCCAGGGTTGGCATCGGCGATGGCCTGCGCGAAGTCGTCGCAGGTCACGGCCTGGCCGTCGTGGCGGGCAAAGTACAGGTCCATGCCCTTGCGGAAACCGGCGCGGCCGACCAGCGTGGCCATCATCCGCACGACCTCGGCGCCCTTGTCGTAGACGGTGGCGGTGTAGAAGTTGTCGATCGCCTGGTACTGGTCGGGCCGCACCGGATGCGCCATCGGGCCGGCGTCCTCGGGGTACTGGCTCTGGCGCAGTTGCCGCACGTCCTCGATGCGCTTGACCGCCCGCGCCGACGCCTCGCCCGCCATGTCCTGGCTGAACTCCTGGTCGCGGTAGACGGTCAGCCCTTCCTTCAGGCTGAGCTGGAACCAGTCGCGGCAGGTGATGCGGTTGCCGGTCCAGTTGTGGAAATACTCGTGGCCGACGACGCTTTCGATGTTGCCGAAATCCACGTCGGTGGCGGTGGCGGGGCTGGCGAGCACGAACTTCGTGTTGAAGATGTTCAGGCCCTTGTTCTCCATCGCGCCCATGTTGAAGTCGCTGACGGCGACGATCATGAAGCGTTCCAGGTCCAGCTTCAGCCCGAACCGTGCCTCGTCCCAGGCGATCGACGCGATCAGCGAATGCATCGCGTGTTCGGTCTTGTCCAGATCGCCGGCCCGCACGTAGACCTGCAGCGTGTGGTCGGAGCCCGAGCGGGTGCGGATCTTCTGCTCGCGGCAGACCAGGTCGGCGGCCACCAGCGCGAACAGGTAGCTCGGCTTCGGGTGCGGGTCATGCCAGACGGCGAAGTGGCGGCCCTTGGGCAGCTCGCCGGACTCGACGAGATTGCCGTTGGACAGCAGCATCGGAAACCGCTTCGCGTCCGCCCGCAGCGTGACGCGGAACACCGCCATCACGTCCGGCCGGTCGGCGAAGTAGGTGATGCGGCGGAAGCCCTGCGCCTCGCACTGCGTGAAGAACCCGCCGCCGGAGGTGTAGAGGCCCGACAACTGCGTATTCTTATCGGGCGCGCAGGTGTTGCGGATCTCGAGAGCGAACGGCTCGGCGGGCAGCTTCTCCAGCACGAGCTGGCCGTCGCTGAAGTGGAACGACACGCTCGCGCCGTTGACCAGCACGCGGGTCAGCGTGATGTCCTCGCCGTCCAGGCGCAGGGGCTGGCCGGGGCGCTCCGGGTTCGGTTCGACCTGCATCCGGCTGATGACCAGCGTCTTGGCCGGCTCCAGCTCGAAGGTCAGATCGACGCTGCGGATCCAGTGGCTGGGCGCCACGTAATCCTCGCGCCGTGTCAGGGTGGCGGTACCTTCACGCATGGCTTGTCTCTTGTCTTGTCTCGTTGCGAGATGCTCAGCCCAGGCTGGGCGGCAGGGTGTAATCGGTGAAATCCGCGATCGACTGGAGCACGTTGTCGTAGCCCGAGAAGGCGTCGGCCGGCAGCGTGGTGGTCAGCACGACGGCGGCCATCCCCCCATTGCGTGCGGCCTCGATGCCCAGCGGCGCGTCCTCGAAGACGAGGCATTGCGCGGGATCCACCCCCATGCGGCGTGCAGCCTCCAGGAAGATGTCCGGATGCGGCTTGCCGCGCAGGCCGTCGGCGGGGCTGGTGACGGTGTCCACCAGCGCACCCAGCCCGAAGCGGGCGAAGGCGATGGCGATGTTCTCCGGCGGCGCAGCGGTGCAGATGGCGATCTTCAGCCCGCGTGCCCGCCCTTGCGCGATCACGTCGCGCGCACCGGGGATCAGCGTCAGCTCGCGCTCGGCGATCTCGCGGTAGAGGGCTTCCTTGCGGGCGGCCATGGGGTGCAGCGCGGCCTCGTCCTGCGCCGGGAACAGGTCGCGCAGGATTTCGAGGTTGGTCCGCCCGGCGGTCGCGGCGAAGAAGCCGGCTTCGTCATACGGCAAATCCATCTCGGCGTGCCAGAGCGCCCAGGAGCGTTCGTGCAGCGGCATGCTGTCGATCAGGGTGCCGTCCATGTCGAACAGCAGTGCGGCCAATGTCATCGAATTCCCCCGGGTGGTTCACAGACCCTGCTTCAGACTCGCCTCGATGAACGCATCCAGATCGCCATCGAGCACCTTCTGCGTCGCCGAGATTTCCACGTTGGTGCGCAGATCCTTGATGCGGCTGTTGTCCAGCACGTAAGAGCGGATCTGGTGGCCCCAGCCCACGTCGGTCTTGGTGTCTTCGAGCTTCTGCTGCTCTTCCATGCGCTTGCGCATCTCATGGTCGTACAGCCGCGAGCGCAGGCGCTTCCACGCCACGTCGCGGTTGCTGTGCTGGCTGCGGCCGTCCTGGCACTGCACGACGATGCCGGTCGGGATGTGCGTCAGGCGCACCGCCGAGTCGGTCTTGTTGATGTGCTGACCGCCCGCGCCGGATGCGCGGAAGGTGTCGGTGCGCACGTCGGACGGGTTGATGTCGATCTCGATCGAGTCGTCGATCTCCGGATAGACGAACAGCGACGCGAACGACGTGTGCCGCCCGCCGGACGAGTCGAATGGCGACTTGCGCACCAGCCGATGCACGCCGGTTTCGGTGCGCAGGTGACCGAAGGCGTAGTCCCCCTCCACCTTGAGGGTCGCGCTCTTGATGCCGGCCGTGTCGCCTTCGGTGATGTCCTCGACGGTGGCGGTGAAGCCCTTGCGTTCGCAGTATTTGAGGTACTGGCGCAGCAGCATCGAGGCCCAGTCACACGCCTCCGTGCCGCCCGCGCCGGCCTGGATGTCCACGAAGCAGTTGAGCGGATCGGCCGGGTTCGAGAACATGCGGCGGAATTCGAGCTTCTCGACCGTGTCGCGCAGCGTGGCAGCCTCGGCCTCGATCGTCTCCAGCGAGTCGAAGTCGTCCTCGTCCTTCGTCATCTCGAACAGTTCGGCGTTGTCGGAGAGCTGGCTGGTGAGGTGGTCGACGGTGCCGACGACGGTTTCCAGCGTGCGCTTTTCCTTGCCGAGTTCCTGGGCGCGTTTCGGATCGCCCCACACCGCAGGGTTCTCCAGCGCGGCGTTGACTTCCTGCAGTCTCAGGGATTTGTGTTCGTAGTCAAAGATACCCCCTTAGCGCGTTCGTGCGCTCGCTGAGGTCTGCCAGGGTGTTGCCGATGGCGTTGATGCGTTCGATGTCCATGAGGGCGCCTGCTCAAAAGGGCAGATTTTGGCATGGCCGGGGCGGCGCGCCTGCTGTAACTCAGCTGTCGCGCAGGTGTTCGGCAAGCCGCCGGGCCAGCGCCTCGGGCTGGTCGTGGTGCAGCATGTGGCCGCAGGGGCTGAGCAGGTGCCGCACCAGCGAGGGCACGATGTCCAGCCGCGCCTCGAAATCCGCTCGGGGGAAGCGGTCGCCCCACCACTTCGTCACGTCGGTCTCGTCGCCCTCGACCCACAGCACCGGCGCGGTGATCTTCGCCCAGCAGGCCAGCACCTCCTCCTTGCGGTAGAGCATCGGGTTGACGTGCTTGTGTGCCGGATCGCCCAGGATCTCGAAGCGGCCGGCGGCGTTGCGCCTTGACCAGTGCGGGGCCAGCCAGTCGGCGAAGTCCGGGCGCAGGCGCGGGTTGGTCTTGCGCAGGCGCCCGGCCACGGCGTCGAGGCTGGCGTAATCGCGCAGCTCGGCCGGCTCGCGCAACTGGTCGAGCCACTGCGCATAGCGGCGCGGTGCCTGCGCGGGGTGACTCTGCGGCAGGCCGAAGCCTTCGAGGTTGACCAGACGGCGGATGCGTTCGGGCCGGATGCCGGCGTACACCATCACGACGTTGCCGCCCATGCTGTGCCCGACCAGATCGACCGCCGGTTCGCTCTGCAGGCCCAGTCCGGGTGAGCGCAGCAGCGCGTCGAGGTCGCCGAGGTAGTCCGGGAACCAGAACGTGTCGGTCAGGCTGCCGGCGGGTGCGCTCTCGCTCAGGCCGAAGCCGCGCCAGTCCGGGGCGATCACGTAGCGCGGCGGGCCACCTGCGGCGCCGAGCGCATCCAGCGCATCGACGACAAACTGGAACGACGCGCCCACGTCCATCCAGCCATGCACCAGCACCAGCGGCGGCGCCTCGGGCGTGACCATCGACGGATCGCCCCAGACCATGGCGTGGCAGCGCAGGCCCCGGATCGGCACGAACAGCGAACGGGCGCGGCGGCGGGGGGCGTAGGGGGTGGGGGGCGTCGTCATGCCCGGACTCTACGGCTCAAGGCGGATCCTGGAAGTCACCGGCGCGATATGTCAGCACCAGCGTGTCGCGCCAGCCGCCTGCGGGACCGTCGGGCTGGATCGGCGTCGTCTCGTGGATGACGCGGGCGTCGTCGAGCAGCAGGGCGCTCCACGGCTGGTCCAGCGTGAAGCGCACGCCGTGCGGGCCGTGGGCATCGAACACGCGGGTCTCGCCACCCAGCACGCGGGTGCGGTGGATCAGCAGCACGGCCACGAAGTCCACGCCGTCGCGGTGGGCGCCCTCGGGGGTGGGCCGGCCGACGCCGCCAGTGGTGTCGATGCGGAAGGGGTGGGCTTCGATGCACCAGCGCCTGTCGAACGACGCGGGTGCCGCGGCGGCGAACACGTCACCCAGCCGCTGCACCACGGCGAGGAAGGCGGGGGACGCGGCCATCGCGGTGTCCAGCGGCTCGAACCAGCGCAGCATGCCGCCGTGCAGCGCGTTGTAGGTGGTGGGCTGCCAGTGCGGGCGGTGCGCCACGGCGGCGAGCTGCCCGGTGGCCACGTCCTGCACGAAGCTGCCGTGGCGCCGCCGGCGGTAGCGGCCGCCGTCCTTCAGGTGCTCGTCGGGTGGCAGGTTGGCCCAGCCGGCGTCCAGGGCGTGCAGCGCGTCCAGCGTCACCCCTGCCTGTGCCGCCAGCGCATCGGGCGCGAGCAGGGCGAAACCGTGTTCGCGCAGGTGGGTGAGGGCGTCGGGGTGGGTGAAGTTCGGGGACATGGGTGTCATTTTGCCTTTGCTGCCTCCGCAGACCGGGGCTGCCATTGCGCCAGCACCATCGCCGCACAGATCAGCAGCGCCCCCAGCCAGCCGCGCAGCCCGAGCTGTTCGTTCAGCATCACCCAGCCGCCGATCGCCGAGAACAGCCCTTCGCTGCTGTAGATCACCGCGGCGTGCGAGGCCACGGCGTCGCGCTGCGCGATCACCTGCAGCGTGTAGGCCACCCCGATCGACAGGATGCCGCCCCAGGCGATGGCACCGCTGGCTTGCAGCAGCCCGTCCAGCGTGATGGTCTCGCGCCCGAAGGCCACCGCCACCGACAGCACGCCCGCCACAAGGTACTGCAGCACCGACAGCCGCAGCGGGTCATGCCGCCGCGCCAGATGCCCGACCAGCAGCATGTGGACTGCCCACATCAGCGCGCCACCGAGCTGCAGCCAGTCGCCTGGGGCAATCGTCGCATCGGCCTTCACGCTCAGCAGGTACATGCCGAGCGTGGCGACCGTGACGGCGACCCAGACCTGCCGCGACACCACCGCCCCACCCAGCCGCATCAGCACCGGCACCAGCACCACGTACAGCCCGGTGATGAAACCGGCGTTGCTGACCGAGGTGCCCAGCAGCCCGACTTGCTGGAGGTTGATCGCCGTGAACAGCACGAGGCCCAGCAGTGCTCCCGCACCCAGCACGCCCTGGCTTGGCACCAGCGGCACCGACGCAAACGGCCCGCCGCGCCACCACCACAGCGGCGCCACCAGCAGCGCGCCCAGCAGCATCCGCGTGCCCGTGTAGGTGAACGGCCCCACCGTGTCCATCCCCATCTGCTGCGCGACGAAGGTCGAGCCCCAGATGGCGGCGGTGAGCAGCATCAGCAGGTCGGTGCGCAGGGTGGAGGTGGAGGCAGAGGGGGAGACGGAGGCGGTGGTCATCGTCCGAGATCAAGGTCGGGGAGCGGCGGCGGTGCGGTAGCGGGCAGGTGACAGGCCCGCCCGGCGCGTGAACTCGCGGGTGAAGTGGGGCTGGTCAGCATACCCGCACCGGAAGCCGATCTCCGCCAGCGTGGCCTTGCGCTCGACCAGCCACGCAGCGGCCAGCCGCACACGCACTTCGCCCAACACTTCCCCGAAGCCCGACCCCGCCTTGGCCAGACGGCGCTGCAGCGTACGCGGAGGCAGTCCGAGTGCGGCGGCGGCGTCTGCCACGCGGGGATGGCCAGCCGGATCGCGCAGCAGCCAGCGGGCCACGCTCGCGGCCGGCTCCGGCCAGGGCAGCTCGGTCAGGGCGGGATCGGCGAACGGGTGGGGTCCGTCCAGCCGGTCAATGGGACGTGGGCGGGGAGACGGTGCGCAGGCCGACCAGTGCAGCCGCCAGTGCCGACCCGACGACCCGACCAGTTGGGCGGGCGATGGCCAGTCGCCGGTCGATCCCGGGCCATGCACCGGACAACCACCGACCTCGACCGCCAGTTCCGCTGTGCCGATCGCCGTCAGCGCACCGATCCACACCCCGAGCACGGCCACGCTCTCGGCTCCCTGTGGCTGCGCGGTGCTGTCGCAGGCCGCGTGCTCCAGCCGCAGCGACTGCACGCCCCGTTCACGCGGCAGCACGCGGTGACTGGCATGGACGTGGCGCTCCAGGCGCAGCCAGCGGGCGAGGAAATCGTGCGGATCGCGGGCACCGGACAGCGCCAGGTGCAGCGGTTCGCCCGCGATGTGCTGTACCTGCTGCGCCAGCCGCAGCAGCAGCGCCAGCCCGCCCGTGCGCACGATGGCCGTGACCACCTGCTGCTTGTGCGCCAGCGGCACCCGTGCCCCTTCCGGCAGCGGCAGCGGCGGCGTCAGCCCCTCGGCCGCCATCGCGCGCAGCAGCAGGCGCAGCATGCCGGCGCTGGCGAAGTTGTCGTCCATGCTGTCCTGCGCTGGTGTCAGGCGGTGTCCGGCACGGCCCGCCGCAGCGGCAGCCGCGTCGGCCGCACCCCGGTGGCGTCGAACACCGCGTTGGCGATCGCGGCGCCGCCGGCCACCATCGCGCTTTCACCGGCCCCGCTCGACGCGGCGTCGTGGTCGAGCAGGCGTACCGTCATCGGCGGCACCTGCCCGAAGCGCGGAATCGGTGACTCGGCGAAACCACCGGCCGCCACCCGCGACTCGGCCAGCGGCAGCGCCTCGACCAGCACCAGCCCGAGGCTCCACACCAGACAGCCCTCGACCTGCGCCCGCACGCCGTCGGGGTCGATGATCCGGCCGCAGTCGTGTGCGCACCACATCGCGGTCACGCGCACGGTACCGTCCGCCGCGACCTCGACATCGGCGACCACGGCGACGCGGCTCTGCGCCTTGTAGACACCGCAGGCGAGTCCCCGGCCGCGCCGTACGCCGCTGTCTTCGCTGCGGCGGCCACGCGGGTCACGCGCCCGTTCCCAGCCAGCGTCGTCGGCCACGGCGCGCAGCACCTGCTGCAGGCGCACATCCTCCGTCTGCGCCAGCCGGAACGCCAGCGCCTCGACCCCCGCCGCGCGCGCGCACGCATCCACTGCCATCTCGACCACCAGCCCGTTCGGCCCGGCCCCCAGACCGCGCCACGGGCCGCCATGCACCGGCAGGCGCAGCGCGTCGAACTCGATGCGCTGGCGTGGCACGGCATAGGGCAGGGCGGCACCGCGCGCCACCCCCTGGTCCCCGATCACGTCGGCGGTGCGCTGCATCCACACCGGCATGGCCGCTGGCGTGAACAGGATGTGGCCGCTGGTGAAGGCGTGCCACCAGTCGGCCATGCGCCCGTCCTTCACCCGGGCGCGCACGCGGTGGCGTGAAGGTGGGCGATGGAAGCCGTGCGCGAACTCCTGGGCGCGGGTCCACACCACCTGGACCGGCCGGCGAACGGCCCGCGCCAGCCATGCCGCCTCGACCTCCACCAGCACCAGCGTGCGGGCGCCGAAGCCACCCCCGATGCGGCAGGCTTGCACCTCCACCCGGTCCGCGTCGAGCGAGAGCCGGCGGGCGAGCGTGTCGCGCACGTAGAACAGATCCTGCGTGCCGGTGAACACCTTGAGCTGCTCGGTCCCCTCGCGCTGACCTGGGGCCGGCTCGAACAGCGCCAGGGCCGCCCGTGGCTCGATCCCGGCGTGGGCAGCGAACGGGGTCTCCACGCGCAGGTCCACGCTCCACGGCGCCAGCGTGTCGAGCGGGTCGCGCCGCACCGCATGGCGCAGTCGGCCGTCGGCGAGGTGGCGGTCGAGGTCGAGCGTGGTGTCGATCACGGCCGGATCGAAGCGCCCCTGCACTGCCCAGCGCACGGCCAGCGCCTGCTCGATCCGGTCGAGCGCGCCGGGTGTCTCGGCGACGATACCCAGGCCGAGGCTGCCCGCGTGGCGCAGCCCCTCGCCGGTCACCACCGCCACATAGCCCGGCACGGCCTGCGCCGCCGCGAGGTTCCAGGTCTCCGTGTGCGAGGGCAGCTCCGGCGACACCGGCGCCCGCAGCACCCGCCCGTACACCATGCCGGGTGCGCGCATGTCGGCGGCGTACAGCGGTGCGCCGGTCACGATGGCGTGCAGATCGGGACGTTCGGACTCGGCGGCAGTGGCGGTAGCGGTGGCGTGGCTCGGCGATGGCGCAGGGGCTGCCGGCTGTGCGGGTTGCGTGGCCAGTGCCTCGCGCAGCGTCGCGCACGCCTGCGCCAGCGGCTGTGCGAAATCTTTCACCGAGTCGCTGCCGACCGTGGCCTTGACCCGCCCGATGTCGCGGCTCGACGGCGCCCGCAGCGTGATCCGGGACAGCGCGACGCCGAGCGCCTCTGCGGCGACGCGGCGCAGAGCCGGGCCGATGTGCTGACCCATTTCAGCGCAGGGCACGAACAGCTCGAAACGGCCGTCGCGGTGCCGTATCCAGCCGCGTGCGTCGTCTGCCTGCGGCAGCGGGCGTTTCGGGATCACCGGCAGGGCGCTGCAACCCGCCGAGACACCGACGAAGGGGACGGTCAGCACGCCTGCCCCGGCGAGCAGGAGGTCGCGGCGCTTCATGGCTGTCTCCGGTCGGGTGGTGCCGCGTGGGGTGCGGCCGCCGCAGACGCGGCCCGCTCGACCGCCCGGCGCACCCGCGACTGCGTGCCGCAGCGGCACAGGTGCCCGGCCAGCGCGTCCTCGATCGCGGCGGCGTCCGGTTGCGGCTGGCGACGCAGCAGCGCCACGGTGGCGAGGATCTGGCCGGACTGGCAGTAACCGCACTGCGGCACCCGCTCGTCGATCCACGCCTGCTGCACCGGATGCAGGCCGGCCGCCGTGGCCAGCCCCTCGACCGTCGTCACCTGCCGCCCGGCGACAGCGCGCACCGGCAGCAGGCAGGACCGCTGCGGCTCGCCGTCCACCAGCACGGTGCAGGCGCCGCACTGGCCCTGGCCGCAGCCGTACTTGCAGCCCGTCAGCCCCAGTGCCTCGCGCAGCACCCACAGCAGGCGCTCCTCCTGCCACGCGGTGCCGACTTCGTGCGGTCGGCCGTTGATCTGCAGTTGCATCGGGGTGTCCTTTCGGTGTCGGTGGTGTCGGTGGTGTCAGGCAGCCGGGGTGGCATGGGGGGGATCGTCGTGCGCCTTGCGGGTCGTGTCTTGAACGATCGCGCCAGTCCGCCGCCTGCAGCGACGCCGCAGAACGGCGACACTTCGAGTTTATTCATCCGGAGCTTCCTGGCATGACCACACCGCTGCCCCTGGCCGCCCTTGAACAGACCTTCCTGAATGCCCGCACCTTCAACAAGTTCACCGACCAGCCGGTGCCCGACGGGTTGCTGCAGCAGCTCTACGACCTCGCCCAGTGGGGGCCGACCTCGATGAACTGCCAGCCAGCGCGCTACGTCTTCGTGCGCAGCGCCGAGGCCAAGGCCCGGCTCGCCCCCGCGCTGTCGCCGGGCAACCTGGACAAGACGATGTCCGCGCCAGTCTGCGTCATCGTCGCGCAGGACAGCCGCTTCCACGAGCACCTGCCGACGCAGTTCCCGGCGGTCCCGACGGCGGCAGCCATGTTCGCGGGCAACGCCGCGCTGGCGGAGGCGAATGCCTTTCGCAACAGCACGCTGCAGGGCGCCTACCTGATCATCGCGGCGCGCCAGCTGGGGCTGGACTGCGGCCCGATGGGCGGCTTCGACGCGGCCAAGGTCAACGCCGAGTTCTTCCCCGATGGCCGCTTCAAGGCCAACTTCCTGATCAACCTCGGCTACGGCGACCCGTCCGGCAACCGGCCACGCGGGCCGCGCCTGCCGTTCGAGACCGTTGCCTCGGTCCTCTGACACCCCTGACTGGAGAGTCCTCCCATGCAACCCGTCACCCTCGGCCGCAGCGACCTGCGCGTCAGCCCGATCTGCCTCGGCACCATGACCTTCGGCGAACAGGTCGATGAGGCTGGTGCCTTCGCCATCCTCGACCGTGCGCTCGAACTCGGCATCGACTTCCTCGACACCGCCGAGATGTACGCCGTGCCGCCGCGCCCGGAGACTTACAACAAGACCGAAATCATCCTGGGCAACTGGTTCGCCAGCCGGCCTGCAGCGCGCCAGAAGGTCACGCTGGCGACCAAGGTGGCCGGGCCGTCGCGGGGCATGCCGTGGATCCGCAACGGCAGCGCCGATCTGACGCCGGACGACATCGTGGCGGCCTGCGAAGGCAGCCTGCGCCGTCTGCAGACCGACGTGATCGACCTGTACCAGATCCACTGGCCGGTGCGCGCCGTGCCCGCCTTCGGCGCCACCTACTACGACCCGACCCGCCGCGACCAGCCTGGCAGCTCGGTCGAGGCGCAGCTCGAAGCCCTGCAGCGGCTGGTGCGCGATGGCAAGGTGCGCGCGGTCGGCGTGTCCAACGAGACGCCCTACGGTGTCTGCGAGTTCGTCCACGCCGCCGAGCGGGCTGGCCTGCCGCGCATCGCCACGGTGCAGAACGCCTACTGCCTCGTCAACCGCGTGCCCGACAACGGGCTGGACGAGGCGATGCACCGGCACGACGTGTCGCTGCTGGCCTACTCGCCGCTGGGCTTCGGGCTGCTGACGGGCAAGTACGACGCCGTGGGCTTCCACGACGATGCGCACAAGCCTGGCCGGCTGGCACTGTTCGCGAGCATGAAGAAGCAGCGTTGGGCGCGGCCCGAGGCGCTGGAGGCCGCCCGCGCCTACAACGCGCTGGCCCGCGACCACGGCCTGACACCGACGCAGATGGCACTGGCGTTCTGCTACCGGCGCTGGTCGGTGGCGAGCACCATCATCGGTGTCACCAGCGTGGCGCAGCTGGAGGAAGACGTGGCGGCGTGGGACGTGCAGCTCAGCCCGGCGCTGCTGGCCGAGATCGACGCGCTGCGGCGCCGTTTCGGCGATCCGGCGGTCTGAAGGACGTGCTGGTCAACCGCCCAGCGCGCTGGTGACGCGCTGGGGGTCGAAGCCGAGCTGGCGCTGGCCGCGGATGAGCAGTGTCGGCGTACCGGACGCGCCGAGGCGCTTGTAGTCGGCCAGACACGCTGCGTCCCGCTCGATCAGGCATTCCTCGAAGGGGATGCGGTGCTCGGTCATGTACTGCCGCGCCTTGGTGCAGAAGATGCACGTCACCGAGGAGATCATGCGGATGTCGCCCGGCCGGGCCACCTGGCGCAGTGCCTCGGCGTGCCCCGACTGCACCTGTGTCTGCACGACCCGGCCCAGCCCCCAGGCGACGAGGCCGACCACCAGCACGGCGAGGAGGCCGCTCTGGCGCAGGCGCTGCCACAGCGCGTTCATGTGCCGGCGACCGCTGCGGTGGCGACGATCTCGATCTTCCACTCCGGGCGGGCGAGCTGCGCCTGCACCGTGGCACGTGGCGGCGCGTGGCCCGCCGGCACCCAGGCGTCCCAGACCGCGTTCATGCCCTCGAAGTCGGCCAGATCGGTCAGGTAGATCTGCACCATCAGCAGCCGCGTCCGGTCGCTGCCGGCACGCGCCAGCAGCCGGTCGATCATCGCCAGCACCTGCGCGGTCTGGCCGCGGATGTCTTGCGTGGCGTCATCGGGCACCTGACCGGCGAGGTAGACCGTGCCGTGGTGGATCGCCATCTCGGACAGCCGGGCGCCGACATCGAAGCGTTGCAGTGTGGTCATGCGTGGGGACTCCGGCAGGGGTCAGTGGGTGCGGCGGCGGTTCTGGCGTGCGCCACGCGGGGGCTTGGCGGCCTTGGCTGCGCGGGCGGCGGGCTTGTCGGCGCCGGGGGTGGGAGCGGTCGCTTTCTGGCCGATGCGGCTTTCGGTGCCTTGCATCAGCTTGCTGATGTTGCCGGCGTGGCGCCAGACCAGCAGCAGGCACATCAGCACGATGGCCAGCGTCGCCATCGACGGCCCCCACACCAGCGTCTGGACCATCGGTGCGGACACGGCGGCCACCAGCGCGGCCAGCGACGAATACCGCGAGCCATACGCCACCAGCCCCCACACCAGCAGCGTCGCCAGCCCGAGCCAGACGTTGAAGCCCAGCAGCACGCCGGCTGCCGTGGCCACGCCCTTGCCACCCTCGAAGCGGAAGAACACCGGCCAGAGGTGCCCGAGGAACGCGGCAAGTCCGACCAGCGCGGCCGTGCCATCGCCGAAGCCGATGCGATCGCCGAACAGCTGCACCAGCAGCACTGGGATCAGCCCCTTGAGCGCATCGAACACCAGCGTCAGCACGGCGGCCTTCTTGTTGCCCGAGCGCAGCACGTTGGTGGCGCCGGGGTTGCCCGAGCCGTAGCTGCGCGGGTCGTCCAGGCCCATGGAGCGGCTGATGATGACGGCGAACGACAGCGAGCCGATGAGGTAGGCGGCCACGACGGCCACCACGATCCAGAGCGTGGTCATGGGTGTGATGCGAGAGAGCTTGGGAACAGGGCGCGAGTGTAAGCCGCCACGTATCACGCCAGCGGGTGGGTCAAGCCCTGCCTGGCTCCGCCGCCTGCACCGCCACCGCCCCCAGTGCCACCGTCAGCACCGCCGGGTCGATGCCCACGAGGTAGCCCCGCCGACCGCCGTTGAGGTAGATCCGCTCGCACGCCAGCACGCTCGCCTCCACGTACACCGGCACCACCTTGCGGAAACCGAACGGCGACGTGCCGCCGACGAGGTAGCCGCTGTGCCGCTGCGCCACCTCGGGCTTGCACGGCTCGACCTTCTTGGCGCCGATCTGGCGAGCGAGGTTCTTGGTGCTCACCTGCCGGTCGCCGTGCATCAGGATCACCAGCGGCCGTGCATCCTGGTCCTGCATCACCAGCGTCTTGACCACCGCGTGTTCGTCCACTCCGAGCTGGCGGGCGGACTCGGCCGTGCCACCGTGTTCCACATAGTCGTAGGGGTGTTCGGTGTAGGCGAGACCCTGTGCCTGGAGGAACTGCGTTGCAGGCGTCTGGCTGACGTGGACGGACTTCTTCGCCATGGCGATCAGGCCAGTCCGAGCGCTGCCAGATCCCCGCGTCCGACCCGCACCACCACCGCCTCGCCGCTGCTCAGGTCGACCACCGAAGTCGGCTCGGCGGGACAGGCGCCGGCATCCACGATGGCCTGGATCAGGTGGTCATAGCGTTCGCGGATCTCCTCGGCGTCGTTGAGTGGATCTGTCTCGCCACGCGGGATCAGCGTCGTGCACAGCAGCGGCTGGCCCAGCAGCGACAGCAGTTCCTGCGTCACCCCGTGGTCCGGCACGCGCAGACCGATGGTGCGCCGAGACGGGTGCGAGACGCGGCGCGGGACTTCCTTGGTCGCTTCGAGGATGAAGGTGTAGGGGCCGGGGGTGGCGCTTTTCAGCAGGCGGTACTGCTTGTTGTCCACCTTGGCGTAGCTGGCCAGCTCGGACAGGTCGCGGCACAGCAGCGTCAGATGGTGCTTGTCGTCGACCCCGCGGGCGCGGCGCAGCGCATCGACGGCTGCCTTGTCGTCCAGGTGGCACACCAGCGCGTAGCTGGAGTCGGTCGGGATCGCGGCGACACCCCCGGCCGCGAGGATGGCCACGGCCTGACGGAGCAGGCGGGGCTGCGGATTGTCGGGGTGGACTTCGAAGTACTGGGCCATGGCGGGGCAAGCGGATCGGAAAGAGGATCAGACCGGAGACGTGATGCGCTCGGCGAGCAGCGACCACACGGGCGTCAGATGGCTCGGCAGCGGCGGCAGCTTGCCCAGGTCGGTGCGGCTCTCGCCGGGGGAGTGGAAGTCGCTGCCCCTGGACGCCGCGAGGCCAAACTCGGTCGCCATCGCGGCGTACTTGCCGTACTCCGACACCGTGTGGCTGCCCGTGACGACCTCGACGCCCTGGCCACCGTGTTCCCTGAATTCGGAGAACAGCGCGTACTCGGTGGTCGGGTTGAAGCGGTGGTAGCGGCCGGGATGGGCGATGACGGCCACGCCGCCGGCCTGCGAGATCCAGCGCACCGCGTCGCCCAGACCCGCCCAGCGGTGGGGGACGTAGCCGGGCTTGCCGTCGGCGAGGTACTTGCGGAACACGTCGTTGGTGTCGTGGCACTTGCCGGTCTCGACCAGAAAGCGCGCGAAGTGGGTGCGCGAGATCAGGTCCGGGTTGCCGACGTACTTCAGCGCGCCCTCGAACGCCCCTTCGATGCCGACCTTGCGCAGCTCCGTCGCCATCTGGCGGGCACGCTCTTCCCGTCCGCCACGGGTGGCCGCCAGGCCTGCGCACAGCGCGGCGTCCTCCTCGTCGAAGCCCAGGCCGACGATGTGGACCGTCTCGCCCGCGAAGGTGACCGAAATCTCCACGCCCGTCAGGTGCGCCATGCCCAGCGCGTGGGCCGCGGCGCGGGCGCGGGCCTGGCCGCCGACCTCGTCGTGGTCGGTGAGCGCCCACAAGGCCACGCCATTGGCATGGGCGCGGGCGGCCACGGCTTCGGGACTCAGGGTGCCGTCGGAGACGGTCGAGTGGCAGTGCAGATCGGCGTTGAGGGTGTTCACCGGACCATTGTAGGAGTGCGCACCGGGCGTGTCTGGATCGGACTCAGATCTCGGGCCAGACCTCGCATGCAGGAGGGTCGGCTGTGGTGCTGGTGCGCTGCAGCCAGTGGCGCGCGGTGGTGGCCGGCTCGGGCCGCCCGAGGAAGTAACCCTGCACGGCGTCGCAGCCGATGCTCTTGAGTCGCTGCAGCTGGGCTTCGGTCTCCACGCCTTCGGCCAGCACCGAGATGCCCAGGCTGCGACCCATGGCGACCATGGCGTTGACGAGCTGTGCGTCGGTGGGGTCGGTCATCAGGTCGCGGATGAAGCTGCGGTCGATCTTGAGCTTGCTGACCGGGAAACGCTTGAGGTGCGACAGCGAGGAGTAACCCGTGCCGAAATCGTCGATGGCCAGCTGCACCCCCATCGCGCGCAGGCTGTGCAGGAACGCTTCGCTGTGGTCGCCCTGCTGCATCAGGCCGGATTCGGTGATCTCCAGCTCCAGGTGGTGTGCGGGCAGGCTGTGGGTGTCGAGCGCCTTCTGCACACGGGCCACCGTGCCACCGCGCTGCATCTCCACCGCCGAGATGTTGACCGCGATGCACCCGAAGTCCAGTCCTTCGTCCAGCCACGCCCGACCTTGCCGACACGCTTCGTTCGTCACCCACTCGCCCAGCGCGACGATGTGGCCGGTGTCCTCCAGCACGGGGATGAACTCGGCTGGCCCGACAGGCGGCAGCCCGGGCTGGTGCAGGCGGACCAGGGCTTCCAGACCGATCAGGCGCTGACTGGCCAGGCTGTAGAGCGGTTGGTACCAGAGCTGGAATTCGTCCCGCTCCAGCGCCCGGCGCAGGCGGGTGTCGAGCTGCAGCCGTACTTGCGCGGCCTGGGTGAGCGCCTCGGTGTAGTAGCGGTAGGTGCCGCGGCCGGCGCGCTTGGCCTGGTACATGGCGGTGTCGGCGTCGCGCAGCAGGTCTTCCACTTCGCTGCCGTCGTCGGGGAACAGGCTGATGCCGATGGAGGCCTGCACGTAGACCTCGCTGGGGCCGACATCGAACGGGCGTGACAGCAGGTGCAGCAGCTCCTGCGCGATCGCGCCCGCATCCTCGCCGTCGCGCAGCGTCTCCAGCAGCACGATGAACTCGTCGCCACCCAGCCGCCCCAGCGTGTCGTCGCGCCGCGTGCGCTGGGCCAGGCGCTGCGCCACGCCGAGCAGCAGCTGGTCGCCCGCACTGTGGCCCAGGCTGTCGTTGACGTTCTTGAAGTTGTCCAGGTCGATGTAGAGCACCGCGACCTTGTGCCGCTGCCGCTGCGCTGCCGCCAGGGCATGGGTCATGCGCGACAGGATCATCAGCCGGTTGGGCAGTCCGGTGAGGCTGTCGAGGTGGGCGAGGTCACGCAGCCGGGCTTCGGCCTCCTTCTTGGCGGTGATGTCGGTGAAGACCGAGACGAAGTGGGTGGGCAGCCCCTGCTCGTCGCTGACCGTGGCCACCGAGCACCACAGCATCTGGCATGTGCCGTCGCGTCGGCGGCTCCAGAGTTCTCCTTGCCAGCGTCCCGCATCGAGCACCGTGGCGCGGATGGTGTCCTGGATGTCAGCGGGGTTGCGGTCGCAGTGCAGGAAGGCGGGCGTGCTGCCGATCGCCTCCTGCGCCGAATAGCCGGTGATCTCGGTGAAGGCACGGTTGACCGAGACGACCATGCGCCGCATGTCGGAGACGATCACCCCGTCCTGTGTGCTCTCCAGTGCGGCGGCGTGCAGCCGGTTGCGGTCCTGGCCCTCGCGCCACTGCTCGCGGCGGCGGAACTGCGTCAGCGCGAAGGACAGGTCGGCGGCGATTTCCTGGAACAGCGCCTGTTCTTCGGCGTCCTCGGGGTCGAGGCCCTCGCGCACGAGCACCAGCACGGCGGTGATGCGCTCGTCGCAGGTCACGGGCAGCGCCACCGCCTGCGAGCGCGCCTCCGGTGGGGTGTCCCAGCGCAGGTGGCCGCTGCGCCAGCAGCGCAGCGCCGGATGCTGGGGGGACTCCTTCGGGGCGTCCAGGCGCAGGATGCAGGGCAGGTGCTCGCTGGCGGTCGCCTGCGCCTGACCCGCCTGTGCAACCGGGACCAGGTGCAGTCCGCCCGCGTCGACCTGGGCGACCCAGGCCATGGTGAAGTCCCCATGGCTCAGTGCCACGCGGCAGATGCGCTCGAACAGCTCGGGTGGCGAGCGTGTCCAGACGATGGACTGGTTGACCTGGCTCAGGAAGCTGTAGAGGCGGCCAAGGGTGCGGATGCGGGCCTCGTTGTGCTTGCGCTCGCTGATGTCCCAGCTGATGGCCACGACACGGTCGTCGGTGTCGGGCAGGGCGTGGGCGCGGGCCTCGAACCAATGGGTCTTGCCGCGCAGGTCCAGGCTGTATTCGGTGCTGGCGACCTCCCGCGTGGTCAGGGTGCGCCGGAGCATGGCGTCGATGCGCTGTGCGACGTCCGGGGGAACGAACGTGTGGTAGTTCCGACCGATCAGGGTGGCGGCTGGTGCCACGAGCTTGTCGGACTGGCCGTAGACCTCCAGATAAGTGCCTTTGGCGTCCAGCACGAAAGACACGTCGGGCATGGCGCTGGTGAAGGCGCGCAGGTGCGATTCCCGGCGTGCGAGTTCCCGCAGCGTGCGCTCGTGCTGGCGGGCGTGGTGCTGCTGCAGCAGCAGCAACGCCAGCGTGCCGAGGGCGACCAGCACCAGCGTGACCCTGTTCAGCAGACCTTGCTGACGCAGCCGTTCCCGGCGCAGTCCGTCGGCCTGTCGCTCCAGGTCCATCACCGAGCGGTCCAGGTCCACGTGCAGCGCCTGCAGGGTGATGCCCGCCTGCCGAAGGTCGGTGCCGGGCTGCTGGCGCAGTGCCTTGCGCAGACGATCGACCTGTTCGACACAGGCCTGCGCCGCCTGCACCGCTTGTACCATCCGGGTGGCGTCGTCGCTACGCCGGGCCTGGCGCTGCATCTGGTCGAGCAGGGCGGTGCTGGCGAGGTAGGCGTTGTCGAGCGCACCGTCCGCCGAAGCCGAGGTCCGGGCGCCGGGGTCGCGTGCGATCTGCAGCTCGGCGGACTGCAGGTGCATGCGCACTTCACCGATGAGCCGCTCGGGCTGGTACGTGTCGATCAGCGTGGCGTGCCAGCGCAGCTCCGCCCAAGTGATCAGCGTCAGGCAGAGCACGCCGAACATGGCGATCACGCCCAGCATGCGCACCGCCGGTGGGTTCATGGCTGGACTGCCACCATGTGCCGTGGGGGCGACAGGCCATGGGCCGCGGCCACATCGGCGCTGCTGAAGCCGTAGTCGGCCATGAGGCGCAGGTGGTCGGCGCTGCCCAGGTAGCCCGACAGGGCCTGGTCGACTGCGGCGTGGCGTGGATCGCCGGGGCGGAAGACGAAGGCCGGAAAGCCGATGTCGGGCTGGCCGAGGTGCTGCGGCGTGGTGAAGGGCTCGGCCAGCGCCAGACCCGGCGTGTCGCGCACGATCCAGCGCAGCGAAGGAGCCGACAGCACGAACGCCGCCGCCTGGCCGGTGCGCACGGCGGTCAGCGCGGTGGCGGGGTCAGGCAGGCGCAGCAGCTGGGTATCGAGCAGCCCGGCCGCCTGGGCCTGCTGCAGTTCGAACGAACCTTCCAGCACCGCCAGCCGTGTCCCGGCCGAGCGCCGCAGGTCTGCGAGTGCGTGCAGCCGCAGCGGATTGCCTTCGGGGACGAGCAAGGCGGTGCGCACGCTGGTGGTCGGGCGGGTGAAGTCGGCCTGTGCGGCGCGCTGTGGCGTGATGAACATGCCGGCGGCGATCACGTCGATGCGCCCGCTGTGCAGTTCGTGCAGCAGCCGCGCGAACTCGACATGCACCCACACCGGCTCTGGCAGACCGGCTCGGCGCAGCACCACCCGCAGCGTGTCCACCGCCTCGCCGCGCAGCTGGCCCTGGGGGTCGCGGAAGGCGTAAGGGGCTTCGATGGCGTAGCCGGCCCGCAGTGGGGTGTCGTGCAATTCCCGGGGGCTGGCGGGGTCGCGGGCCACCAGGGTGAGGGCGGTGGCCGCCGCACACACGACCAGCGTGCTCCAGGCCATCAGGTGGCGGCGCGTCAACGGCAGAGGCGGGGACACGGGTTCTGGCACTGGGCAGGTGGCGACGATGGGGGCAGTGCGTATTTAATCAAATCCACCACGCCCGTCCGGTGAAATTGCGCGGATGCACTGCGAAGTCTGCAAAAACAGGTGATTCTGGACGGACAGCCAGCCTTGCCAGAGTCGCGCTGGTTGGAGCGTGTCGAGCAGATCGCCGTGCTGCAGCCACATCCACGAGAAATCGGCGACGTTCAGGATCAGCACGGCCGCCGCCACGCCCGCTCCGCCCAGGGCCAGTCCGAGGTTGTGGAGCAGCTGTGCCCAGGTGTCGGCCGTGCGCGCCACCGGCCGGCTCCACAGCCACAGCAGCGGTCCGCCAGTCAGCAGCAGCGCCAGCGTCGGGGCCGGCATGTCCAGCGGCCGGGCCTCCACCTCCAGCGCCGACCATGCCAGCGCGAGCAGCGCCAGGCTCAGGGCAGGGCGGATCAGCCGGGGCCACGCCAGCAGACTCAGCGCCAGCGTGTAGACCGCCACCAGCAGCAGCATCGCCGAGCCGATGAAACCCGGCACCCCGGTATCGCCCAGCGTCGACAGCCGCGCCAGGGTGTCCCACAGACGCCACTCGCCTGCCGCGGCCAGCCAGATCCCGCCCAGCAAGGCCAGACGCTGGGGAGTCTGCGGCGTGCGTGCGGGGATCCATGTCATGCGCAGGACTCCGCCGCGGTGCTGGCCAGCCAGGTGCCGAAGCGGGCCAGCAGCCGGTCGTGCTCGCGGCTTTCCGGCACGACGTAGTAGTAAGCGCGGTCGCTGTCGTGCGATTCGCGCACCGTCTGGACCAGCCGCCCCTGCGCCAGCTCGTCGGCCACCAGAAAATCCGGCACCAGCGCCACGCCCAGCCCGAGCACGGCCGCCTGCACGCTCATCGAGAACTGCTCGTAGCGCGGCCCGCGCAGCTCGCCCTCGCAGGTCATCCCCCCTGCCTCGAACCAGCGCCGCCATGCATGCGGGCGGGTGGTCTGCTGCAGCAGGGGCAGCCGGGTCAGGGCGTGCAGGGGCAGCGGTGCGCCATGCGGAGCGATCAGGGCGGGGCTGCACACGGCGATCAGCCGCTCGGCCAGCACCTTGTGCGTCACGCAGCCGGGCCAGTGGCCATCGCCGGCGTAGATGGCTGCGTCGAAGGGAGTGTCGTCGAAGAGGAAGGGGCGGGTGCGGGTGTGCAGGTTGATCTGCACCGCGCCGGCCAGGAACTGCGGCAGCCGTGGCAGCAGCCAGCGCGTGCCGAAGGTCGGCACCACCGCCAGCTCGATGACGGGTGTGCCCCCGGCGCCAGCCATCAGTTCCAGCGCATCCCGCTCCAGCGCGTCGAGCCGCTCCGCGACCCGCAGGGCGTAGGTGCGGCCCTCGTCGGTCAGCTCCACGCCGCGGCGGGTGCGCCGGAACAGCTTGACCCCGAGCATGCCCTCCAGCCCCGCCACCTGCCGGCACACCGCACTCTGTGTCAGCGACAGCTCGGCGGCGGCGCGGGTGAAGCTCTCGTGGCGGGCCGAGGCGTCGAAGGCGGTGAGGGCGGCGGTGCTGGGGATGCGGCGTTTCAAGGGGAGGATGGGCGAGGCCGGCTGATTGTCACCAGATGATTCAGGGAGTGCGTTCCGTGAAGAGCTGCGTGCATTATTCTCGTTTGAATGTGCATGGTGTGCCCTCTAGGATATGCACGCATGGCATTTGGAGACCCAGGCATGGCACACCCGCAACGCGCATCCTTTCAGTGGCAAGACCCGCTGCTGCTCGACCACCAGCTCACCGAGGACGAACGCGCCGTGCGCGACGCTGCCCGTGCCTATTGCCAGGACCGGTTGATGCCGCGTGTGACCGAAGCCTTCCGGCATGAGCGGACCGACGCAGCGATCTTCCGCGAGATGGGCCAGCTCGGTCTGCTCGGACCCACCATTCCCGAGCAGTACGGCGGTGCGGGCCTGAACTACGTCTGCTACGGGCTGGTGGCGCGGGAGGTCGAGCGGATCGATTCGGGCTACCGCTCGATGATGAGCGTGCAGTCGTCGCTGGTGATGGTGCCGATCCATGCCTTCGGCCACGAGGCGACCAGGCGGAAGTACCTGCCGAAGCTGGCCACCGGCGAGTGGATCGGCTGCTTCGGCCTGACCGAGCCGAACCATGGCAGCGACCCCGGCAGCATGGTCACCCGCGCCCGCAAGGTGGACGGTGGCTACGCGCTGACCGGCTCGAAGATGTGGATCACGAACTCGCCGATCGCGGATGTCTTCGTCGTCTGGGCCAAGGACGACGAGGGGCAGATCCGGGGCTTCGTGCTGGAGAAGGGCTGGCAGGGCCTCAGCGCGCCGGCGATCCACGGCAAGGTCGGCCTGCGGGCGTCGATCACCGGCGAGATCGTGATGGACAACGTGTTCTGCCCGGAGGAGAACGCCTTCCCCGACGTGCGCGGGCTGAAGGGGCCGTTCACCTGCCTGAACAGCGCCCGCTACGGCATCGCCTGGGGTGCGCTGGGGGCGGCGGAGTTCTGCTTCGAGACGGCGCGCCAGTACACGATGGACCGCCAGCAGTTCGGCAAGCCGCTGGCCGCGAACCAGCTCGTGCAGAAGAAGCTCGCCGACATGCTGACCGAGATCGCGCTGGGTCTGCAGGGCTGCCTGCGGCTCGGGCGGATGAAGGATGACGGCTCGGCGGCGACCGACCTGACCTCGATCATGAAGCGCAACTCCTGCGGCAAGGCGCTCGACATCGCCCGCACCGCCCGCGACATGCTCGGCGGCAACGGCATCTCGGACGAGTTCGGCGTGGCGCGGCACCTCGTCAACCTGGAGGTCGTCAACACCTACGAGGGCACACACGACATCCACGCGCTGATCCTGGGTCGGGCCATCACCGGCATCCCGGCGTTCTGAGCATGACTGCGCTCGATGGCTTGAAGGTGCTGGACCTGTCGCGCGTGCTGGCCGGGCCGTGGGCGTCGCAGATGCTGGCGGACCTGGGGGCCGATGTCGTCAAGGTCGAGCGCCCCGGCAATGGCGATGACACGCGCAACTGGGGCCCGCCGTGGCTCCAGGACACCGAGGGCCGCGACACCGGAGACGCCGCCTACTTCTTCTGTGCCAACCGCAACAAGCGATCGGTCGCCATCGACATGGCCACGCCAGACGGCCAGCGTGTGCTGCAGCGGCTGGCGGCCGAGGCGGATGTCGTGCTGGAGAACTTCAAGGTCGGCGGGCTGCGGCGCTACGGGCTGGACCACCAGACGCTGTGTGCGCGACATCCCCGGCTGATCTACTGCTCCATCACCGGCTTTGGTCAGACGGGGCCGTATGCCGGGCGCGCCGGCTACGACTTCCTCATCCAGGGCATGGGCGGCCTGATGAGCGTGACCGGCCGCAGCGATGCGGAGGAGGGCGCAGGGCCGCAGAAGGTGGGCGTCGCGCTGACGGACGTGATGACCGGGCTGCATGCGGCCATCGGTATCCTCGCCGCGCTGCACCACCGCGAGCGCACCGGGCAGGGTCAGCACATCGACCTGGCCCTGCTGGACGTGCAGGTCGCCGCATTGGCCAACCAGGCGGGCAACTACCTCATCAGCGGCATGGTGCCGGGCCGCATGGGCAACGCGCACCCGAACATCGTGCCTTACCAGGATGTTCCGACGGCCGATGGCGACATGATCCTGGCGATCGGCAACGACGGGCAGTTTGCGCGGTTCTGCGCTGTGGCGGGCCGGCCCGAGTGGGCGACGGACGTGCGGTTCGCGACCAACGCGGCCCGCGTGGTGCATCGGGCGGTGCTGATTCCGTTGCTGCGGCAGACGACGGTGATGCGCACGACGGCCGAGTGGATCCGCGCGCTGGAGTCGCAGGCGGTGCCCTGCGGGCCGATCAACCGGCTGGATGAGGTGTTCGCCGATCCGCAGGTCCGGGCCCGCGGGCTGCGGGTGGAGCTGCCACATGCGCTGGCCGAGTCGGTGCCAGGGGTGGCCAATCCGATCCGGCTGTCGGCGACGCCCGTGGTCTACCACACCGCACCACCGCAGCTTGGCCAGCATACCGAGGCGGTGCTGGCGGAGTGGGGTGTGGGGGAGACGGAGTGGGCGGCGTCGGCGTGAGGCGGTGTCAGCGTGCCGAGGTGGCGGGCACGGGCACGGTCGGCACCGGCACGCAGCTCAGCTCCACCAGGCGTCCGCTGGCTTCGGCGGTGAGCTGGACCAGCCGGACCGTGGTGGCATCAGAGCAGGTGTAGAGCACCACGAAGTTCTTCTGGCAGCCGGGGGACGGGTCGCCCAGTGTCTGCACTTCCACCGGGTAGTTGCAGCTGCGCCGCCCGTTGCAGCGTGACTGCACGTGGGCGGTGACGTTGCCGTGGGTGGTGCCGCAGGACTGGCCGTACCAGGCGGTCAGGACGGTGATGTCGCCTGCAGCGAAGGCGGGCATGGCGCCAGCCATGGCGCACAGTGCGACGAGCAGGCGACTGGCTGCGCGGAGGGAGAAGCGGTGCATCGCGGACTCTCGAAGCGTTGGTGTGACGATTCGCACAGCCTACTGCAACCCACCGCCGCCGTGTCTAGCGGCAATCCCGCACCGCTCAGCGTCGCTGCCGTGTGCTGGCCACGGTCGTGGCCGCCAGCGCCAGCAGCACGAACTCGCGCACCTTCTTGCGCCGGAGGTCGGTTGGCACGGTCAGCTTGAGGTGGCGGCGCTTCTTGCCGTCGCC
This sequence comes from Sphaerotilus sp., assembly GCA_013299055.1. GTDB lineage: Bacteria > Pseudomonadota > Gammaproteobacteria > Burkholderiales > Burkholderiaceae_C > Sphaerotilus. The sequence goes on from JAAFKB010000001.1 coordinate 78,322, forward strand.
TTCGAGCAGGCGGTCCGGGTCCGGCAGGTCGGCCCCGCGGCTGAACTCCAGCATCACATGCGTCGGGTGCGAGAACACGCCGCAGAAGGGGGAGCCGGCGGAGAACAGGATCCCGCCGTACTTCACCTCCTCGCAGATGCGCGGGTCGGCCGCCAGCACCAGCCCCCGCAGCCGCGAGACCAGATCGACGCGCACGTCCTCATGGAGAAACAGCGTGTCGAGCAGGTCATCGACCTTGTCGGTGTTCAGGAAGCGATCGGACATGGGGGCAGCTTACTTGAACAAGTCCTTCATCCGATCGGTCCAGCTCTTGGCGGTCGGCGAGTGCTTGTCGCCGCCCTTCTTGAGCGACTCGTCCAGCTCCTTGAGCAGCTTGCGCTGGTGCTCGCTGAGCTTGATCGGGATCTCGATCTGGATGTGGCAGTAGAGGTCGCCGGGGTAGTTCGAGCGGATGCCCTTGATGCCCTTGCCGCGCAGGCGGAAGGTCTTGCCGTGCTGGGTGCCTTCGGGCAGTTCGATCTCGGCCTCGCCCCCCAGCGTGGGCACGGAGACGGAGCCTCCGAGTGCCGCCGTGATGACGCTCACCGGTACCGTGCAGTGCAGGTCGTCGCCGTCGCGCTCGAAGATGTCGTGCTGCTTGATGCGGATCTCGACGTAGAGATCGCCCGCCGGCCCGCCTTGCTGACCCGGCTCGCCGTGGCCGCGCAGGGCGATGCGCTGGCCCTCGTTGATGCCGGCCGGGATCTTGACTTCGAGCGTCTTCTGCTTCTTGACCTTGCCCTGGCCGCTGCAGGTGACACACGGCTCGGGGATGATCTTGCCCGTGCCGTGGCAGTGCGGGCAGGTCTGCTGGATGCTGAAGAAGCCCTGGCGCAGGTGGACGGTGCCCGACCCGTGGCAGGTCGTGCAGGTCTTGGCGCTGGTGCCGGGCTTGGCGCCGCTGCCGTGGCAGGTGTCGCACTCTTCCCAGGTGGGAATGCGGATCTGGGCTTCCTTGCCGAGGGCCGCTTCCTCCAGCGTGATCTCCATGGCGTAGGACAGGTCCGCGCCGCGGTAGACCTGCTGGCCCCCGCGCCGCTGGCCACCCGCACCGCCCTGGCTGAAGATGTCGCCGAAGATGTCGCCGAACGCTTCCGCGAAGCCACCACCGCCGAAGCCTTCCGGACCGCCGCGGAACCCGCCCGCGTTCGGGTCGACCCCTGCGTGACCGAACTGGTCGTAGGCCTGGCGCTTCTGGGCGTCCGAGAGCATCTCGTAGGCTTCCTTGGCCTCCTTGAACTTCTCTTCGGCCGCCTTCGCGCCATCCCCCTGGTTGCGGTCCGGGTGGTGTTTCATGGCCATCTTGCGATAGGCCTTCTTGATGTCTTCGTCGCTCGCGTTCTTGGCGATGCCGAGGACTTCGTAATAGTCACGCTTTGCCATGGACAGTTCCGACAGCAGCTGGCCCGACAGGCCGGGCTTTTCAAACAGGAACGCCGCGCCGAGCAGGGAACTCGAACGCGGCGGAGACCACCGTGCAGATGCCGGTGGATCAGCGGATCACTTCTTGACTTCCTTGAACTCGGCGTCCACGACATCCGGGTTGGACGGATCCGACTTGGGGGCTTCGCCACCCGCTGCGCCCGCCGCACCCGCTGCGCCGGCCGCCGCTTGCTGGGCCTGCATGTCGGCGTACATCTTCTCGCCGAGCTTCTGGCTGGCCGTCATCAGCTCGTTGGTCTTGGCCTCGATCAGCTCCTTGTCGTCGCCCTTGATGGCTTCCTCGACGGCCTTGATCGCGGCCTCGATCTTGTCCTTCTCGCCCGCGTCCAGCTTGTCGCCGTACTCGGTGAGCGACTTGCGCGTCGAGTGGACCATGGCGTCGCCCTGGTTCTTCGACTGCACGATCTCGACCTTCTTCTTGTCCTCGGCGGCGTTCACCTCGGCGTCGCGCACCATCTTCTGGATCTCTTCTTCCGACAGGCCCGAGTTCGCCTTGATGGTGATCTTGTTTTCCTTGCCGGTGCCCTTGTCCTTGGCGCCGACGTGCAGGATGCCGTTGGCGTCGATGTCGAAGCTGACCTCGATCTGCGGCGTGCCGCGCTGGGCCGGCGGAATGCCTTCGAGGTTGAACTCACCCAGCAGCTTGTTGCCCGTGGCCAGCTCGCGCTCACCCTGGAACACCTTGATCGTCACCGCCGGCTGGTTGTCGTCCGCGGTCGAGAAGGTCTGCGCGAACTTGGTCGGGATGGTCGTGTTCTTGGTGATCATCTTGGTCATCACGCCGCCCAGGGTCTCGATGCCCAGGCTCAGCGGCGTCACGTCCAGCAGCAGCACGTCCTTGCGGTCGCCGCCCAGCACCTGGCCCTGGATCGCGGCACCGACGGCCACGGCCTCGTCCGGGTTCACGTCCTTGCGCGGCTCCTTGCCGAAGAACTCCTTGACCTTCTCCTGCACCTTGGGCATGCGGGTCATGCCACCGACCAGGATCACGTCGTCGATGGCGCTGGCCGAGACGCCCGCATCCTTCATTGCGGTGCGGCAGGGGGCGATCGTGCGCTCGATCAGCTCGTCCACCAGCGACTCCAGCTTGGCGCGGGTCAGCTTGATGTTCAGGTGCTTCGGGCCGCTGGCGTCGGCCGTGATGTAGGGCAGGTTCACGTCGGTCTGCGACGAGTTCGACAGCTCGATCTTGGCCTTCTCGGCGGCTTCCTTCAGCCGCTGCAGGGCCAGCACGTCCTTGGTCAGGTCGACGCCCTGTTCCTTCTTGAACTCGGTGACGATGAAATCGATGATGCGCTGGTCGAAGTCCTCGCCGCCCAGGAAGGTGTCGCCGTTGGTCGACAGCACTTCGAACTGCATCTCGCCATCCACGTCGGCGATCTCGATGATGGACACGTCGAACGTGCCGCCGCCGAGGTCATAGACGGCGATCTTGCGGTCGCCCTTGCCGTGCTTGTCCAGACCGAAGGCCAGTGCGGCGGCGGTCGGCTCGTTGATGATGCGCTTGACATCCAGACCGGCGATGCGGCCTGCGTCCTTGGTGGCTTGCCGCTGCGCGTCGTTGAAGTAGGCCGGCACCGTGATCACGGCCTCGGTGACTTCTTCGCCCAGGTAGTCCTCGGCGGTCTTCTTCATCTTGCGCAGCACTTCGGCCGAGACCTGCGGGGGCGCCATCTTCTTGCCGCGCACTTCCACCCAGGCGTCGCCGTTGTCGGCCGCCGCGATGGTGTAGGGCATCAGGTCGATGTCCTTCTGCACTTCCTTCTCGGTGAACTTGCGACCGATCAGGCGCTTGACCGCGTACAGCGTGTTGCGCGGGTTGGTCACCGCCTGGCGCTTGGCCGAGGCGCCGACGAGGATCTCGCCGTCTTCCTGGTACGCGATGATCGACGGCGTGGTGCGCGCACCTTCGCTGTTCTCGATCACCTTGGTGGTGTTGCCTTCCATGACGGACACGCACGAGTTGGTGGTGCCGAGGTCGATGCCGATGATTTTGCCCATGGTGCGGATGCTCCGGAAAATGTCTTGGTTGTCTGTGATCTGCGGCTGATCGGGCCGGTTTCAAGTCCCGAACAAGCTTGGCGGCTTTACTTCGGTGCCGCCACGGTGACGAGGGCCGGGCGCAGCACCCGCTCGGCGATGAGGTAGCCCTTCTGCAGCACCATCACGACGGTGTTGGCGTCCTGGTCGGCCGGGACCACGCTGATGGCCTGGTGCTGGTGCGGATCGAACTTGGTGCCGGCGGGGGGGCTGATCTCGATCACCTTGTTGCGCTCCAGCGCCTGCACGAGCTGGCGCAGCGTGATGTTGACGCCTTCGAGCACCTGCTCCAGCGAACCCTGGCCGCTGGCGTGGGTAGCGAGCGCGGCTTCCAGGCTGTCCTTGACCGGCAGCAGGCTCTCGGCAAACCCCTCCACGGCGAACTTGCGCGACTTGGCGATCTCGTCCTCGGCGCGGCGGCGGGTGTTGTCGGCCTCGGCCTTGGCGCGCAGGTAGGCGTCGGCGAGTTCGACGTTCTTCGCCTCCAGTTCGGCGATGCGGGCGGCGGCTTCGCTGGCAGCGGCGTGTGCCGTGTCCGCCGCGTCGGCGCTCAGCGCCGCGGGTTCCGTGTCTTGGTAGGGAGTGGTGTGGGGGGTGTCGGACATGGGGGTCGTTTCCTGGCCTGTTTTTGCAGCGACTGCAAGGCGAAATGGGGCTGTTCCCCCAGAGTTCAAGAGGGTTTCAAGAGGGCGTGTGACGGAAGTTGACGAATCACCACACGGAAGCACTGTGAGAACTGTCACACTTGCGGCTTGACCGCCTGCCATGCCTGGCGAGCGGCCGCATTGTCCAGAGATGACCGATCCGATCCCGACCACCCCTGCCGAGCAGGCGCTCGACGACGTTGCCGTGATGCTGGCGCCGCTCGTGCGCTGGCTGCTGGTGCAGGGCATCCCCCTGAACGCCCTGGTCCGCACCCTGCGCGGGCTGTACCTGTCCGAAGCCCACGCCGATCTGGCCCGGCGCGGCCGGCGCGTGACCGATTCGGCGCTGAGCGTGCTGACCGGCATCCACCGCAAGGAAGTGCGCAGCTTCATGGAGGCACTGGAGGCGGCCAGCGATCCCGGCGCCATCGGGCCCGCCGTCCCGCGTCTGGCCCCCACGCCCGCCGCCACGCTGTTCACGCAGTGGATCACCGACCCCGAGTACCGCACGCCCGAGGCCGACATCCGCCGGACCCTGCCGCGCCATGGCCCCGCTCCGAGCTTCGAGGCGCTGGCCCGCGAAGCCTCGCGCGACGTGCATCCCCGCACCCTGCTCGAAGAGCTGGAGCGGCTGCACCTGGTCGCCGTCGAGCCGGAGCAGGTGCGGCTGCTGTCGGACCGCTTCGTGCCGCCCGTGCATGATCCGGAGGCGGTGGGCACGATGGCCGTCAACGTGGCCGACCACATCGCCGCTGCCGTGGGCAACCTGCTGGCCGACACTCCCGCGCAGCGTCAGCTGGAGCAGAGTGTCTTTGCCGAGGGACTGCGTCCGGAGTCGGCCGAGCACCTGGGACAGGTCGCCCGGCAGCTCTGGGGCGTGGCGCTGGAGGGCATGGTGCGCGAAGCCCGTGCCTGCATCGCGCTGGATGCCGCAGCGGCACTCGACGAGCGTGGTCTGCAGCCGACAGACACCGATCCCGCCCACCCTTCCGATGTGCGCAATACCCGCATCCGATTCGGGATTTATTACCATCTTGAAGTGAATAAATCGCACCGCACCGACGACGCGGGCACTGCAGGGAGCAAGGGATGACGGACATGCTGAAACGACGGTGGGCGTGGGCGGCCACGGTGGCGGGGTTGACGCTGGCCACGCTGGTGGCGTGTGGTGGCGGCAGCGTCGGCACCAACGGCACGGGCGGCCCGGTGCTGCTGGGTCTGAGCGTGGGCACCGTGTCCGGGCTGGGCAGCGTGATCGTGGACGGCACCCGCCATGACGACAGCACCGCCAGCGTCGAGATCCGCCGCGAGGGCGCGCAGGCCGAGGTCGGCGATGCCCGGCTGGGCCACCGGGTCTCGCTGGAGTTCGCCACCGACACCGCGGGCGCGCAGGTGCTGCAGCGGCTGGAGCTGCTGCCCAGCGTGGTGGGCCGGGTCAGCGAGCGCACGGCCGACACCCTGGGCGTGCTCGGGCAGACCATCATGGCCAACAGCGACTCCGCGCGCGCACCGGTCACGGTCTTCGAGGCGCCGCTGACCAGCCTGGCCGACGTGCGGCTGGGCGACGCCATCGAGGTCCACGCCATCGCCCAGCGCACGGGCAGCGGCGTGCGCGACGTGCGGCTGGTGGCGACCCGCATCGCGCCGCTCAGCACGCTCGGCGTCGTGCGCGTCAGCGGCACCGTGGCCGAACTGAGCCTCCCTTCTGCAGGCATTCGCCGCTTCGCCCTCGGTGCGCTGACGGTCGAATTGCCGTCGAGCGTGGCGCTGCTGCCGCAGGGCGTGGCGCTGGAGAACGGCCGCGCCGTGACCGTGTTCGCCCCGGAGGCCGCCTACGACGACACCGCGCGCACCCTCGGCGCCAGCACGGTGCAGAGCATGGCGGTGGGCGATCCGGCCACGGCGGGCACGCTGCGGCGCGCCGGGCTGGTCGGGGCGTGGACGGGCTCGGCCTTGGAGCTGGACGGCATCGGGCTGCGGGTCACGGACGACACGCAAGTCCTGCCGGCCGGGCGGACCGTGGTCGATGGGGCCTATGTGCAGGCCACGGCGGTGCTCGACAGCAGCGGCCGCTGGCGCGCCACCCGCATCGAACACCTCGCAGCCGCTGCCGGCACCAGCACCACCACCGCCGAACTGCGCGGCACGCTCGACGACTGGTCCGCCGCCACGCGCACCTTCACCCTGCGCGACACCGCCGTCACCCTGACCGCCACGGCCCGGATCGACCTGAGCGAGTGCCGGGCCACGGCGCTGGCCGACGGCCTGTACGTCGAGGTCAAGGGCGTGACCACCGCCCAGGGCCTGAGCGCCAGCGAACTGAGCTGCGAGAGCGAGCCGGTCGGCACCAAGAGCCGGCTGGAGCGGCGCGGCGTGGTGCTGGGCGTGGACACGGCGGCCCGCACGCTGACCCTGCGCCGCCCAGGCAGTGCCACGGTCGTGACGGTCAGCTGGACCGATCAGACCTACCAGGGCGAGTCGCTGCGGGTGGTCGGCCTGCCGGCGCTGGTCGGCACCGCGCGCGAGATCGAGGCCGAGGGTTCGCTGTCGTCGGACGGTCTGCGCATGGTGGCGCGCAAGCTCACGCTGCGCCGGGCGTCGGGCTCCTGAGTCGGGGGGGGACGCGCCGCCGCCGGGGTCAGGCGTCGTCGTCGAGCGAGGCGCTCCAGCGTTGCCACTCGACCAGCTGGCGCCGATCGGCTTTGGTCGGCCGGCCCTGCTCCATCGCGACGGCCGGATCGACCGCATAGGGCCGCCGCACCTGCCATTGCGCCTGGGCGGCGACGCTCTCCGGCGTCTCGGCATACAGCAACTGCGCCTGCGGCGCTGGCCCACGCACCTCCGACAACCCCAGCACCTGCACCTCCCGCGCCACCGGGCTGTTGCCTTGACGCAGGCTCAGCCGGTCGCCGGGCCGCACCTCGCGTGAGGGCTTGGCGTGCTGCGCATTGACCAGCACCCGGCCCCGCTCGATCTCGTCGCCCGCCAGCGTGCGGGTCTTGAAGAAGCGGGCGGCCCAGAGCCACTTGTCGAGGCGCTGGCCCGGCGTGGGTGCGGGTGGGGCGGGAGGTCGGGACTTGCTGCTCATCGGCGGGCGTCAGGGTCGGGGGTGAGAGGATCGGCCAGCGGCAGGCGCACGGTGGCGTCCAGGCCGCAGGGCTGTCCGTCGCGGTCCAGTCGATTGTCCAGCACCAGCGCACCGCCGAGCGACTGCACGATGTCGTGGCAGATCGCCAGCCCCAGCCCCGCCCCGGAGCGCAGGTTGTCCGGGCTGCGGCCGGCGGCGAAGGGTCGGAACAGGTGCTCGCGCTGCGTGGCCGGGATGCCGGGGCCGCTGTCGGCGATGGTCAATGCCGCGTGGCGGGTGTCGCAGCGCAGCCGGATGACCAGCGCCGAGCCGTCCGGCGTGGACTTGATGGCGTTGTGCAGCAGGTTGCGCACGAGTTCCCGCAAGGCCCATGCGTGGGCGCGCACGGGCGCGGTGTCGGTCTCGATCGAGAACTCCAGCCCGTGGTCGGCGATCAGCGCGGAGAGATCGAGCGCCACGTCGCGCACCAGCCGGTCCCAGTGCAGCACGGGCGCCTGCCCTTGCTGGCGCAACTGCTCGACCTTGGCCAGCGCCAGCATCTGGTTGGCGAGTTCGGTGGCGCGGTCCACGGTGTGCTCGATCTCGGCCAGCGCCTGCCGGGCGTCGATGTCGCCGCGGCGGGCGGACTGGACCTGGGTCTTCAGGACGGCCAGCGGCGTGCGCAACTGGTGCGAGGCATCGCGCACGAAGCGTTTCTGGTGGTCGAGCAACTGCGCCAGCCGCGCCATCATGGTGTTGGTGGCCTCGATGAGCGGCTGCAGCTCGCGGGGCGCCTCGTCGGCCATGAGCGGGGTCAGGTCACCGTCGCCGCGCTGCTGCAGCTGGCTGCTGAGCTGACGCACCGGCCGCGTGGCCCGCTGCACCACCCACACCACCACCCCCGCGATCACCGCGATCAGCAAGGCCTGTCGCCACAGCGTGCCCAGCAGCAGTGCGCGGGCCAGCGTGTGGCGCAGCTCCAGCGTCTCGGCGACCTGGATGGTGGCCATGCCGATGCCGGCGCTGCCCGCCACCGGCTGCAGCAGCACCGCCATGCGCACCGGCTGCCCGCGGAATTCGGCGTCGTGGAAATCGACCAGCGCCGCGTAGACGCTGCGCTCGGGCAACTGGCCGCGCCAGACCGGCAAGTCCTCGAAGCCCGAGATCATCCGGCCCTGCTTGTCGCTGATGCGGAAGTACATCCGGCTGCGGTTGTCGGCCTCGAAGGCTTCGAGGGCGGAGTAGGGGACCGTGGCGGTGACGACCGTGGTCTGGCCGCTGGGATCGCTCGGGTCGCGCTCGATCTGCAGGTGTTCGCCGATCGCCTTGGCCGAGGCCAGCAGCGTGCGGTCGTAGGCGGTGTCGGCCGACTCCAGCGCCTCGCGGTAGACGCTGACCGTGTTGAGCAGCACCAGCACCACCACCGGCCCCAGGATGCCCAGCAGCAGGTAGGCGCGCAGCGAGAGGTGTTCGAGCAGCCGGTGCCAGCGGGCCAGGAGCGACATGGTGTCGATGCGTCTCAGGCCGCCTTGAGCAGGTAGCCCAGCCCGCGCAGCGTCACCAGCTGCACGCCAGTCTGGGCCAGCTTCTTGCGCAGGCGGTAGACGACGACTTCGATGGCCTCGGCCTGCACGTCCACCTCGCCGGGAAAGACCAGCTCGAACAGCCGCTCGCGCGCCACCGCATGACCGGGGCGGGCGAGCAGGGCGCGCATCAGTGCGAGTTCCCGCGTGGTCAGCTCCATCGGGGCGCCGTGCAGGTAGACGGCGCCGCTGTCGGCCTCGGCGTGCAGGCCGCAGAAGGTGTCGGGTGGACGGATCGCGCTGCCGGGCTGCGTTCCCGAGCGGCGGACCAGCGCCCGCACCCGCGCCTCCAGCTCGTCGAGGTCGAAGGGCTTGGCCAGGTAGTCGTCCGCGCCGGTGTTCAGGCCCAGGATGCGGTCGCCGACGGTGCCGCGGGCGGTCAGGATCACCACGGGCGTGGACCAGCCGGCGGCCCGGGCGCGGCTGAGCACGTCGAGTCCGTCCATGCCGGGCAGGCTCAGGTCGAGCAGCACGACATCGGGCTGGCTGGCCTCCCAGCGGTCCAGCGCGCGGGCGCCGTCATCGCAGCTGACCACCTGGATGCCACGCCGCTCGAAGGCGCGGCGCAACGTGGTCTGCATGGTGGCGTTGTCCTCGATCAGCAGCAGTTTCATGGTGGCGAGCCTAGCGCGTCGCGTGGCGGTATCCGCCGGACGGTGCCCCCGCATTTCCCCTAGGTCGCTGGACAGCCGTTTGACAGACAGCGCCGCCACCATCTCGCCTGTCCCGTCCTCACCAGGATCACCAGGAGAACCCACATGCGCCGCGATACCTTCCTCAAGTCCCTGGCCGCCATGGCCGCCGCTGGCGTGCTGCCCGCACAAGCCGCCGATGTCAGCCTCAAGATGATGATCCCCGCCAACCCCGGCGGCGGCTGGGACGGCACCGGCCGGGCGCTGGGCAAGGCGATGCAGGACGCCGGCGCGATCAGCACCGTGCAGTACGAGAACAAGGGCGGTGCCGCAGGCGCCATCGGCCTGGCGCAGTTCGTCAACGCCGCCAAGGGCGACCCGAACGCGCTGATGGTCATGGGCGCCGTCATGATCGGCGGCATCATCACCGGCAAGCCCCCGGTTTCGCTGACCGCCGCCACGCCGATCGCCCGCCTGACCAGCGAATACAACGTCTTCGTCGTGCCGGCCGAGTCGCCGTTCAAGTCGATGAAGGATGTCGTCGAGGCGGTGAAGAAGGACGCCGGCAGCGTCAAGTGGGGCGGCGGTTCGCGTGGATCGACCGAGCACATCGCCGCGGCCATGCTCGCCCGCGAGATCGGCGTCGATGCCACCAAGATCAACTACGTGCCCTTCCGTGGCGGCGGTGAAGCCATCGCGGCCATCCTGGGCGGCAACGTCTCGATCGGCGGCAGCGGCTACAGCGAGTTCGCCCAGTACATCGAGTCCGGCAAGATGCGCCCGATCGGCGTCACGTCGCCGGCCCGCCTGAAGAACGCGCCGACCGTGCCCACGATGAAGGAGCAGGGCTTCAACGTCGAGATCGGCAACTGGCGCGGTGTCTACGGCGCTCCTGGCATCACGCCCGCCCAGCGCAAGGCCCTGACGGACCTGCTGCAGAAGACCGTCAAGTCCAAGGGCTGGATGGAAGCGATGGAGAAGAACGGCTGGACCGACGCCTGGATGGCCGGCCCCGCCTTCGACGAGTTCGTCGAGCGCGAGTTCGCGAGCCTGCGCGTCACGATGGTCAAGGCCGGGATGATCTGAGCCATGGCCGACACTGCGCGTGACGCTCTGCTGGCCGCCGCCGTGCGCCACCAGACCTGGCTCGGCCTGGGTGTGGTGGCGCTGGCGGCGGGGCTGGCGTGGGGGGCGACCTCCATTTCCTCCGATGCGGGCTACGCTGGTGTCGGTCCCAATTTCCTGCCGTGGGTGGTGGCGGTCCTGCTCGGCCTGTGCGGGGTCTGGATGCTCTGGGAGGCGCGCACCGGCGGCTTCCGGGACATGGACGAGACCGACGGCGCCGACCGTGGCGACTGGGCCGGCTTTGCCTGGGTCACCGCCGGCATCGTCCTCAACGCGCTGCTGATCACGAAGATCGGCTTCATCTTCAGTTGTGCGCTGTGCTTCGTGCTGGCGGTGCGCGGCTTCAAGACCTCGGAAGACCGGCTGGACCTGAGCCCGCGCGCCTGGGCCACCGACACGCTGATCGGCATGGCCATCTCGGCGCCGGTCTACTGGATGTTCACCAAGGGCCTGTCGATCAGCCTGCCCGGACTCACCTCGACGGGATGGCTCTGACATGGACGCACTGCACATCTGGAACAACCTGCTGCAGGGCTTCCTGACAGCGGGCACGCCGATCAACCTGCTGTGGGCGCTGGTCGGCTGCACGCTGGGCACGGCGGTGGGCGTGCTGCCTGGCATCGGCCCCGCGACGGCGGTGGCGATGCTGCTGCCGATCACGCTGAAGGTCGAACCCACGGCCTCGATGATCTTCTTCGCCGGCATCTACTACGGCGCGATGTATGGCGGCTCCACGACCTCCATCCTGCTGAACACGCCGGGTGAGGCGGGTTCGATGGTGACGGCGCTCGAAGGCAACAAGATGGCCAAGCACGGCCGGGCGGGCGCGGCGCTGGCGACGGCGGCGATCGGCTCGTTCGTGGCCGGCACCATCGCCACCGTGCTGGTGACGCTGTTCGCGCCGGTCGTGGCCGCCTACGCCATCCGCCTCGGTCCCCCTGAATATTTCATGCTGATGGTGCTGGCCTTCTGCACCGTCAGCGCCGTCCTCGGCCAGAGCACGCTGCGTGGGCTGACCGCGCTGGGCATCGGCCTGGCGATGGGCCTGATCGGCATCGACCAGATCTCCGGCCAGGCCCGCTACACCGGCGGCGTGCCCGAGTTCATGGACGGCATGGAAGTCGTGCTGGTCGCGGTCGGTCTGTTCGCCGTGGCCGAGGCGCTCTATGCGGTGCTGTTCCAGGGCCGCGTGGTCGAGACGCAGAACAAGCTGACTTCGGTCCACATGACCCGCCAGGAGTGGCGCCGTTCGTGGCCGGCATGGCTGCGGGCGACGGCGATCGGCTTTCCGTTCGGCACGATTCCGGCCGGCGGCAGCGAGATCCCGACCTTCCTGAGCTACGCCACCGAGAAGAAGCTGTCGAAGCACAAGGAAGAGTTCGGCACCACCGGCGCGATCGAAGGCGTGGCCGGCCCGGAAGCCGCCAACAACGCCGCGATCACCGCCACGCTGATCCCGCTGCTGACGCTGGGCATCCCGACCTCGAACACGACGGCGATCCTGCTCGGCGCGTTCCAGAACTACGGCATCCAGCCCGGCCCGCAGCTCTTCGACACCAACGCCACGCTGGTCTGGGCGCTGATCGCCTCGCTCTACATCGGCAACGTGATGCTGCTGATCCTGAACCTGCCGCTGGTGGGGCTGTGGGTCAAGCTGCTGAAGATCCCGAAGAGCTACCTGTACGCGGGCATCCTGATCTTCGCGACGGTGGGCGTCTACGGCATGCGCCAGAGTGCGTTCGATCTGTTCCTGATGTACGCCATCGGTCTGCTCGGCGTGGCGATGCGGCGTTTCAGCTTCCCGACCGCGCCGGTGATCGTCGGCATGATCCTCGGCCCGCTCGCCGAAGCGCAGATGCGCAACGCGCTGTCGATCGGCGAGGGCAAGTGGGGCGTGTTCCTGGAGCGCCCGATGTCGGCGACGCTGATCGTGGTGGTGCTGGCGGTGCTGATCCTGCCGCGCCTGATGAAGCTGAGGAAAAAGGACTGAACCATGCTGCGGTGTCTCCTCGATGCGGATGCGCTGGCCTGGCTGCTGCGCCTGGACAGTGACCCCGCCCACGACGAGCACCGCCTGGCCTGGCTCGCCGAAGCCCAGCGTCAGCGCGCCACGCTGCTGATCCCGGCGGCGGTGCTGGCCGACTGGCTGGTGGACACCGGCCCGGCCGGCGATGCCGCGCTCAAGGCGCTGCGCACGGCCCGTGCGGTCGAGGTGGTGGCTTTCGACGAACGCGCCGCCCGCGAACTCTCCCGCCTGCACGTCTTCGCCAGCACCACCGACGACGACCGCTGGAGCCGCGCCAGCCGCGAGCAGCGGCAGCTCGTGGCGCTGGCGGTGGTGCGGCAGGCGTCGCTGGTGGGCGAAGCCCCGCGCCTGGACGCTGCGGCGTCACTGGCGGGGGTGGCCTTCGTGTCGATGGGCGACATTGCTTCGCTCGGCGCTCCACCTCAGCTCAGCCTGCCGCTGGATCCGGTGGAGTCGGCGCAGGCCACCGCCGCGACGGCGCTGTCGCCGCTGGACAGGGACGTCTTCAGCGAGCTGGCGCAGGCGTTCCAGGCCTTCGACTCCCTGGTCGCCGCGCCTCCGACGTGATCTGGGACATCTCCCCGCCCGTCGGCCCGGACACGCTGGTCTACCCCGGCGACCAGCCCTACCGCCAGCACTGGACCGCCACCGGCGCTGTCCACGTCAGCGCCATCACCCTCTCGCCCCATCTCGGCGCCCATGCGGACGCACCACTGCACTACGCCCCCGGCGCGGCTGCCATCGGCGTGCTCGATCTGGCGCCGTTCCTCGGGCCATGCCGGGTGGTGCATGCCCTCGGGTGCGGCCGGCTGGTCTGCCCGGAACACCTGCAGCACGCCGCGGCCGGCTTGCCCGAGCGGGTGCTGGTGCGCACCTGCGCGCGCGCCGCCACCGTATGGACCGAGGACTTCACCGCGCTGGCCCCCGAGACGCTCGACTGGCTGGCAGGGCAGGGCGTGCGGCTGGTGGGCATCGACACGCCATCGGTCGATCCCGCCGACAGCACGGCGCTGGACAGCCACCAGCGGCTGCTGCGCCACGACCTGCGGGTGCTGGAAAACCTCGTGCTGGACGCGGTGCCGGCCGGCGACTACGAGCTGATCGCGTTGCCGTTGCGCTGGACCGGGGCGGAGGCGTCGCCAGTGCGGGCGGTGCTGCGGTCGCTGTAGGGCTTGTCGCGGTACATGCGTGCATCGGCCACCGCCATGAGGCTGGCGAAGTCCTGCCCGTCGTCCGGGTAGACCGCCCAGCCGATGCTGGCGGTGGAGCGTACCGCCGTCTGCACGCAGTCCAGGTAATGCACGGCCTCGAAGCGGCGGCGCAGCTCGGTGGCGGTGCGGTCCATGCCCTCCTCGTCGAGCGGCCCGAACAGCAGCAGAGCGAATTCGTCGCCACCTAGGCGGGCGCAGAAATCCCCCTCGCGCAGCCCGTCGCGCAGCCGCAGCGCCACCGACTGCAGCAGCTGGTCGCCCGCGGCGTGGCCCAGCCGGTCGTTGACGGGCTTGAACTCGTTGAGGTCCAGCGCCACCAGCCCGAATCCCGTCCCGCTGCGCCGCGCATTGGCGATGGCCCGGCGCAGCACCTGGTCGAAGTAGCGTCGGTTGCCCAGTCCGGTCAGCGCGTCGTGCATCGCCATCACGCGCATGGCCTCGCGGGTGCGGCGGTGTTCGGCGATCTCGTCGTGCAGGGCCTGGTTCAGCTCGACGGCCTGGATGGCGGTGCGCGAGACGGCGCGCGCCTTGCTCAGCACGAAACCCAGCCAGCCCAGCGCGATCACCAGCAGCAGCAGGTGGAAGCGGTCGCCTTGCTGCAGGTATTGCCAGATGAAGCGGGCGGTCAGCGGTCCCAGGGTGGCACCGCTGATCGAGAGGTAATGCGCCGGCATGACGGCGAAGCTCAGGCTGCCCACCGTCACCACCGCCGACAGCAGGATGAACAGCAGCGCCTCCTGCAGCACTGGCACCTCGAACGGCAGCATCCAGCTCGACACCCCGTAGAACCCGGAGGCGACCGCGCCAATGGCGATGCGGATGCGCAGCATGCGGCGGTGGTTGCCCTGGTGCAGGCCAGTGCGCAGGACATGGTGTTCCAGCCAGAGCACGGCCGCACAGGCACTGCAGAACAGCACGCCCCAGACAGTCAGCGCCCACGACGACACCCCCCCCACGGACATGACCATGGCGACCGCCCCCGCCCCCGCCAGCATGCTCAGCATGTTGCCGCGGGCATGGCCGAAGAAGATGCGCGTGCGCTCCAGATCCACCCGTGATTGCAGGTCTGCACCGGGTTCCGAGACCGGGTGCGGTGGAGTGGGCGCCGACTCCGGGTGGTCGGCTGCTGCGTCGTGGCGGATGCGAGTCCCCTGGCTGCGCCGCGGGGACACAGCCCACGGTGCCGACCATTCTGGTGCGGACCCGCACAGGCCGTGGCATCGAACAATCACCCCTGCCGGGTGCAATTCAGGGGCCGACCGGCACCCGCCCCGGCTCAGGCCTTGGCGCCGAGGGCCAGGGCGCGCTGGCGCTGGGCTTCGCCGTCGGCCGGGCGTGGCTGGTCGTGCGCGAGAACCGGCCAGCCGGCGGTGTGGCGCTCGACCAGACCGCGCAGCGCGTCGATCCAGGCCGGGTGGTCGTTCAGGCAGGGGATGTGGTCGTAACGCTGTCCGCCGGCCTGCAGGAAGACCTGCTTGCCCTCGATGGCGATCTCCTCCAGCGTCTCCAGACAATCCGCCGGGAAGCCAGGGCAGAAGATCTGCAGATGCTTGACACCCTGCTTCGCCAGTGCCTGCAGCGTCGGCTCGGTGTAGGGCTCCAGCCATTTCGCCTTGCCGAAACGGCTCTGGAAGCTCAGCGAGAGCGCGTTCTTGGCCAGCCCCAGCCGCTCGCCCAGCAGCCGCGCCGTCTTGTGGCAGTGGCAGTGGTAGGGATCGCCCAGCGTCAGCGTGCGCTCGGGCACGCCGTGGAAGCTCAGCAGCAGGTGGTCGCCGCGGCCTTCGCGCGTCCAGTGGTCTTCCACGCGCCGGGCGAGGGCCTCGATGTAGCCGGCGTCGTCGTGGTGCTGGCGGACCCAGCGGAGTTCGGGCAGGCTGCGCTGCGCGAGCTGCCAGTGGTGGACATCGTCCATCACGCTGGCGGTGGTGGTGCCCGAATACTGCGGGTACATCGGCACGACCAGGATGCGCTCGCAGCCAGCGGCCTTCAGCGCGTCGAGTTCGCCGGCGATGGACGGGCTGCCGTAGCGCATGGCGTGGCGCACGGTGAGCGCGAGACCGTGGGCGGTGGCGCTGGCCTGCAGCAGCTCGGCCTGCTGGCGTGTCCACACGGCCAGCGGCGAGCCTGCCGGGGTCCAGATGCTGGCGTACTTGGCGGCGGACTTGGCTGGGCGGGTGCGCAGGATGATGCCGTGCAGGATCGGCTTCCACACCACCTTCGGGATCTCCACCACCCGGTGGTCCGAGAGGAACTGCGCCAGGTAGCGCCGCACGGCGGGGGCGGTCGGGGCATCGGGCGTACCGAGGTTGACGAGCAGCACGCCCACGCGGGCGGGGCTGCCGTGGCGGTATTCGGGTTCGGGTCGGATTTTCATGGCGCGTGCATTCTCGCCGACACTGCGCGGATGACGCTGACGATCACCGCCTTGACCCTGGATCTGGACGACACCCTCTGGCCGATCCAGCCGACGCTCCACCGCGCCGAAGCCGTCCTGCAGGACTGGCTGCGCACCCACGCACCGGCGACAGCTGCCCGCCACGACGCGCCGGCCATGCTGCGGCTGCGGCTGGAGGTCACGCAGCGCCACCCGGCGCTCGCCCACGACCTCACCGCGCTGCGCCTGATCACGCTGCGCGAAGCCCTCACCGCCAGCGGCGACGACCCGGCGCTGGCGGAGCCGGCGTTCGACGTGCTGTTCGCCGAGCGGCAGCGGGTGCAGTGGTACGCGGACGTGCAGCCGGCGCTGGAGCGGCTGGCGGCGCGCTATCCCTTGCTGGCGGTCTCCAACGGCAACGCCGAACTCGCGCCGACCGGCCTGTCGCCGTACTTCGTCGGCGTGGTGAACGCGCGCGGCTGCGGCGTGGCCAAGCCAGCCCCGCGCATCTTCGCCGCCGCGTGCGAGGCGCTGCAGTGTCCTGCCGCGCAGGTGCTGCATGTGGGCGATGACTGGCGGCTGGACATCGTCGGTGCCCGCCAGGCTGGTCTGCACACCGCCTGGATCCGGCGTCCGGAGGCCGCGCTCCACCACGGCCCCACCCACCCGGACGAGGACCAGGCACCGCCGGGGCTGCACCTGCACCTGGACGATCTGCTGGCGCTGGCCGACGCGCTGGGGGCGTGAAGGGGTCGCAATCTGCGCGGTGAATCACGCGCTCATTGCGCCTTGGCTGGCCGTGCAGGGGGCCACACTGGCGGGCATTCATGGGTCCGTCCACCAGTGAGCACCTCTTCTGCCTCCCGTTCTTCCGCCCGTGACGCGGCCGATCCGGTCAGCCCGCCCGCGCAGGCCCAGGCGCAACTCGACGCCGCGATGCGGGGGCTGTCGGCCGCGATCAGGGCGCCACGGCCGCCGTCCGTGGGACGGCCGGTGCCTGCAGCCGAATGGCTGATGGAGACGGTCGGGGTATTGCTGCACGCGCCGCGTGGGGTCGATGCCCTGCGCACCCTGGTGCTGCATCTGGCCGCAGGGATGCAATGTGACCGTGTGGCCCTGGGGCTGCGCCGCCAGACGCGTGCGGACCTGGAGGTGATGGCGGTGTCGGATCTGCCACGTCTGTCGGATGCCGCCGAGCTGGTGCGGGATCTGCATGCGGCCATGCAGGAAGCCTCCGCCAGTGCCTGCACCCTCACCCACCCCGCCCGCCGCCAGGGCACGATGCAGGCCGGGTTGGCCCACGTGCAGCTCAGCCGGGCGATGGGGGCCTGCGCGGTGTGTACCGTGCCGCTGGGCCATGACGGGCTGGTGCTGGGCGCGCTCACCCTGCAGCGTGACCTGGGGGCTCCCTTCCGGACCGAAGAGATCCTGCGACTGGAGCAGGCGGCGACCTACCTGACCCCGCTGCTGCGGCTGTACCTCACCCGCGCCGTGCGGCGGGGACCGTCTGCGCTGGGGCAGTGGCCGGTGTGGCTGGAGCCGCTGCGGCGGCACCTCTGGCCGGTGGTGCTGGGGGGGCTGCTGGTGGCGGGCCTGGTGCCCGTGCAGCACGAGGTGGTGGCCCCTACCCGCGTCCAGGGCCTGCATGAGCGGCAGCTGGTGGCCCCGCGTGATGGGTTCATCTCGGTGGTCTATGCCCGGCCCGGTGCCCAGATCCAGTCCGGGCAGCCGCTGATCGACTTCGATGGGGAGCAGGCCTCCAATGAACTGCGCGCCGCCGAAGCCGCGTTGACACAGTCGGAGAGTGCCGTCTCCGAGGCCCTGGCCCGCCACGACCAGGCGCAGATCGTGGTCCAGATGGCCAAGGTCGACGAGGCCCGCGCCCGGGCGGACCTGGCCCGGCGCGACCTGGAGCGCGGCCGCGTCCTGGCGCCGCTCACGGGGGTGGTGGTCTCCGGCGACCTCAGCCGTTCGGTGGGCGCGCCGGTCAAGCGTGGTGAAGTGCTGATGACGGTGGCGCCGACGGAAGGCTTCCGGCTGGTGCTCTGGGTGGATGAGCGTGACATCGCCGGGGTGCAGGCTGGCACCATGGGGGCGCTGCGCGTGGCGGCCCGGCCTGGGCAGGCCCTGCCGATGACCGTGACCCGGGTCACCCCGGTCGCGCGGCTGCGCGAAGGGCGCAATGGGTTCGAGGTCGAAGGCGCGCTGGTGTCGGGTGCCGGTGCGCTGCGGCCCGGGTTCGAAGGGGTGATCCGACTCGACACGGGACGCCAGCCACTGGCCGGGGCGGTGTTCGGCCGTCTGATCGACTGGCTGCGCATGGGTTGGTGGACCTTGCTCGGATGACGCCCGCACCGACCTTGTCACCCTCGGGCACACCCCAGGCGGTGGAGGCGGTGCCGCTCGACAGCCCGCTGTGGTACCGGGTGGCGGACATCGTGCCACGGCTGCGGCCGACGGTGCGGGTGCGCCACCGGGGCCATGGAGACAGCGTGCGCCACGTGCTGGCCGATCTGCTCACGGGGCGCCACCACTTGCTGGACGACGCCGCCTGGGCATTTGTCGGGCGTTTCGACGGTCGGCGCACCATCGGCGAGATCTGGACCTGGCTGAGCACCCACGTGCCGCAGCCACCGACCCAGCACGAGGTGCTGGAATGGATGGCCAGTCTGGATGCGGCCGGGCTGCTGCAGTCCGACCGCCTGCCCGATCTGCAGGCCCTGATGCGGGGCGAGGTGCGCACCGACCGCCGCCGACGGCAAGCCTCGCTCAACCCCCTGTCCTGGCGGGTTCCGCTGGGCGATCCGACCCGCTGGCTGATCCGGCTGGATCCGCTCGGACGCTGGCTGGCCCACCCGCTGGGCCTGCTGGCGGCCTTGCTGCTGATCGGGCTGGGCGTGATGCAGGCCGCGCTGGCCTGGCCCGCTCTGGAGGAGGCTGTGCGCACCCGGCTGGGCAGTCCGGCCTTTCTGGGGTTGAGCTGGGTGGTCTATCCCGTGATCAAGGCGCTGCACGAGCTGGGCCATGCGCTGGCGGTGCGGCGCTTCGGGGCGGAAGTGCGCCATGTCGGATTCGGGTTCCTGTACCTGGTGCCGGCCCCCTATGTCGACGCCTCGGCGGCGACCGGACTCGCGCGCCGCCGCGAGCGCATCCTGATCAGCGCGGCTGGCGTGCTCGTGGAGGGCGTGCTGGCCGCGCTGGGGGTGCTGCTCTGGGCGGTGGTCGAGCCGGGGGTGGTGCGCGATGTGGCGCTGTCAGTGGCGCTGGTCGGCGGGGTCTCGACCTTGCTGGCCAATGCCAACCCGCTGGTCCGCATGGACGGCTACCACGTTCTCACCGACCTGCTGGACTTGCCCAACCTCGCCCAGCGCAGCCGGCGGTGGTGGCTGGACCGGCTGCAGCAGTGTCTGGGCGCGGCCGGGACGGGTGGGGCGCTGGAGGGCGGCCGTCTGCAGCGGCTGGTGACCGTGGGCTATGCGCCATCGGCCTGGCTGTTCGGCATGGCCGTGGCGGTGACGGCCTGCCTGTGGCTGGCGCAGACGGCGGCGATGCTGGCGCTGCTGGTCGGGGCGATCGCGCTGTGGTTGCAGCTGGGGCACCCGCTCTTCGGTGGGCTGCACTGGCTGGCGGCTTCGCCGACGCTGCGGGGACGCCGCCTGCGGGCGGTGCTGCTGGGGCTGGGACTGGCCGGTACAGGCTTGGCGGGAGTGTGGTGGGTACCGCTGCCGCAGGCCACGGTGGTGCAGGCCCAGGCCTGGATGCCGGAGGAGGCGCTGGTGCGTGCGCCCTCCGACGGTGTGGTCACGCTGGTCGAGTCCCCCAGTGAAAGCGCCGTTCAGCCGGGCACGCCCTTGTTGACGCTGCAGGACGATGCGCTGCCCGTGGAGCTGGCCCGGCTGCGGGCGCGCCGGCTGGAGCTGGAGGTGCAGGTCAACCGCCTGCAGTCCCACGACGCCGCTGCCGCCCAGCGGGCCGAAGCCGAGGCTGGCGCGCTGCTGGGCCGGGAATCCGAGCTGACCCGCCGCCAGGCGCAACTGGCCCTGCGCAGTCGCCGTGCCGGCCGGGTGAGCTGGGTCGAGCCACAGTTGCTGGCGGGCCGCCATGTGCGGCGCGGCGAAGTGCTGGGGCATGTGCTGGCCGACGACCGGCTGGTGGCCCGTGCGGTGGTGCCGCAGGAGGACATCGCCTGGCTGCTGTCGGGTGTGCGTGCGGTGTCGGTGATGCGGCCCGAGGCCACTGGGCAGGTCCATGCGGGGCGCTGGGACGGGGTGGTGCCGGAGACCGGGTCGACCCTGCCCTCGGCGGCACTGGGCGTGCAGGCGGGGGGGCGCATTGAGACCGACCCGCAGGATCCTGAAGGACTGCGCACCCTGCAGCCCGTGGCGGTCATCGACGTGCAGGTGCCCGCATTGGGGGTGCAGCGGCTGGGCGCACGGCTGTGGGTGCGCTTTGACCATGGGCCGCAGCCGCTGGGCGCGCGGCTGCTGCGGCGCCTGCAGCAGCTCACGCTGCGGCACCTCGGCGAAGCCACCGACGTGCCCGGAGGGCGCTGAGGTGTCCATGCCGGGTTCTGTGGCGCAGTCGGCCATGGCCCTGGTGCGGCCCGGGCCTGTCTGGGGCGCTTACCCGCAGCGGACCGAGCCCCGCCCGTTCGTGCTCGCGCTGCAGACCGCCTGGCGCGTGCGGCGGGAGCGGGCGGCGTTCCTGGCGGCACTGGCCGAACCCGCTCCCGATCCGGCGGACTGGCCCCGCACGCTCCACCACCTGCGCCGTGACGGCTACCGTGCCCGTACCTGTGCGGTGGTGTTCCACCGCCTGGCCGGGCTGGTGCAGGCGCAGTTCGGCTTCACCCCCCACCAGACGCAGTACCTGGCGGCCTGGACCATGCTGCAGGGCTGCCTGGTCGAGATGGCCACGGGCGAGGGCAAGACGGTGGCGATGTTCCTGGCGGCGGCGTGTGCGGCGCTGGCCGGGGTGCCGGTGCATGTGCTGACCGCCAACGACTACCTGGCCGAGCGCGACGCGACCGATCTGCAGCCGCTCTACGCGGCGCTCGATCTGCGTGTCGGGTGCGTCACCGCCAGCTCGACTCCGGTGCAGCGCCGGCAGGCGTATGCGGCCGACGTGACCTACGCGGCGGCGCGAGAGGTGGCGTTCGACCACCTGCGCGATCGTGCCGCCCACGGCAGGGCCAACGGGCGGCTGGCGTGGACCGACGCCGGCGAGCCAGGCCATGGTCCGCTGCTGCGCGGCCTGTGCCTGGCGCTGATCGACGAGGCCGACAGCGTGCTCTGCGACGAGGCGCGGGTGCCGCTGATCCTGTCCGGGCCGGGCCGGCAACTGCTGTCCGAGCCGGAGCTGGTCCTGTTGCTCACGCGCATGCAGGCGCTGGAGATCGGCCGCCATGCGCTGGTCGAACCGGCCACGGGACGCGGTGCGGCCACCGTGCGCCTGACCCGCGCCGGCCGCCAGTGCCTGGCCGAGCAGCCGTGGGCAGCCGAGCGGCCCTGGTCCGAGCTGCGCTGGCGCGAGGACTGGGCGTTGCGGGCCCTCACGGTGCTGCACGCCCTGCAGCGGGACCGGGACTACGCCGTGCAGGACGGCCGCATCGTCTTCATCGACCCGATCACGGGCCGCGCCGCGCCGGAGCGGCAGTGGTCGCGCGGGCTGCACCAGCTGCTGGCACTCAAGGAATCGCTGCCCATGCCCGCGCCCCAGCAGACCCTGGCGCAGCTGACCTACCAGCGCCTGTTCAGCCGTTACCACCAGCTCGGTGGCATGAGCGGCACGCTCGCCGAGGTCGGTCCCGAGATGGCCCTGACCTACGGCACTCCCGTCATCCGCATTCCCCGCCACCACCCGGCGCAGCGGCGCGATCTCGGGGTGCGGGTCTGCGCGGACCCGGAGCAGCGCTGGGCGGCGGTGGCCGAGCGGGTCGGGGCCCTGGTGGCCGAGGGCCGTGCGGTGCTGGTCGGAACCGCGTCGGTGGCCGAGTCGGAGCAGCTCGCCCAGCGCCTGCGCCACCAGGGGCTGCGTCCGATGGTGCTCAACGCGGTGCAGAGCCAGCTCGAACACGAGGTCATCGCCCGTGCCGGCCAGCCCGGGCGTGTCACGGTCTCGACCCAGATGGCCGGACGCGGCACGGACATTCGCCTCGGCGCCACCGTCCGGACCGCAGGGGGGTTGCATGTGATCGTCTGCGCCGACGCACTGCCTTCGCGCCAGTGGCGCCAGCTCGTCGGCCGGGCGGCGCGCCAAGGCGATCCGGGCTCTTCGGAAACGCTGGTGTGCCGTGGAGAAGGCGCGCTGTTCCGGCGTCTGTCGGGCGGGTGGCTCGCTACCCTTGTGCATGGCGCGATGCTGCTGGACGAGTGGGCGCAGATGCGCGAACGCCGCGCCTTGCTGCGCCAGGAACGGGTCGGTGCTGGCCGGCTGGCGTACAGCGGGTGGGAGGAATGATGAACCTGGAGTCTGTGGTGAACGTACTCGGCGTGCTCGGTGTACCCGGTCGTGCCGGTGGTGTGGCGGTGCTGGGACTGCTGGTGTCTGCGGTGCAGGCTGCGCCACTGGCCTGTCTGATCGAGCCTTCGCAAGTGGTGGACATTGGCAGCCCCGTCGTGGGCGTGCTCGCGACGGTGGCCGTCGAGCGCGGCGACACCGTCCGCCGGGGCACGGTGGTGGCGACGCTGCGCCGGGAGGTCGAGCGGGCCAACCTCAGCGCGGCCAGCCAGCGTTCGGAGGTCCAGGCCGAGCTGCGTGCCGCACGGGCGGCCGCCGAACTCGCCCGCAGCAAGCTGGCGCGGGCCGAGGATCTGCGCCGACAGAACTTCATCTCCGAAGTGGCGGTCGAGCAGGCCCGCTCCGAGGCCGAAGTCGCCCACCGCCGGGTCGACGCCGTGCGCGAACAGCAGCGGGCCGCCGCCAGCGACACCGAGACCGCCCGCAGCCAGTTCGCCCAGCGCGAGCTGGCCGCCACGATCGACGGCGTGGTCGTCGAACGCTACCTGCATCCCGGCGAGCGGGTGGACGACAAGCCGATCCTGCGTCTGGCGCGGCTCGATCCGCTGCGGGTGGAGCTGGTCCTGCCGCTGTCCGATCTCGGGCGGCTGAAGACCGGCGACACCGTACACCTCAAGCCCGACTATCCGGGCGCACCCCGCAAGGCGGCCACCGTCGAGCGCGTGGACAAGATCGTCGACGCCGCCAGCCGCACCTTCCGGGCGCGCCTGAACCTGCCCAACCCCGACCACGCCACCCTGGCGGGGGTGCGCTGCCTGCCCGAATGGGCCGCGGCCACGCCGACCGCAGGCCCCGCCGCCGCGGCCGTCCCGCCCACGCGCTGAGCCCCCGCCCATGCCCGCAGCCCGTCGACCTGGCATCGAGGAACTCGAAGCCCGCATCCTCTATTCCGCCGACGCGGCGCTGCTGCTGGGCGCAGGGCCTGTGGCCGATGTGCGCAGCGTGGACACGGCGCGGCCTGCGCCGGAGTCGGTGCAGTCCACGCGCTGGCTGGTGGTCGACCGCCGGGTGGAGGACTGGGACTTGCACCTGGCCGACCTGCAGGCCAGCGCCACGGCGACCGATCCTGCACTGGCAGTGCTGCTGCTCGATGCCGATGCGGACGGACAGGCCCGGCTGGCGGCGCTGGTGGGGCAGGGCGCCGAGACCGAGGTGCTGGCTTGGCGCGATGCACACGGCACGCGCTGGCTGGGGGCCACGCCGCTGGAGACCGCCACAGTGTCCAGCGTCGCCCCTGCAGCGGCTGTGTCGCCAGATCTCTGGGAGGCCGAGCCACGGCATGCGCTGGTGGTCATCGACGGGGGCATCGAGGGGGCTGCGCAACTGGCGATGATGTGGTGGTCGCAGGCGAGTGCCGCCAGCCCGGTCGAGGTCGTGGTGACCGACCCCGCTGCCGATGGGGTGTCGCAGCTCACGGCCCTGCTGTCGGATCGACGCGACCTCTCGGCGGTTCACCTGGTCAGCCACGGCGAGGCCGGGCAGCTGCGGCTGGGGACGACCACCCTCGATGCGGCCTTGCTCGCGCAGCGGGCGCAGGAGGTGGCCGGCTGGCGGGCGGCACTGACCGACGAGGCGGACCTGCTGGTCTACGGCTGCGACGTGGGGCAGGGGTTGACCGGTGCTGCGTTTGTCCAGCAGCTCAGCGACCTGACCGGCGCCGACGTGGCCGCCAGCACCGACCTGACGGGCGGCGCCGACGTGGGCGGCGACTGGCAGCTGGAGCTGCAGACGGGCAGCATCGAGCGGGCTGCCCGGTTCGACGCGCCGACCGAGGCGCTGTGGCAAGGCACGCTGGCCACCTACACGGTCACCAACCTGAACGATGCCGGTGCCGGCTCGCTGCGGCAGGCGATCACCAATGCCAACGCCAATGGCGGGGCGGACGCCATCACCTTCAGTACCTTCGGCACGATCAACCTGACCAGCGCCTTGCCCGTGATCAGCGGTGCGGTCACGATCAACGGCACCAATGGCGGCGCACCCGGCATCGTGCTGAACGGGGGCGGCACGGTGAGCAACGGTCTGGACCTGCGTGCCGGCAGCAGTGGCAGCACCGTGCGCGGCCTGGTGCTGCAAGCCTTCTCCAACGCGGGCATCAGCGTCAGCGACAGCAGCGGCACGACGATCGCGGGCAACTACCTTGGCACCGATGCCGGCGGCAACACGGCGATCGGCAACGCCATCGGCGTGAACGTGGTCAATGCGACCAGCATCACCATCGGCGGGCCTGCGGTGGCGGACCGCAACATCATCTCCGGCAACACCAACATCGGGGTCAATGTCGTGAGCGCGCCGCTCAGCGGCATCGTCATCCAGGGCAACTACATCGGCACCAACGTCTTGGGCTCAGCCGACCTGGGCAATCTCTGGCATGGGATCTTCGTCAACCTGAGCAGCGGGTTGACGATCGAGGGCAATGTGGTCAGCGGCAACGGTGCCGGGGCAGGCGCCGTCGGCATCACGCTCGGCAGCGCCGCCACCGACAACGTCGTGACGGGCAACATCGTCGGCCTGAACGCGGCCGGCAGTGGCCCCCTGGCCAATGCAGGGGTCGGCATCCAGGTACTCGGGTCGGACAACACGGTCGGTGGCACGACGGTTGCAGAGCGCAACGTGGTGTCCGGCAATGCCACCCTGGGGATCCGCCTGAGTGGCGTCAGTGCCAGCCGCAACACCGTGCTCGGCAACTGGGTGGGTCTGTCGGGGACGGGCCTGACGAGCATCGGCAACAACGAGGACGGCATCCAGATCGACGGCGGCGCCAGCGACAACACCCTCGGCGGGCTCGTCACCGGCGCGGGCAACGTGGTCTCTGGCAACTTCAACGCGGGCATCGCGATCGACGATGCCCTCTCGGTCGGCAATGGGGTGCTGGGCAACACCATCGGTCTGGCCGCCAATGGCAGCACGGTCCAGGCCAACGCGCACAACGGCATCAACGTCAACCAGGCGGTGGGCACCGTCATCGGCTCGACGCAGGTGGGCGGACGCAACGTGATTTCAGGCAACAGCCAGAGTGGCATTGCCCTCACCGATGCCGCAGGCGCTCGGGTGATGGGCAACTACATCGGCACCGACGCCACGGGCCAGCTGTCGCGCGGCAATGGCTGGGACGGCGTCCGGCTGGGGGGCACGACCGACGGGGCCGTCATCGGCGGGCCCGAGACAGGCGCGGGCAATCTGATCGCCTACAACGTCGGCGACGGCGTGCTGGTCGAGGTGGCCTCGGGTCGGCGGAACGCGGTCTTCGGCAACGCCATCACCGCCAACGGCGAAACCGGCATCGACCTGGGCCTCGACAATGGCACGACCCTCAACGACCTGGGGGATGGGGACGCCGGGGCGAACAACCTGCAGAACTTTCCCGTGCTGACCTCGGCGGTCTCGTCGCGCAGCGGCACGACCCTCGTGGGCTCGCTCAACTCGACCGCCAGCCAGACCTTCCGCATCGACTTCTACGCCAACCACAAGGGCGGGGAGGACGCCACCGGCTACGGGGAAGGCGAGCGCCATCTGGGATTCACGACGGTCACGACCAGCGTGGCCGGCAACGTGTCGTTCTCGGCCACGCTGGGCAATGCCTGGGTCAACCACCAGGACCGTGTCAGCGCCACCGCCACCGTGGACCTGGGAGGGGGCAACTACGGCGCAACCTCCGAATTCAGCATGAACGTGATCGCCACGGCCAGCAGCGTGGTGGTGGTCGATACCACCGCCGACACCGCCGATGGCACGACCACCTCGATCGCCAACCTCGGCAACAACCGGGGAGCGGATGGCTACATCAGCCTGCGCGAGGCCCTGCTGGCGGTGGGCAATGACTCGGTCGGCGGCAGTCTGCCGGACAAGATCGTCTTCGCGATCCGGGGCACCGATGCGCATACCATCACGCTGGCTTCGGCGCTGCCGACCATCGGGAAAGCCGTGGACATCGACGCCTCGACGGACGACAGCTACGCCGCGCAGGGCAATGTGCCCGCCATCGTGCTCGATGGCGCCAACGCGGTGCAGGATGGCCTTCGCTTGTACAGCGGCTCTGGCGGCAGTTCCGTGCGCGGACTGAACATCCAGCGCTTCACGCAGGACGGGCTGGACATCTCCAGCAGCGGTGGCCACACCATCGCAGGCAACTGGTTCGGCCTGGCCACCGATGGCCTGACCAGCCGTGGCAACCAGCAGGGCGTGAACCTCTGGAACTCGAACGACAACCTGATCGGCGGCGCATCGGCCGCGGACCGCAACGTGCTCTCCGCCAACACCGGCCTGGGGGTGTGGATCGGGGGCACCTCCACTGGCAACCAGATCACCGGCAACTACGTCGGCACCAGCGCGGCGGGCACCGCCGCCGTGGGCAACCTGAACCACGGCATCTGGATCGAGTCCGCTGGCAACACGGTGGGCGGAACCAGTGCGGGCCAGCGCAACGTGATCTCCGGCAACGGCCTGTCAGGCGTGATCCTCACCTCGGCGGCGGCCACCGGCAACGTCGTGGTCGGCAACTACATCGGCACCGACTGGACGGGCACGCTGGATCTGGACGGCGGTGTGTCGACCCTCGGCAAGACGGGCGTGGTGGTCCAGAGCGGCGCCAGCAACAACCGCATCGGTACCAACGCCGATGGGACGAACGACGCGGCTGAGCGCAATGTCATCGCGGGCAACAACTGGTATGGCGTCGAGCTGATCGGCACCGGCACCAGCGGCAACTTCGTGCAGGGCAACTACATCGGCACCAACCTGACCGGTCTGGTGGCACTGGGCAACGCAACGGGGGGTGTGTCGTTCTGGAACGGCGCTTCGGCCAACCAGGTCGGCTCCGGGCTGGCGGGGGCGGGCAACGTCATCTCCGGCAATGGCACGGGCGTGCTGATGGCCAACGGCGTCGCCAACAACCGTGTGCAGGGCAACCTGATCGGACTGGGCGCCGACGGCAGCACCGTGGTGGGCAACTCCGGTGCCGGGGTGTACTTCTACAACGGCGAGACCACCGCTGCCGTCACGGGCAACCTGATCGGCACCAATGCGGATGGCACCGACGACACCGGCGAGCGCAACGTCATCTCGGCCAACTACAACGGTGTCGTCCTGGAAGACGCCGAGATCACGGGCAACACCGTGGCGGGCAACTTCATCGGCACCGATGCGACCGGGCTGCTGGACCGGGGCAACACCTTCGACGGTGTCCGCCTGGCAGCCGGGGCGGGCGGCAACACGGTGGGCGGCACCCTGGCGGCGCAGCGCAACCTGATCTCGGGCAACGGGGACAACGCGGTCGAGATCGCGGACGAGGCGACCGACGGCAACACGGTGCGTGGCAACTGGCTGGGCGTGAATGCCGCTGGCACGGGGGTGCTGGGCAACGGCGGCAGCGGGGTCTTCATCAACAGCGGTGCGGACAACAGCCTCATCGGGGGCACGGGAGCCAACAGCGGCAACTGGATCGCGGGCGCCGGCCTGGTCGGCATCGAGATCGACGGCGCATCGTCCGGTACCCTGGTCCAGGGCAACCGCATCGGCACCGACCTGGCCGGCACGGCCAACTGGGGCACGCAGCAGAACGGCATCCTGCTGGAGGGCGGCGCGACCGGCAACCGGATCGGCGGCACGGCGGCCGGTGCGGGCAACACGGTCGCGTTCAGCGGCGCTGGAGGGGTGTGGACTTCGGGCATTGCCATCAGTGGCAACAGCACGACCGGCAATGCCGTGCTCGGCAACACGGTCTACGGCGGTGTCGGCCTCGGCATCGACCTGGGCACGCAGGGCGTCACTGCCAACGACGCGGACGATGTCGACACGGGAGCCAACAATCTGCAGAACGCGCCGGTGCTGACCGTGGCCCGTACCAACGGCACGAGTCTGACGGTGAACGGCACGCTCGACACCGAAGCGAACAGCTACTACCGCATCGAGCTGTTTGCGACGACCACCCCGAGCAGCAGTGGTCACGGCGATGGTCGGCGCTACCTGGGATCGACCCATGTCGCCACGGGCAGCTCCGGCACCGTCAGCTTCGGCATGGGCATCGGCACCAGCGTGGCCGCTGGCGAATTCCTCACCGCCACGGCGACCAAGTCGAACGCCTCCTACACCACCTTCACCGACACCTCCGAGTTCGCACGCAACATCGTGGCCGTGTCCAGCGCACAGGCCACGGTGACGGTGGACACGGTGGCGGACACCAGCGATGGCGACACGACGAGCCTGAGCACGCTGCTGGCGAACAAGGGCGCGGACGGGTTCATCAGCCTGCGCGAGGCGATCACGGCGGCGAACAACACCGCCAATGGCACGGGCGGCGTCGACCGCATCCACTTCGACATCACCGACCCGCTGGTCGGTGGCGCCCACACCATCACGCTGAACGCAGGGGCCTTGCCGCAGATCACCGATGGGGTGGTGATCGATGGCAGCACGGAGCCAGATTTCAGCGGCACGCCACGGATCGTGCTGGATGGCGCCAACACCGCGGGTGTGGGGCTGGCCGTGTCCGCTTCCGACACCACGCTGCGCGGGCTGGTGGTCTCGCGCTTCACCGACAAGGGCATCGAGGTCAGCGCGGGTGCCGCCAACGTGACGATCGCGGGCAACTACATCGGCACCGATGCCACCGGTCTGCTGGCGCGGGGCAATGCGGGCTGGGGCATTGATCTGGTGTCGGCGGGCAGCGGCATCGTCATCGGGGGCAGCACCGTGGCCGACCGCAACGTGATCGCAGGCAACCAGGGCTGGGGTGCGGTGGCGGTGAATGGCACCTCCGGGGTGGTGGTCAGCGGCAATTACATCGGTGTGGGGGCCGATGGTCTGACCGCACTGGGCAACAGCGACGGGATCTTCCTGTTCAACACGCTCAGCAATGTCCGCATCGGTGGCACCACCGCCGCGCACAGCAATGTCATTGCCCACGGTACCGGGGCGGCCATCCAGGTCGGCAATGGCGCCAGCGGCGTGTCCATCCTGGGCAATCGGCTCTTTGACAACGCCGGGATGGGCATTGACCTGGAGACCTTTGGCAGCGTGCAGGCCAATGACAATCTCGATGCGGACACGGGGGCCAACGCCCTGCAGAACTACCCGGTCCTGGCCAGTGCCGTGAGCACGGGTGGCGACACGACCGTGAGCGGCACCCTCCACAGCACGGCGAACACGACGCTGCGGATCGAGTTCTTCAGCAGTCCGACGGGTGACGCCAGCGGCCACGGCGAAGGCCAGACCTTTCTCGGCTTCACGACCGTCACCACCGATGCCAGTGGCAACGCCAGCGTCAGCACGGTCCTGAGCGGCGTGAGCCTTGCTGCAGGAGTTGCCGTCACGGCGACGGCGACGGTCGATCTGGGCGGCGGTACCTATGGCGCAACCTCGGAGTTCAGCGCCAATGCCACCGTCAGCACGGTGACCCCTGGCTTCACGGTGCAACACACCAGCCACACCGCCGAGGGCCAGGCCACGGGTCGCTTCAGCGTGGTGCTGAACACGGCGCCGACCGCTGACGTGACCATCGCGCTGAGTGTCTCCGATGCCACCGAGCTGTCGCTGGGCACGTCCACGCTGACCTTCACGGCGGCGAACTGGAATGTGGCGCAGCAGGTCACGGTCAGCGGAGTGGACGACAGCCTCGCCGACGGTACCGTCTGGTCTACGGTCTATCTGGCGGCGGCCGTGAGTGCGGATCCGGCATACCACGGGCTGAATCCGACCGACGTGTCGATGCAGAACGCCGACAGCGACACGTTCAACACGCTGGTGGTGGACACCGCGGCGGACACCGCGGATGGCAACACCGCGTCGATCGAGGCGCTGTATGCCGACAAGGGGGCGGACGGATTCGTCAGCCTGCGCGAGGCGATCACGGCGGCCAACAACACCACCAACGGCACGGGTGGTGCCGACTGGATCCACTTCGGCATCGCCGGCACGGGCACGCACACGATCAACGTTGCCTCGGCACTGCCCGTGGTCACCGACCGCGTGGTGCTGGATGCGAGCACCGACGACAGCTTCGCGGCCGCCGGCAGCGTCCCGGCGGTGCAGTTGCTGCGCGTCGGTGGCAGCAGCTTCAACGGGCTGGAACTCGCCAGCAGCGCTGGCGGCAGCACGGTGCGCGGACTGGTCATCAGCAACATGGGCTGGGCTGGCATCGCGCTGCTGGACTCGGCGGGCAACACCATCGTCGGCAACTATCTGGGGACCAGTGCCGCGGGTACCGGTGCAGCGGGCAACCAGAGCGGCGTGCTCGTGGCTGGCGCGGGCTCCTGGGGCAATGTCATCGGGGGCACCACGACAGCCGACCGCAACGTCATCAGCGGCAATCTGGTCGATGGCGTCCAGCTGCTCTCCACCGCCCATGACAACCAGGTGCTGGGCAACTACATCGGCACCAATGCCGCGGGCACCGCAGCACTGCCCAACAGCGACGGCGTGGTACTGCGCTCGGGCACCACCGGCAACACGCTGGGGGGCACGGCAGCCGGGGCAGGCAATCTGGTGTCCGGCAATCTCGGCGTGGGGGTCCGGATCGTGGATGCCGGCACCAGCGGCAACGTGGTGGTCGGCAACGCCATCGGGGTCGGGGCGGACGGCGTCACCGCACTGCCCAATCTCTCGCACGGGATGGCGCTGCAAGGTGGCGCCAGCAGCAACCGCATCGGGGGCACTGCCGCAGGCGAGGGCAACCTGATCGCCTACAGCACGCTCGTCGGCATCCTGGTCGAGGGCGCCACCTCGACCGACAACGCCGTGCTGGGCAATGTGGTGCTCCAGTCGGGCGGTCTGGCCATCGACCTGGCGGGCGACGGCGTGACCGGCAACGATGCGGTGGATGCCGACATCGGCGCCAACGGCCTGCAGAATACTCCCGTGCTGGCCAGCGCCGTGAGTGCCGGCGCCGACACGGTGGTCACGGGCACGCTCCACAGCAACGCCAGCACCTCCTACCGCATCGAGTTCTTCTCCTCGCCGACCGGGGACGCCTCGGGCCACGGCGAGGCGGCGGTCTACCTGGGCGCCACCACCGTCACCACCGACGCTTCTGGCAACGCCGGCTTCGGCACCACGCTGACGGGCGTGTCCGTGCAGGTCGGCCACGTGGTCAGCGCCACTGCCACCGTGGACCTGGGCGGGGGCAGCCACGGCAGCACCTCCGAGTTTTCGGCCAACATCCTGGCCGCACAGCCCAATGACACGCCGAGCGACCTGCTGCTGGTGCCCGGGCTGGCACGGTCGGGCCTGATCGGCGCCTACACCTTCTCGTCCACCGGCAACCTGGGCCTGGACAACAGCGGCCAGGGCGCCACGATGACGCTGTCCGGTGCCCCCGGCACCACGGCGGGGCCTGGCGGATCGGCCGCGCTGGATCTGGCCGGCGGCGGCTCGAACCAGTACGGCCAGATCGACGGCATCACCACGGGCGGTGCCATGGGCATTGCCGCCACCGTGCGCTTCGACAGCACCGGCAGCTGGGAGCGGGTGATCGACTTCGGCCAGATCGACAGCACCGGCATCACCGCGATCTACATCGGCCGCCTCGGCGTCAGCAACGACCTCACCTTCACGCTGGAGAAGAATCTCGGTGGCGGCAACATCGAGGTCCATCGGGTCACGGCGGCCGGCGCCATCACCAACGGGCAGTGGATGCACCTGGCCGCCACGGTGGACGACACCGGCGTGATGGCGCTGTACATCGATGGTGCGCTGCAGGCCATGGCAGCGGGGGTGCTGCCGGAAGTGGGCGTGCGCACGAACCATTACGTCGGCAAGTCCAACTGGTCCGGTGATAGCCCGTTCGATGGGGCCATCGACAATCTGGTGCTGACGCGCGGCGCGCTGTCGGCCGCCCAGGTGTCGGCGCTGTGGGCCCAGTCCAACGGCTTCACGCTGGCCGAGGGTGCCGCCGACGGCACGGTGGTCGCCACCGTGGTGGCCGCCGATGAAGACACCGTCACCAGCCTGGTCTACTCCCTCCGCGACGATGCCGGCGGGCGCTTCGCCATCGCGACCGACGGCACGATCACCGTGGCCGACGGCAGCCGACTGGACCATGAATCCGCCAGCAGCCACACCATCACCGTGCGGGCCACCGACAGCGGCGGTCTGTGGCGCGAAGAGATGCTCACGATCAACCTGACCAATGTCAACGATGCGCCGGCCTTCGTCGGCCGTGACGGCATCGTCACCACGGTCACGGGTACGGGTGATGACTGGGGCAATGGCGTCATCACCCAAGCCGACGGCAAGATCCTCGTGGCGGGCTACGGCCGTAACGGCAGCAACAACGACTTTGCCCTGTTGCGCTACAACAGCGATGGCACGCTGGATGCCAGCTTCTCGGGCGACGGCATGCTGTTCACGTCCATCGGGACGGGTGACGACGTGGGCAATGGCGTCGCCGTGCAGGCTGACGGCAAGATCGTGGTGGCGGGCTATGCCCGGGTCGGCAGTGCCGACGATTTCGCTGTGGTGCGCTACCACAGCGACGGCACGCTCGACACCAGCTTCTCGGGC
Source organism: Sphaerotilus sp. (assembly GCA_013299055.1). Taxonomy (GTDB): domain Bacteria; phylum Pseudomonadota; class Gammaproteobacteria; order Burkholderiales; family Burkholderiaceae_C; genus Sphaerotilus. The sequence continues at coordinate 111,522 of JAAFKB010000001.1, forward strand.
GATGGCATGGTCACCACCGCCATCGGCAGTGGCACGGACCGTGGCCACAGCCTCACTCTGCAGGCCGACGGCAAGATCCTGGTGGCAGGCTTCAGCCACAACGGCAGCAACGAGGACTTCGCTCTGGTGCGCTACAACAGCGATGGCACGCTCGACACCAGCTTCTCGGGCGACGGCGTGCTCACCACCGCCATCGGCAGCGGCTCCGATGTTGGCAACAGCGTCACCTTGCAGGCCGACGGCAAGATCCTGGTGACGGGCTCCAGCCACAACGGCGGCAACAACGACTTCGCCCTGGTGCGCTACCACAGCGACGGCACGCTGGACAGCAGCTTCTCGGGCGACGGCGTGCTCACCACCGCCATTGCCACCGGCGTCGGCACAGACGATGGCCATGGCGTGACCGTGCAAGCCGACGGCAAGATTCTGGTGGCTGGCACCACCCTGGGGAATGGCAGCTTCGACTTCGCCCTGGTGCGTTACCACAGCGACGGCACGCTGGACACCGGTTTCTCGGGCGACGGCATACATACGATCAACATCGCGGGTAACCATGACCATGCCTCCAGCGTCACTGTGCAGGCCGACGGCAAGATTCTGGTGGCGGGCAGTGCCACGATCGTGCTGGGCAACACCGATGTCACCGTGGTGCGTTACCACAGCGACGGCTCGCTGGACACCAGTTTCGCGGGCGACGGCATCGTCACCACACAAGTCGGTCCGAGCCACGAAGGCATCAGCGGCATCACGGTGCAGGCCGACGGCAAGATCCTGGTGGCGGGCGGCCGCTTCAACGGCAGCAACTACGACGTTGCGCTGGTGCGATACAACAGCGATGGCACGCTGGACAACCGCTTCGACTTGGCCAACACCCTGGGTGGAACGGTGGCCTTCACCGAAGACGGCGCTTCCGTCGCGCTCGACGCGAACGTGCAGGTCTTCGACGACGAACTCAGCATCGCCGACAACTTCAACGGCGCCACACTGACCCTGGCGCGCAACGGCGGCGCGAATGCGCAAGACGTATTCAGTGCCACCGGCACGCTGAGTTCGATTGCCGCAGCCAGTGGCAATCTGGTGGTGGACGGCACGAGCATTGGCACATACACGAATTCGGCCGGCACCCTGGTCTTCGGCTTCAACGCCAGCGCGACGAGTGCGCTGGTGAACGCAGCGATGCAGCAGATCGCCTACGCCAACAGCGGCGACGCCCCGCCCGCGAGCGTGCAGATCGACTGGCGCTTCGACGACGGCAACACGGGGGCACAGGGCAGCGGCGGGGCGTTGCAGGCCATGGGCAGCACGACGGTGGCCATCAGCACCGTCAACGACGCGCCGGTGAACGGTCTGCCGGCCAACGCCTACACCGCGCTGGACACGCCGAAGACCTTCTCCACCGCAGGCGGCAATGCGCTGCAGATCAGCGACGTGGACGCTGCCAGCGGCACGGTGCAGTTCTCGCTCACCGCGTCCCAGGGCACGGTGAGCCTGGCCAGCACCGTGGGTCTGACGCTGACCGGCGGCAGCGACGGCAGCGCCACCTTCACCTGCACGGGCACCGTCAGCGCCATCAACACCGCGCTGAGCGCCGGCGTCACCTTCACGCCGACCGGCGGGTTCCGTGGTCTGGCGACGCTGGTGCTGCAGACGAGCGATCTGGGCAACACCGGCAGCGGCGGCACGCTGACCGACAGCGACACGCTCAACCTGCATGTGGGTGCCATCGTCGTGACGACGACCAGCGACGCGGCCAATGGCAGCACCACGTCCATCGCCGACCTGATCGCCAACGACGGCGGCGACGGCGTGAGCCTGCGCGAGGCGATCCTGGCGGCCAACAATACCGCCAATGGCACTGGTGGCGCCGACCGCATTGACTTCGACATCGCCGGTCCCCTGATCGGTGGCGCCCACACCATCACGCTCAATGCGGGTGCCTTGCCGCAGATCACCGATGCGGTGGCAATTGACGGCACCACGGAGCCCGATTTCAGTGGCACACCACGGATCGTGCTGGATGGTGTCAACACGGTCATGGTGGGTCTGACCGTGTCAGCTTCTGACACGGTATTGCGCGGATTGGTGATCTCCGATTTTGACAAGAGCGGTATTGAAGTCAATTCTGGCGCTGCCAATGTGACGATCGAAGGCAATTACATTGGCACCGATGTGACGGGTCTGCTGTCGCGCGGCAATGGTTATTGGGGCATAGACCTGTTGTCGGCTGGCAGTGGCATTGTCATCGGAGGCACCACGGCGGCCGACCGCAACGTGATCGCGGGCAACCAGGGCTGGGGCGCGCTGGCGGTGAATGGCACTTCCGGAGTGGTTGTCAGTGGTAACTACATTGGCGTAGGGGCTGATGGTGTCACGCCGCTGACGAATAACGGGGGCATCCTGGTACTCGGTCCTGCCAGTAATGTGCGCATCGGTGGAACCACCGCCGCTGAAGGCAATGTCATCGCCCATGGCACCAACTCAGCCGTCACCGTTCTCGGTGGCTCCACCGCTGTATCCGTCCTGGGCAATCGCATCTTCAGCCATGCTGAAATTGGCATTGACCTGGGGATGGACAGTGTCACGGCCAACGACACCCTCGATGCCGACACAGGCGCCAACGGCAGCCAGAACTTCCCCGTGCTGGCCAGCGCCGTGAACACCGGCAGCGACACCACCATCACTGGCACGCTCGACAGCGAAGCAGGCAAGACCTACCGCATCGAGTTCTTCTCCTCCCCGACGGGCGATGCTTCAGGCCACGGCGAAGCTGCCGTCTACCTGGGCGCCACCACCGTCACCACCGATGGTGTCGGCAGCGCCAGTTTCAGCGCCACGCTGACCGGCGTGGCGGTCACGGCCGGCCATGTCGTCAGCGCCACCGCCACGGTCGACCTGGGCGGCGGCAGCTACGCCAGCACCTCCGAGTTCGCGCAGAACGTGACCGCCACCAGTGGCTTCACGATCGCGGGAACTGTCTGGGAAGACGTCGATGGTGACGGGGACATTGCCGATGATGGCGTGGGCCTGTCCAGCGCCATCGTGTCGTTCTACCTGGACGATGGCGACAACGCTCCGGATGCCGGTGACTCGATCGTCGCCGCCATGCTGGTCAACGCGTCGGGGCAGTACAGCCTCGACGGCATGGCCGCCGGCACCTACTGGGTGGTCAGCGACTCGCGCAGCTTCGTCAGCAGTGCCGGGCTCCATGGCGGCTACACGGTCCATGACCAGTGGGCCGAGCAGACCTATGGTGCCGCAGGCAGCGTCCGCTGGACGGATTCAGCAGGCTACAGCTTCTCCGGGGTGGCGGGCAGTTTCTACGGCGGGCTGCGGGACGACCGTGGCGACAACGGCGCCAGCCTGCCCACGGCCGAGCACATCGTCCGCGTGGACCTCGCGGCCGGCTCCGCCGCAGGGGTCGACTTCGGCTTCAGCTACAACGTGATCACGAACGCCCGCGATGGCGATGAGGTCGGGGCCAACAACCGCACGGTGCAAGGTTCCCTGCGGCAGTTCCTGCAGAACGCCAACGCCCTGACCGGGACGCAGCAGTCCCAGTTCGCGATCCCCGGGACGGGTGTCCACACCATCGCACTCGCCACGGCGCTGCCGGACATCACCCGGACGGTGGTGCTGGACGCCAGCACGGACGACAGTTTCGCGGTCAATGGCAGCCGCCCGGCCGTGGTGCTGGATGGGGGTGGCGCGTCGATCGCGGGCTTGAGCCTGGCGACGGGCTCTGGCGGCAGCACGGTCCGCGGGCTGGCCATCGTCGATTTCATGGGCACGGCCTTGTCGATCTACGCGGGCTCGGATGGCAACACCATCGCCGGCAACACCATCGGTCTGCTGGCCGATGGCAACACGGCGAGTCCCAACCTCCACGGCATCGCGGTGGCTTCCGCCGGCAACACCATCGGCGGCAGCACACCGGCCGACCGCAACGTGGTGTCGGGCAACATCAACAGCGGGCTGGCCCTCTCCGGATCGAACAATCTGGTGATCGGCAACTACTTCGGCACCGACTCCACCGGGTTGCTGGACCGCGGCAATGGCCACGACGGCGTCGACGTCTACGGCGGCACCGGCAATCGCCTCGGGGGCACCACGGCGGCCGAACGCAATGTCCTCTCCGGCAACAACCGCCAGGGCATCGAGATCTTCGGCGCGGCCACCGGCACGCTGGTCCAGGGCAACTTCATCGGCACCGATGCCACCGGCACGCAGCCCCTCGGCAATGGAGCGGGCGGGATCTGGATCGGCATGGGCACCAGCAACCATGTGATCGGTGGCACGGCGGCTGGCGCGGGCAACCTGATCGCCTTCAACGACGGCAGCCTCTACCCGGGTGGCGTGCTGGTCGAGGGCGGAGTCAGCGGGATCGCGCTGCTGGGCAATCTGTTCCACAGCAACACCGGACTGGCGATCGACCTCGGCCTCGATGGCGTGACGGCCAACGACATCAGCGACGCCGACAGCGGCGCCAACGACCTGCAGAACACACCCGTGCTCCTGAGCGTCTACCGCAGCGGCGCGGACACGGTGGTCAACGGCATGCTCGACAGCGCGGCCAGCACGGCCTACCGGATCGAATTCTTCAGCGTCCCGACCGCCGACGCCAGCGGCCACGGCGAGGCCGCCGTCTACCTGGGCGCCGTGTCCGTCACCACCGACGGCTCCGGCAACGCCAGCTTCAGCCAGACCCTGACCGGCGTGACCGTCACCCCGGGCCACACCGTCACCGCGACCGCCACGGTGGACCTGGGCCTCGGCGCGTTTGGTGGCACCTCGGAGTTCGCCGCGAACGTCGTGGCGGCAGCAGCAGCCCCGGCCATCGTGGTGCAACCGATCGTCAACACCAGCGAAGGCCAGTCCAGCGGCCGCTTCAGCGTCGTGCTGGCCACGGCCCCGACAGACGACGTGACGATCGGCGTGTCGGTGGACGACGCCAGCGAGCTGTCGACGAGCACGGCGACGCTGACCTTCACGAGCGCGAACTGGAACGTGGCGCAGACGGTGACGGTCACGGGGGTGGACGACACTGTCGTCGACGGCAACGTGTGGTCGACCGTGCGCCTGGCGGCGGCGGTGAGCGCGGATCTGGCATACCACGGGCTGGATGCCGCCGACGTGTCGGTCCAGAACGCCGACAACGACACCTTCAACACGCTGGTGGTGACGACGGCGTCCGACCAGCTCGACGGCGACACCAGCAGCATCGCCAGCCTGCTGGCCAGCCAGGGCGCCGACGGCCGCATCAGCCTGCGCGAGGCGATCACGGCTGCCAACAACACGGCGAATGCCCCTGGCGGGGCCGACCGCATCCATTTCGCCATCGCCGATGCGCTGGTCGGCGGCATCCACCGGATCACCCTGGCCCACGATGGAGCGGACCTTGACGTCCAGGCCGATGCGTTGCCCACCGTCAGCGAGGCCGTGGTGATCGACGCCACCACGGAGGCCGACTGGACCGCTGCCGGGGGCGCTCCGGTGGTCGTGCTCGATGGCACCGATCTGCCGTCGTCCGCCGATGGTTTGTCGATCAGTGCCGGCAACAGCACGGTGCGGGGGCTGGTGATCCAGAACTTCGGCCACTACGGGCTGTACCTCCACATGGGTGGCGGGAACACGATCGAGGGCAATTACATCGGGACCAATGCCACGGGCACAGCCGCGGCGTCCAACCAGTGGGGCATCGTGGTCGTGGATTCCGCGAACAACGTGATTGGCGGCACCACGGCGGCGGTGCGCAACCTTCTCTCGGGCAACGTCAACGACGGCATCAACCTCAGTGGCGCCGGGTCGACCGGCAACCAGATCCAGGGCAACCACATCGGCACGAATCTCGCCGGCACAGCCGCGCTCGGCAACGGCGGCGTGGGGATCGGGATCGGCGCGGGTGCCAGCGGCAACACCGTCGGCGGACCGGGCAGTGCCTGGCGCAACCTCATTTCCGGCAACGCCCAGTACGGCATCTTCCTCACCGATGCGACCACCAGCGCCAACGTGGTGCAGTCGAACTGGATCGGGGTGGATGCTGCCGGTACCGCAGCCCTGTCCAATGGCGGCTTCGGCGTGGTGGTCGACCTGCGCGCCAACACCACCACGGTGTCGGGCAACGTCATCTCCGGCAACACGGCCAGCGGCTGGAGCGCGGCGCGTGGCGGGGTGTACCTCTATGCCGACAATGTCACGGTCCAGGGCAACCTGATCGGTCTGGACGCCACCGGCACCGCACTGCTGGGCAATGGGGGCGGCGCAGGGACCAGTGCGGGGATCCTGGTCAACGACAACAGCACCGGGGTGCTGATCGGGGGAGCCGGGCTGGGAGAGGGCAATGCCATCGCCGGCAACACGGGCGCCGGGGTTGCCGTGATGACCACGGGCGCCCAGACCACGCTGCTGGGCAATGCCTTGCGCGACAACACCGGCCTGGCCATCGACCTCGGTGACGATGGTCTGACGGCCAATGACGCCGGTGACGCCGACACCGGCGCGAACACGCGCTTGAACACGCCCGTGCTGGCGAGCGCCGAACTCCAGGGCAGCGACCTGCGGGTCCAGGGCACCCTCGACACGGCGCCCGGCACGACGCTGCGCATCGAGTTCTTCTCCAGCTCTGCCGTCCAGGCCGATCCGAGCGGCCATGGCGAGGGCGCGACCTGGCTGGGCCATGTCGATGTGACCACCGATGGGGCGGGCCATGCTGTCTTCGACGTCACCTTGCTCGGGGTGGCGCCGCCTGCCGGCCACCAGGTCAGTGCCACCGCCACGCTCAAGACGGGCGCCAGCACCTACAGCGCGACCTCCGAGTTCTCGCTGAACGTGTCGGCCCTGTCCCCGAACCAGGCGCCGGTGATCACCTTGTCCGGCTACAGCGGCAGCTACACGGAGAACGCCGGCGTGGTCTTCGACCCAGGCGCCACGTTCGCCGACAGCGACACCCCGGTCCTCGCGGGCGGCACCTTGACCTACCAGATCACGGCCAACGGCACCGCCTCCGACGAGCTGGGCATCCGCCACCAGGGCGATGGTGCTGGCCAGATCGGCGTGTCCGGAGGCAACGTCCGCTACGGTGGCGTGCTCATTGGCACCCACACCGGATTTGGCAATGGCAGCACGCCGATGGTGGTGACGTTCAACGGCAATGCGACCACGGCCGCCGTGCAGGCGCTGCTGCGCAACATCACCTACCGCGACACCAGCGACACGCCGAGCACTGGCACACGCACCATCGAGCTGACGGTCAGCGATGGCAGCGGTGGCACCAGCGCGCCTGCCGTGGTGAGCATGTCGGTCGTCGCCGTCAACGACACCCCGGTCTTCACCAGCCTGAATGGCTCCCCCGTCTACACGGAAGGCACGGCCGGCATCGCGCTCGACGCGGATGTGACACTGGGCGACGCCGAACTGATGGCCAGCGGCCACTTCAGCGGCGCCGTCCTCACGCTGGGCCGACAAGGCGGTGCGCAGGCCGAGGATGCGCTGGCCTTCGATGGCCTGGTCGTGACCACCAGCGGTGCGGACGTGCACGTCAACGGCGTGCTGGTGGGCACCTACACCTTCACCGGCGGCGAGCTGGTCGTGACCTTCGGCGCTGGCGCGACCTCGGCGCGGGTCGACACGCTGGCGCAGAACATCCGCTACTGGAACACCAGCGACACGCCGCCGGCCAGCGTGCAGATCGCCTGGTCCCTGCGCGACGGCAACACCGGCGCCCAGGGCACGGGCGGCGAGCAGACGGTCACTGGCGCCACCACCGTCACCATCACGTCGACCAACGACGCCCCTGCCGGCCAGGACCGCACGGTGACACTGGCCGAGGACGGTGTCCATGTGTTCTCGGGCGCCGATTTCGGCCTGATCGATTCCGAGGGCCACGCGCTGCAGGCCGTCCAGATCACGGGCCTGCCGGGCAGCGGCGCGCTGGAGTGGGCGGGGGTGGCCGTGACCGTGGGCCAGACCATCGCCGTGGCCGATCTGGGCCAGCTGCTCTACCGCCCGGCTGCGGACGCCAACGGCACCGCGCTGGCGGTCTTCACCTTCGCCGTGGTCGACGACGGCGGCGTGGCCGATGGCGGCGTCAACACCGACCCGTCCCCTGCGACCTTCACCGTGCACGTCACCGCCGTGAACGATGCGCCAGTGCTGACCTTGCCTGGCCTGCAGGCCACGGGCATCGGCACCCCGCTCACGCTGTCCACTGCCAATGGCAACCCCCTGACGCTGGCGGACATCGACGCCGCCGGGGCTCCGCTGCAGCTCACGCTTGGTACCGCCCACGGCACCCTGACCCTCGCCAGCACGGCGGGTCTGACCTTCTCCATTGGCGATGGCACGGCCGACGCCAGCCTGGTGTTCAGCGGCTCTGCCGCGGCGCTGCAAGCGGCACTGGACGGCCTGGTCTTCACGCCTGCTGGTGGCCATGTCGGTGCGGCCACCCTCGACATCCTGCTCGACGACCTCGGCAACGCTGGCAGCGGGGGCACGGGCACGGCCGCCGGGTCGGTCCAGGTCATTGTCGGTGGACTGCGCTTCCAGGAAGACGCAGCCGGCTACACCGGCACACAGGACACCTACGTCCAGGACAGCACTCCCTCGACTGCCCATGGCACGGCCGATCGTGTGCTCAGCGACGACAGCCTGCCGCTGCGCACAGGCCTGATCCGCTTCGACAATCTCTTTGGCAGCGGCGCGGGTCAGGTGCCGCCCGGCGCCACCATCTCTTCGGTGACGCTGTCCCTCTATGTGCTGGACCGCGACGCCGCCGATCTCATCGAGCTGCGCCGCATGCTTTCGGGCTGGAGCGAGTCCTCGACCCACACCTCGCTGGTCAACGGCGTGCAGACCGACGGGAGCGAGGCCTCCGCCACCATCGAGCGGACGTTCAGTGCCGGGCAGCTGGGCTGGAACGACATCGTCGTGTCGACTGCCACCGTGCAGGCATGGCTGGACGGCACTGCACCCAACCATGGCTGGGCCTTGGTCTCGAACGGGGCTGACGCCTGGAGCTTCGCATCGTCCGAATACGCTGATGCCACCTTGCGGCCCGTCCTGAGCATCGAGTTCACGGCGCCGCAGGCTCCGGTCGTGGCCGTGTCGGGTGGCAGTGCCAGCCATGTCGAGGATGCTGGCGTCACCGTGATCGATGCCGGTCTGACGCTCACCGACGCCGACAGCGCCACGCTCACCATGGCCGTCGTGCAGCTCACCACCCACCATGCCAGCGGCGAAGACGTGCTGGCGTTTGTCGACCAGAACGGCATCACCGGCACCTGGAACGCAGCGGCGGGCACTCTGACCCTGAGCGGCACTGCCAGCCTGGCCCACTACCAGACCGCCTTGCGCAGCGTCACCTATGACAACACCAGCGACAGCCCGAGCACACAGCCCCGGACAGTCACGTTCACCGTGCGCGATGCCTACGCCGACAGTCTTGCCGCGGCCCGTACCGTGTCCGTCACGGCCACCAACGATTCCCCAAACATCACCAGCGATGGTGGAGGCAGCGCGGTGGTCCGTAGCGTGGCCGAGAACACGACCGCGGTGACGACGGTGACGGCAACCGACGCCGATCTGCCAGTCCAGATGCTGAGCTTCAGCATCGTGGGCGGCGCGGACGCAGCGCGGTTCGCGATCGACGCGAACACGGGCGTGCTGCGCTTCCTGGCGGCGCCTGACGTTGAGGCGCCGAGCGATGCCGGCGCGGACAACGTCTATGACGTAGTGGTCCAGGTCAGCGACGGAACGCAGACCGACACGCAAGCCGTATCCGTGACAGTCACGGCTGCCAACGACAACGCCCCCGCGATCACGTCGGGCAGCGCGTTCAGCGTGGCCGAGAACACGACCGCGGTGACGACGGTGACGGCAACCGATGTCGATCTGCCAGTCCAGACGCTGAGCTTCAGCATCGTGGGCGGCGCGGACGCAGCGCGGTTCGCGATCGACGCGAACACGGGCGTGCTGCGCTTCCTGGCGGCGCCTGACGTTGAGGTGCCGAGCGATGCCGGCGCGGACAACGTCTATGACGTGCTCGTGCAGGTCAGCGACGGAATCCAGGCGGACACACAGGCGATCGCGGTGACGGTGACGGCGGCCAACGACAACGCACCTGCGATCACGTCGGGCAGCGCGTTCAGCGTGGCCGAGAACACGACCGCAGTGACGACGGTGACGGCAACCGATGTCGATCTGCCAGTCCAGATGCTGAGCTTCAGCATCGCAGGCGGCGCGGACGCAGCGCGGTTCGCGATTGACGCGAACACGGGCGTGCTGCGCTTCCTGGCGGCGCCTGACGTTGAGGCGCCGAGCGATGCCGGCGCGGACAACGTCTATGACGTAGTGGTCCAGGTCAGCGACGGAACGCAGACCGACACGCAAGCCGTATCCGTGACAGTCACGGCTGCCAACGACAACGCCCCCGCGATCACGTCGGGCAGCGCGTTCAGCGTGGCCGAGAACACGACCGCGGTGACGACGGTGACGGCAACCGACGCCGATCTGCCAGTCCAGACGCTGAGCTTCAGCATCGCGGGTGGTGTGGACGCAGCGCGGTTCGCGATCGACGCGAACACGGGCGTGCTGCGCTTCCTGGCGGCGCCTGACGTTGAGGCGCCGAGCGATGCCGGCGCGGACAACGTCTATGACGTAGTGGTCCAGGTCAGCGACGGAACGCAGACCGACACGCAAGCCGTATCCGTGACAGTCACGGCTGCCAACGACAACGCCCCCGCGATCACGTCGGGCAGCGCGTTCAGCGTGGCCGAGAACACGACCGCGGTGACGACGGTGACGGCAACCGACGCCGATCTGCCAGTCCAGACGCTGAGCTTCAGCATCGCGGGTGGTGTGGACGCAGCGCGGTTCGCGATCGACGCGAACACGGGCGTGCTGCGCTTCCTGGCGGCGCCTGACGTTGAGGCGCCGAGCGATGCCGGCGCGGACAACGTCTACGACGTGCTCGTGCAGGTCAGCGACGGAACGCAGACCGACACGCAAGCCGTGTCCGTGACAGTCACGGCTGCCAACGACAACGCCCCCGCGATCACGTCGGGCAGCGCGTTCAGCGTGGCCGAGAACACGACCGCAGTGACGACGGTGACGGCAACCGATGTCGATCTGCCAGTCCAGACGCTGAGCTTCAGCATCACGGGTGGTGTGGACGCAGCGCGGTTCGCGATCGACGCGAACACGGGCGTGCTGCGCTTCCTGGCGGCGCCTGACGTTGAGGCGCCGAGCGATGCCGGCGCGGACAACGTCTATGACGTAGTGGTCCAGGTCAGCGACGGAACGCAGACCGACACGCAAG
>JAAFKB010000001.1:122842-149814 GCA_013299055.1 Sphaerotilus sp.
GACGCGAACACGGGCGTGCTGCGCTTCCTGGCGGCGCCTGACGTTGAGGCGCCGAGCGATGCCGGCGCGGACAACGTCTATGACGTAGTGGTCCAGGTCAGCGACGGAACGCAGACCGACACGCAAGCCGTATCCGTGACAGTCACGGCTGCCAACGACAACGCCCCCGCGATCACGTCGGGCAGCGCGTTCAGCGTGGCCGAGAACACGACCGCAGTGACGACGGTGACGGCAACCGATGCCGATCTGCCAGTCCAGATGCTGAGCTTCAGCATCGCAGGCGGCGCGGACGCAGCGCGGTTCGCGATCGACGCGAACACGGGCGTGCTGCGCTTCCTGGCGGCGCCTGACGTTGAGGCGCCGAGCGATGCCGGTGCGGACAACGTCTACGACGTAGTGGTCCAGGTCAGCGACGGAACGCAGACCGACACGCAAGCCGTATCCGTGACAGTCACGGCTGCCAACGACAACGCCCCCGCGATCACGTCGGGCAGCGCGTTCAGCGTGGCCGAGAACACGACCGCGGTGACGACGGTGACGGCAACCGACGCCGATCTGCCAGTCCAGACGCTGAGCTTCAGCATCGTGGGCGGCGCGGACGCAGCGCGGTTCGCGATCGACGCGAACACGGGCGTGCTGCGCTTCCTGGCGGCGCCTGACGTTGAGGCGCCGAGCGATGCCGGTGCGGACAACGTCTACGACGTGCTCGTGCAGGTCAGCGACGGAATCCAGGCGGACACGCAGGCGATTGCGGTGACGGTCACGGCTGTCAACGACAATGCGCCGACGATCCTCTCGGGCCGTGTGTTCGGCGTGACCGAGAACACGGCAGAGGTGACGACCGTGGCAGCCAGCGACGTGGATCTGCCCGCACCGACCCTGGTCTTCCGGATCGCGGGCGGTGTCGATGCCACCTTGTTCACGGTCGATTCGACCACTGGCGCACTGCGCTTTGCGGTGGCACCAGACCATGAGCTGCCTGTCGACGCGGGCGCGGACAACGTCTATGACGTGGTGGTCGAGGTAGGCGATGGAGAACGGTGGGTCGCGCAGGCGATGGCGGTGGCTGTCACGGGGTTGAACGACAATGTGCCGCAGTTCAGCCTGCCGGGTACCCCGGTGGAGTCGGTGCTGGAGGGCACGCCGTGGACCACCACGCTCGTGGCCACCGATGCCGATCGGCCACTGCAGGCGCTGCACTACACACTGCACGGTGGGATGGACATGGCCTTGTTCACCCTGGATCCTGCCTCGGGCTTGCTGGCATTCCGGCTCGATGCGGACCATGAGGTGCCCCAGGATGCCAACGGCGATAACCATTACGAGGTCGAGATCGCCGTCGGGGACGGCATGCTGTCCTCGTCCCGTCTGCTGGTCCTGCAAGTGCTCAACCGGAATGAGTCACCTGTCCTGGTGCGCAGCCAGGTGGTGGTGGAGCAGGGCGCCCGCATCACGCTGGGCCCTGAGATGCTGCAGTCCACGGATGTCGACACACCCGCGACCACCCTGGTCTACACCGTCACCGACGTGCGGTCTGGCATGTTCCAGCGCGTGCAGGCGCCCGGCGTAGCGGTCAGCCAGTTCACGCAGGCGGAGGTGGATGCCGGACAGGTCGTGTTCGAGCAGGCGGTCGACCAGGTCACAGCCAGTTTTGTCCTGTCGTTGTCCGACGGCGAGGGGGTCGTGGGTCCACGCCAGGTGGTGGTGCAGGTCAAGCCGACCTTGCTCGCTGCGTCACCCGCGCTCGACGTCCCGCCGTCCGCACAGGCGCCAGGCGGTGGATTCGCGGACCTTGCGTCGCCGCAGGGTGGGGGCTTGCCGCTGGTCGACGATGTGCGGAGCGCGGTGGCTGCGTCCGACGGTGTGCCGTCCACCCGCACGGAACTGACCGAGACAGGGTCGGACGCCCTGACCATCCCGAACCGTTCCGCCGTGTCGCCGCGGCCTGTGGGGAGCGCAGCGTCGGGTGGTCCCGGTGGCGGACCGCGCACAGCATCGGTCACGGGCTCCATGGTGCTGGCTCCGGATGCCAGCCGACAGTCCACCAGCGAGATGCTGGTCATGCTCGATGTGCCGATCGACCTCAGCGGTTTTGCCCAGGAGCGTGTGGCGCTGCTGCAGTGGAATCTGGAGGACGCCTCCACGCACGCTGCCGCCGAGGCCGCACGGCAGCAGCAGGACCGCGAGGAAGCCCCGCTGCTGCAGTGGGACAGTGGCACGACGGTACAGGTCGGCAGCATGGCACTGTCGGTCGGGCTGGTTTTCTGGGCCACGCGCGCCACGGGTCTGGTGGCCAGTCTGCTGGCAGTGGCGCCTCCCTGGCGGGCGTTCGATCCCCTGCCCGTGCTCAGCGTCCACGCACCGCGGCAGCCAGAAGGCCCTGAAGTCGAGTGGCTGGACACCGATATCACGGGATCGCTGGCAGAACTGGCGGAAGACATCCTCGACCAACGTCCCTGACCTCGGCACCCAGGCCCCACCCTCCATCCATGCGCTTGCACTGGCCACCCGACACGATTTCACGCATCGCCGTGGGCATCGCTGCGCTGGTGGTGCTGTGCGTGATGGGGCTGGACTACGCCTTTGGTCTGGTTCCCAATCCAGTGCGGGCCGAGATCGACCGCCGCCAGGCGGTGAGCCAGCTGCTGGCTGATCAGATCGCGCTGGTCGCGACCCGCCTTGGTTCACAGGACGTGCATCAACTCCTGTATGGCTCGCGGCACAACGAAGCGCAGCTGCTGGGCATGGTCCTGCGCTCCTCTGCGGGTGACACGGTGTCCTCGACCGGGATGGTGCCGGCGAAGGTGCCTGCGGGATTTCGCAGTACATCCACCCACATCCGGGTACCCGTGATGCTGCAGGGCCTGCCCTGGGGGGCGCTGGAGCTGCGCTGGCAGCCCATACCTGCCGAGGCGTTTCCCGACATGCTGCTCACCCCTCAGGCACTGTGGCCGTTGATCACCTTCCTGCTGTTGACGGTGTTGCTGCGGCTCTACCTGGGCAAGGTGCTGCGCCAGCTCGATCCCAGTGCAGCCGTGCCCGATCGGGTGAGCAAAGCCTACAACGCCTTGTCCGAGTCGGTGGTGATGCTGGACGGGCAGGGCCGCGTGGTGCTGGTCAACGAGGCGTTCCGTACCCTCGTCGGGCAGCGCAGCATCCAGATCGGGCGGCGTCTGGAGGAGCACCCCTGGCTGCGCGAGGGAGCCCAGCTGGACGATGGCTGCGACTATCCCTGGACCTTGGCGCTGCAGACCAGCACACCCTGTACCCGGCTGCCCATGAGGCTGCGCCTGGGGGAGGATCTGCGGGTGACGCTGGTGACGTGCAGCCCGCTGACCCAGGCGAAGAAGAAGGGCGCCCTGGGTTGTCTGGTGGTCATCTCCGACCAGACCTACATCGAGCGCAGCAATGAAAACCTGCGCCTGACGACCAGCCAGCTCCAGTCGGCGAACGACGAGATCCAGAAGAAGAACGCCGAGCTGTTCCGCCTGGCCACCCGTGATCCCATGACCGACTGCCTCAACCGCCGGGCCTTCTTCGATCTAGGGGGCTCGCGCAAGGACCAATGCACCTTGGAGGGGCAGCCTGTGGCGGTCATCATGTGCGACATTGACCACTTCAAGTCCTTCAACGACCGCTATGGCCATGCCATCGGGGATGAGGTGATCAAGGCGGTGGCCGGGATCTACAACACCGAGGCGGCCGAGGTCGGGCTGGCCTGTCGTTATGGTGGGGAAGAGTTCTGCGTGATGCTGCCGGGCTGCGACGAGACGCAGGCACTGGCGTTCGCGGAGACCTTGCGCAAGCGCGTCCAGGACACGGCGGGAGACGGCATCGACTACGAGCCTCGGCTGAGCATCACGTCGAGTTTTGGTGTGGCGGTGACGCGGGCGCCGCGCCTGTCGCTGGACCACCTCATCGACCAGGCCGACCAGGCCCTCTACCAGTCCAAGCGGGCCGGTCGCAACCGTTGCACGCTGTTCGAGGAGCCGCAGACCGCCGCGGCGCTCGCCGCCGGCGCCACCGCCTGACGCTCCGCTTCACAACGGCAGCGGGTCGGTGTCGTCGAAGCGCAGCACCTCGAAGCTCACGGTCGGTGCATTGATGATGTTCGGGCTGACCCCGAGGCAGATCACGCCGCGTCCGTGCAGCGTGCAGGCACCTCGGCGCAGCGTCACCACCTCCGACTGCCGCCCGAAGCGCACGTAGGTGCCGTTGGAGCTGAGATCGGTGAGCTGGAAGTTGCCGCTGTGCCACTCGATGCGGGCGTGCATGCGCGAGACACGGCTGTCGTCCAGACAGTACGCCGCTTCGTGGCTGCGGCCGAGGATGGCGGGCAGGTTGCGCACCGTGTGGATGCGCGACACCCCTTCGCTGACCAGCCGGATGCCTTCGGGCACGGTGGTCGGGGCCGCGTCACCGAACATGGTGGACAGCGGATCCGGCCCGGAGCGCCGCGCCTCGAAGCGCCACACCTCCACCGGCTCGACCCGCCCGCGCAGGTGCAGCCGCTCCAGCCGCCGGAACCGCTCGCGCACGTCCGAGGGCAGCACGACCAGCGTCTGCGAGGTCACCAGCGTCTCGTTGTCGCCGGCGTGGTCCAGCAGCCGGGCCGAGACGTTCACCGCGTCGCCGAAGCAGTCGCCGGCCACTTCGATGACCTCGCCGTGTGCCATGGCGATCTGCACGCGCATCACCGGGCTGCGAGAGGGACGTGCCGCCCCCATGACCCGCTCCAGCGACTCGTGGACTTCCTCGGCGGCCCGCACACCGCCGACCGGATGCGGAAACACGGCCATCAGCCCGTCCCCGAGTGTCTTGATGACACGCCCCCCCTGGCCTTCCATGATGCGGGCCACCACCGCCACGCTGTGCGTGACGACGGACGCGGCTTCAGCATTCCCCAAGCTTTCGTAGAGGGACGTGCTGCCGCGCAGATCGGCAAAAAGGACGGTACAGGTGACAGTCTGCGGCATGTGCGCAGTTTACCTTGTCGTTTCGTGAAGCAGTGCGCATCCGAAGATCGCAGAAGTGAAATGGCCTCGCAGGTGCGGGGCCATGTTCACGGGTGCGGCAACCCCCCCCTTGTCAAGGGGGTAAAGGTCACAGGTTGTCCAGATACGTCCGCAGCTTGTCCGAACGGCTCGGGTGCTTGAGCTTGCGGATGGCCTTGGCCTCGATCTGGCGGATGCGCTCGCGCGTCACGTCGAACTGCTTGCCAACCTCTTCCAGCGTGTGGTCCGTGGACATCTCGATGCCGAAGCGCATGCGCAGCACCTTGGCCTCGCGCGGCGTCAGGCTGTCCAGGATGTCCCGCACGACATCGCGCAGACCCGACTGCATCGCGGCCTCGATCGGCGCGGTGTTGTTGGTGTCCTCGATGAAATCGCCCAGGTGGCTGTCGTCGTCGTCACCGATCGGCGTTTCCATGGAGATCGGTTCCTTGGCGATCTTCATGATCTTGCGGATCTTGTCCTCGGGCATCTCCATCTTCTCGGCCAGCGAGGGCGCGTCCGGCTCGAAGCCGAACTCCTGCAAATGCTGACGCGAGATCCGGTTCATCTTGTTGATCGTCTCGATCATGTGGACCGGGATGCGGATGGTGCGGGCCTGGTCGGCGATCGAGCGGGTGATGGCCTGGCGGATCCACCACGTCGCGTAGGTCGAGAACTTGTAGCCCCGGCGGTACTCGAACTTGTCCACCGCCTTCATCAGGCCGATGTTGCCTTCCTGGATCAGGTCGAGGAACTGCAGGCCCCGGTTGGTGTACTTCTTGGCGATGGAGATGACGAGGCGCAGGTTGGCCTCGATCATCTCGCGCTTGGCTTCGCGGGAATTGGCTTCCCCTTCGTTCATGCGCTTGTTGATCGCCTTCAGGTCGTCGATCGGCACGACGGCCTTGGTCTGCAGGTCGATCAGCTTCTGTTGCAGCTCCTGGATCGGGGGCAGGTTGCGGCCCATGATGGCGCTGTAGCCCTTGCCGGCGGCGATTTCACCTTCCGCCCAGGCGAGGTTCAGGATGTTCGGCGGGAACACCTTGATGAACTGCTCCTGCGGCATGCCGCAGCGGTCCACGACGATCTTGCGCAGCTCGCGCTCGTAGCGGCGCACGTCGTCCACCTGCGAACGCAGCAGGTCGCACAGCTTCTCGATGGTCTTGACCGTGAAGCGGATCGTCATCAGCTGGTTGCTGATGGCCGTCTGCGCCGCGTTGTAGGCAGGCGACTTGTAGCCGTCGCTGGCCAGGGCGGCACGCATCTTGGCGAACTCGGCCCGCATCGAATCGAAGCGCGACAGCGCCTGGTTCTTGAGTTCTTCGAGCTTCTTGGTCAGCGCCTTGGAGGTGCCGCCTTCTTCCTCGTCCTCGTCGAATTCGTCGAAGTCTTCTTCGGCGACGTAGTCATCGGCTTCTTCCGAGGACACGAAGCCATCGACCACTTCCGAGATCTGCGACTCGCCGGCGCGGATCCTGTCCGCCATGCCCAGGATCTCCTCGATCGTGGCGGGCGAGGCGGAAATCGCCAGCATCATGGCCTGCAGACCGCCTTCGATCCGCTTGGCGATCTCGATCTCGCCTTCGCGGGTCAGCAGCTCGACCGTGCCCATCTCGCGCATGTACATGCGCACCGGGTCGGTGGTGCGGCCGAACTCGGAGTCCACGGTGGAGAGCGCGGCTTCGGCGGCTTCCTCGGCTTCTTCTTCGGTCGAGGTGGTCGTGCCGCCGCCGGCGATCAGCAGCGTGGCGGCGTCGGGCGCCTGTTCGTAGACCGCGATGCCCATGTCGTTGAGCATCGAGATGATGGCTTCCAGGATCTCGTTCTCGACCAGCTTTTCCGGCAGGTGGTCGTTGATTTCCTGGTGCGTGAGGTAGCCGCGCGTCTTGCCCATCTTGATGAGGGTCTTCAGCTCCTGGCGGCGCTTGGCAACTTCCTCTTCGGTGAGCGTGGTCTCGTCCAGACCGAATTCCCGCATCAGCGCGCGCTCCTTGGCGCGGCTGACCTTCATGCGCAGCGGCTTGGCCTTGGGCTTGTCAGCCTCGACCTCGACCTCGCTTTCCACGACGGTTTCGCCCTCGACTTCGGCGTCGGCCTCGACATCCAGCTCGGCATCGAGGTCCGCGAAGTCCTCGTCGGCATCCAGCGTCGGCTTTTCGACCTTCTTGTCCGTTTTCTTGTCCGTCTTGTCCGATTTTTCGGCCTTGTCCGCCTTGTCGGCTTTTTCCGGCTTCTCCGCCTTGCCCTCGCCGTCGGCAGGGGCCTTGGCCTTGCGGCCACGCTTGACCACGACAGGCACGTCGGTGGCCGCAGGCACGACCGGCGTGGCCTCCGGCGCGGCGACGACAGCGGCTTCCGGCTTGACGGCCTTGACCGCCTTCACGACCCGCACGGTCTTGGCCGGTGCGGGCGCAGGTGCAGCGGCAGCGGTGGATTCAGGGGATTGCTCAGGGACGCTCTTTTTCGCGGGCATGCGATTCCTCGGCTGGGGTGCTCGGATACGGTGGGGCTTTGAGCCTGGATCACAAGACTCGGGCGGCGCACTGCAGGCGCACGCGGACGAGTTGCTGCTCAGGCGGGCAAGCTGGCGTGAACATCCCTGAAGGTGCAGCGCTGGCGGTGGGGGTGGCCTGGTATGACCCGTGTCGCGGGTGGCCGGGGCCGGCAGGCGCTGCTGTCACTCTTGCCGCATCGAAACCAGCCGGCGATTATACAGGCGGACTGCCGAGTGGCTGGCGCTTGAGCTGCGACCGCTGCGCGAACAGGGCGTTGCGCCGTGCGGTGGCCGCCTCCGACAGCGTGCCCGACTCCAGCAGCAGGGTGATCTCGTCCTCGATTGCCTGCAGCCGGATGCGGTCCACGACAACGCGCAGATCCTCCGCCAGCGGTGCATCGCCGTCCAGCGCGTGCAGCCGGCGGATGCGCTCCAGCAGCGCCGCCAGCCCGGCCTCGGCAGGATCCTCGGCCTGCGCGTCGAGGGCTTCCAGGATGCCGCTGGCACCCAGCACGCCCTGGTCATGCAGCAGCCGCTCCAGTGCCGCGAAGAAGCCGCCGTGCGGTACCGCCTGCTGCACCAGCAGCTCATGCACCGCATCCGGCAGGTCCAGCCAGAGCTGCGCGTTCTGCACCATCAGCCACGCGGCCCGGTCCAGCAGCGAGGCCGTGCGCGGTGGCGGCCGGCGCGGGGAGGCCAGCGCCGCGCTGCCGCCCTTGCGTGCCCACGGTGGCGGGCCGTTGCCGAAGCTGCGGCCCTTGCCACTGCGCTTGCCGCTGCGCCAGTCCCTGGCATGCGCGGGCGTGCCATCGTCCATCGGGTCGTAGCCGAGGTCGTCCGGATCGGTTTCTGGCAGGGCTTCATCGGGCGGCGGGGCGTTGTCCCAGTCCGGTTCCGAGGCCGAGGTCGTCGGCTCCGGGCGTCGGCGCTCGCCACGGCGCGAGGTCGCGGCCGCCCAGTGGTGCAGCAGCACGTCTGCGGTCAATCCGCCGTCGCGCGCCAGCTCCACTAGCAACTGCGCCTTCAGCAAGCCCTCCGGCAGCAGCTCGTACAGCGGCCGTGCCTGCGCCAGCATCTTGGCCCGGCCCTCGGGCGTGGTCAGATCGCAGCCATCGCCCGCCACCGCCAGCAACTGCCGCGATAGCGTGAACGCCTCGTGGATGCACGCCTCGAACGCCTCGGGGCCACGCTCTCGGATGAACGAATCCGGGTCGTGCTCGGCCGGCAGGAAGAGGAACCGGAAGCTGCGCGTGTCGCTGGCGTGCGGCAGCACGGCCTCCAGCGCCCGCGCCGCCGCCCGCCGCCCGGCCGCGTCGCCGTCGAAGCTGAAGACGATCTGCTCGGAAAACCGCAGCAGCTTGACGATGTGGTCGCCGGTGCAGGCCGTGCCGAGCGTGGCCACCGCGTTGCCGAAGCCGAGCTGCGCCAGGGCCACGACATCCATGTAGCCCTCGGTGACGAGGATGAAGCCGCGCTGGCGGATCGCGGCACGCGCCTCGAACAGGCCGTACAGCTCCCGGCCCTTGCTGAACACTGGCGTCTCGGGCGAGTTCAGGTACTTCGGCTCGCCCTGGTCCAGCACCCGCCCGCCGAAGCCGATCACCTCGCCCTTGGGGTTGCGGATCGGGAACATGATCCGGTCGCGGAAGCGGTCGTAGCGGCGCTGCTCGGCCGCGTCGTCGCCCTGCAGGATCACGAGGCCGGACTCGACCAGCAGCGGGTCGTCGTACTGCCCGAAGGCGCTCGACAGCCCATGCCAGCCGCCTGGCGCATAGCCGAGGGCGAAGTGCTTGGCGATCTCGCCCGTCAGGCCGCGGCCCTTGAGGTAGGCGACGGCGCGCGGGCTGTCCTTGAGCTGGGCGCGGTAGTGGTCACTGGCTTTCAGCAGCACGTCGCCGAGCGTGACCTGGTGTTCGCGGACCTTGGCGGCGCGGGCACGCTCCTCGGGGCTGTTGTCGTCGTCGGGCACGGTCATGCCCACGTCCTGGGCCAGATCCTTCACCGCCTCGATGAAGCCCAGCCCGCTGTGCTCCATCAGGAAGCCGACCGCGTTGCCGTGGACGCCGCAGCCGAAGCAGTGGTAGGTCTGGCGCGACGGGCTGACGATGAAGCTCGGGGATTTTTCGCCGTGGAACGGGCACAGGCCCTTGTAGTTGATGCCGGCTTTCTTGAGCTGCACGGCGCGACCCACCACGTCAACGATGTCGGCGCGGGCGAGCAAATCCTGGATGAAGCCTTGGGGGATCACGCGGGGGAGTCTAGCGGCTCCCTAGAATCGCCCGATGAACGAACTTTCCTCCTTGCAAGACGGTCTGGTGCTGGTGGTGTTCGCCGTCGTCTACCTCGGCATGGTCCTCGGCAGCCTGCCGTGGCTGCACCTGGACCGCACCGGCGTCGCCCTGCTCGGTGCCATCGCCATCGTCGGCGCAGGCGTGATGACCCCGGAGCAGGCGGCGCAGTCGATCCACCTGCCCACCATCCTGCTGCTGTTTTCCTTCATGGTGATCTCGGCCCAGATGCGGCTCGGCGGCTTCTACAGCGCGGTGACGCGGCGCATCGCGGCCTTGCCGGTCGGGCCGGTGGCGCTGATGGGTGTGGTGATCGGGGTCGCGGCGGTGCTGTCGGCGGTGTTCTCGAACGACATCGTGTGTCTGGCCGTGGCGCCGGTGCTGGCCGAGGCGTGCCTGCGGCGGCGGCTGGACCCGGTGCCGTTCCTGCTCGGGCTGGCCTGCGCGAGCAACATCGGCTCGGCCGCGACGCTGATCGGCAATCCGCAGAACATGCTGATCGGCGAGGTGCTGAAGATGCCGTTCGCGGGCTACCTGCGCGATGCGATCGTGCCGGTGCTGGCCGGGTTGCTGGCCTTGTGGGCGCTGCTGGCGTGGACGATGCGCCGCACGCCGCCGGTCGCCGAGCCGGACCCGGCGCAGTTGGCCGCCATCGCCTCGGAGGTGCCGCCGTTCGACCGCTGGCAGACCGCGAAGGGGCTGCTGGTCGCGCTGGCGCTGGTGGCGGTGTTCCTGCTGACCGACTGGCCGCGGGATGTGGCGGCGCTGGTGGGCGCGGGCGTGCTGCTGCTGAGCCAGCGCTTTCACTCGTCGAAGGTCATGGGCCTGATCGACTGGGAGCTGCTGATCCTGTTCATGGGGCTGTTCGTCGTCAACCACGCGCTGGCACTCACCGGCCTGACGCAGCAGCTCGTCGCCTGGCTCACCACGCAGGGCATCGACCTCGCGCAGCCGGCGACGCTGTTCTTCACCACGCTGGGCCTGAGCAACCTGGTGTCGAACGTGCCGGCGGTGATGGTGCTGATGCCGCTGGCGAAGGGGGACCACGTCGGGCTGACGCTGGCGCTGGTCAGCACGCTGGCGGGGAACTTGCTGATCGTGGGGTCGATCGCGAACATCATCGTGGTGGACGCGGCCAAACGCTGTGGTGTCGTGATCGACTGGCGGCGGCATGCGCGCACGGGGGTGCCGGTGGCGGTGGTGACGCTGGGGATCGCGGCGGGGTGGCTGGCGGTGAGGTAAAACGCCAGTTCTCAAGGGTGAGTGATCGGCCTAACTTGGCATCAAGGGGGACACGCATGAACAACAAGAACTTCGCCGGGCAGAAATTGGATGGGCGCAGCTTTCGCGGGGATCTGCAGGGGGCGGATTTTAGTTGGTGCAGCCTCAAAAGTTGTGACTTTCGGGATGCCGATTTGACGGGGGCAAATTTTTATAAAGCCGAATTTGGTATTTCTGATAGATGGGTGGCTTTGAAATTTATAATTGGTTTCTTATTCTGTTTCTACGTGATGTTTGGGTCGTTTGCTTTGAGTGCGCTGTATCTTGGGATGAGTGGTAATTGGTTTCGTGGGGATGGGTATCGTTTTCCATATGTGGGCTTGGTAATTTTTTTCGGGCAAATGCTTTTTTTGTGGTTGATCTTTGAGTTAAAGCGGCCGATGTTGATAATTTATTACAATGTTGTGGCTGTTATTTCTTATAGTAGTTTTGTGAATCAAGCGGATAATTATGTGGTGGCCGGGATAATTGGTGGCATGACTATTTTGTCTAGTGCCTTGGGTGTGGTGAGTGGCGCTGTGGTTGTTGGATGTGTAGGGTCTGTTCCGATTGTGCTGGGGCTATGTGGGTTCCTGTTTTTTGTTGGTATATCAATGTGGATAAATAATCTTGTGAGCATTGATGCTTGTGTTGGTTATGCGTTGGTTTCTGGTGTAACCGTGCTTTCGATGGCTGGAGGCATCTATTTCCGGCATAAAGCAATAGTTGAAGAAAATAATTCGTTGTTGCTTTATAGGAAGGCGTGTTTAATATGGGATGCCTGGGGTGGCGTTAGGTTTTCCGGGGCTAAATTGATTTCGACAGATTTTAGTTGGTCAAAAAGCGTGCGAGGCGTTTCTTTTTGCGGTGCAGAAATTATTGAGCCTAAATTTTTCCAAGCTACTAATCTGCATTTGGCTCGTACTGATGGCACACGCATCTCTCCGAGAAAAATCCGTGCATTGCTTGTAGAAAATAAGCTACTTGACTTGGATTTATCTGGGTTTGATTTGCAAGCGTTGTCTTTTGTTAGTTTGAATTTTTCTGGGGTGAATTTTTACAAATCTGATCTTAGCGAAGCTGATTTTTCAGGCTGCGATCTGCGCGGAGCCGATCTCTCCGAAGCAACAGTGCTTGGAACGAATTTTGAGCGTGCCCAACTGACTGGAGCCACCATTGACCAATGGAACACTGACAAGCGGACCTGCTTCGATGGCGTCGATTGCGAGTATGTGTACACCAAGCGCGACAAGATTTTCAAGAATCCGCCGCACGGTACTTTCAAAGCAGGTGAGTTCAGCAAGCTGTACCAAGAAATCGCCAACACGGTAGATTTCATCGTCCACACCCCGGAAGAGTTGCAGGCTCTGCTCCGCGCTATCGAGAGCATCAAGCAACAAGGCGGCGAGATTGTCATCCAGAGCCTGGAGCGCAAGAACGAATCAGTGGTCGTCCGTACCCAAAGCCCTGAAGCCATCGACAAGGCCGCCATCTATGCGCAGGTCAGGGAAGAAATGGACAGTCAGATCCAATTGCTGAAGAGCGAACACGAGAAGCAATTGCTGACCCAAAGAATAGAACTGAGCGAGCAGTACCATGACAAAACCATGGACTCGCTGATCAGAATGGCCAGCCAATTCAACCGACCCTCCAGTATCATCATGAACGACCACAGCCGCACCATCACCAATTCAACGCTGACCAATTCCGCCGCCAACTTGGGTGATCACAGCACTGTCAGCAATAACGTCATCGAACAGGTAGCGGACGCGCAATTGCGCACCGACCTGCAAAAACTCCATGACTTGTTGACACACAGCACGCTGCCCGCCGATGACAAAAAGCAGGCCCAGCAATCCGTCACCGAACTCGCCCAAGCCAGCGACAAACCCGCCGCCGAGCGCAAGAGCATCACGCGTCGCAGCTTGGCGTTCCTGAAGGAACTCCGCGAAGATCTGGGCAGCATGGCGGATCTGGGCGTCCAATACGGCGAGACGCTGGCCCGTGTGGTGCTCTGGTTTCAGGGTCTCTGAATTTCCGGCGCCATCCCACCATGCTGACCACCCAAGAGATCCAGGCCCTGCTGACCGACCTCGAATCCGACCGGGTCGAGCGCACCACGTCCACCAGCAACACCGACAAGTTCGCCGAAGCCATCTGCGCCTTCGCCAACGACTACCCGAACCACCGCAAGCCGGGTTACCTGCTGATCGGCGTGCGGGACGACGGCGCGATCGACGGACTGCAGGTGACGGATCTGCTGCTGCGCAACCTCGCCGGCATCCGGGCAGATGGCAACGTCCTGCCGCCACCCGCGATGAGCGTCGCCAAGTTCAGCCTGCCCGGTGGGGATGTGGCCGTGGTCGAGGTGATGCCGTCCAGCGTCCCGCCGGTGCGCTACAAGGGCAAGGTCTACCTCCGCGTCGGCCCGCGCAAGGCGTTTGCGAACGAGCAGGAAGAGCGCGTGCTGTCCGAGCGCCGCTCCGCCCTGGTCAGCACCTTCGACATCCACCCGGTGCGCGAAGCCGCAGTCGACGACCTCAGCCAGCGCCTGTTCGACGACTACCGCGCCAGCACCGTCAATCCCGATGTCATCGCCGCCAACCACCGCAGCACCGAGGAGAAATACGCCTCGCTGCGCTGTTTCGACCTGATCGCGCACTGCCCGACCGTGGCCGGCATCCTGCTGTTCGGCAAGAACCCGCGCTACTTCCTGCCCGGCGCCTACGTCCAGTTCATCCGGTTTCCGGGCACGACCATGACCGAGCGGCCGATCGACCAGAAGGAGATCGACGGCGATCTGCGCACCGTCGTCGAAGCCCTGCGCGGGCGCATCGACGCGCACAACGCGGTGGCGCTCGGGGAGGGCGCCGGCTTCCGCGACCGGCCTCGATCGGCTTACCCGGAGTGGGCGCTGCGCGAGTTGCTGCTGAACGCGGTGATGCACCGGGACTACGCCTCCACCAGCCCGATCCGCTTCTATTGGTTCAGCGACCGCATCGAGGTCCAGAACCCCGGTGGCCTGTACGGCACCGTCACCCGCGACACGCTGACCCGCCGCAATGCCTACCGCAACCCCGTGCTTGCCGAGGCGCTCAAGGCCATGGATTACGTCAACAAGTTCGGCTATGGGCTGCAGCGTGCTGAGCAACTGATGCAGGATGGAGGCCATCCGCCGCTGGAATTCGAGATCGATGACCGGGTGTTCGCCGTGACGGTGAGGGCGCATCAGCCATGAAGTCCATCGTGTTCTTCAACAACAAGGGCGGCGTCGGCAAGACCTCGCTGGTCTACCACCTGGCGTGGATGTACGCCGACCATGGCCTGAAGGTGCTGGTGGCCGATCTCGACCCGCAGGCCAACCTGACCTCGATGTTCCTGGACGAAGACCGGCTGGTGTCGCTGTGGAGCGACGACGGTGAGCCGCGCACCATCCGCGACTGTCTTCGCCCGCTGATGTCCCGACAGGGCGACATCCTGGCGCCGGTCGTCGAGCGACTGCAGCCGACACTGGGCTTGATTCCGGGGCATCTGGGCTTGTCCCGGTTCGAGGATCTGCTGTCGGAGAACTGGCCCAAATGTCTGGATGGTCAGGAGGCGGCCTTCCGGGTCATGACGGCGTTTCACCGGATCATCCTGTCGGGCGCGCGCCAGATGGACGCTGATCTGGTGCTGATCGACGTTGGCCCCAACCTTGGTGCCATCAATCGCGCGGCATTGATCGCCGCCGAGCAAGTGGTGCTGCCTCTGGCGCCAGACCTGTTTTCCCTGCAAGGGATGCGCAACCTCGGCCCGACGCTGCGCGAGTGGCGCAAGGGTTGGCACAAGCGCGCCGAGGAGCTGCCGCAGGGCGTTGCCATCGAGATGCCCTCCGGTGCGATGCAACCTGCAGGCTACGTCGTGATGCAGCACAGCGTGCGCGAGAGCCGGCCGGTGAAGGCGTATCAGGCCTGGGTGGACCGTGTGCCGCTGGTCTACCGGGAGTCGGTGCTCGGCGAGGTCGTCACCCGCACGGGTGACAGCGAGGGATTGGATGCGTCGGGTCTGCCCATTCCGGAGCCTGCGAATGACCCTCACATGCTGGCGCTGCTGCGCCACTACCGCAGCCTCATGCCCATGGCGGTGGACGCGCACAAGCCGATGTTCTTCCTCAAGCCTGCCGACGGCGCGATCGGCTCCCACATCGACGCGGTGCGGGCTTGCTACAAGGACTTCGAGGCACTGGCGAGAAAGATCGCGGCCAATGCCGGCGTGATGATGGGTTGATCCGAAGTCAGTCCCGGACCCCGGTTTCTGCCTCCATCACCAGCCGCATCCCCACCAGCGTGTAGCGCGTCTCTGGCGAATTCCAGTTCCGGAACGCGCAGCGCGCATACAGCGGCCAGGTGTGCCATGACCCCCTGCGCCGCACGCGCACGCTGCCCTCGGCCGGTCCGGTCGGGTCGTCCACGGGCGAGCGGGCGTAGTAGTCGTCGGCGTGCCAGTCGGCGGTCCATTCCCAGACGTTGCCGTGCAGGTCGTGCAGCCCGAAGGCGTTGGGGGCGTAGCGGCCGACCGGGGCTGTGAAGGCATGGCCGTCCCGGTGGTCGAGTGCGCGGTCTTGCCACTGTGGCCAGTGCGGCACGGCGTCGCGGTCGAACAGGTTGCCTGCCCCGCGCAGCGAGGCCGGCGCATCGCCGCCGTGGTAGCGCGTCGTCGTGCCGGCGCGGCAGGCGTATTCCCATTCCGCCTCGGTCGGCAGCCGGTAGGTGCGGCCTTCGCGCCGGGACAGCCAGCGTGCCATCGCCACCGCGTCGTGCCAGGTGACATTGACCACCGGATGGTCATCGTCCTGCGCGAAGCCGAGGTTCTCCCAGGAATAGCGCGGGTGCCGGCCCTCGAAGGCGTCCTGTCGGGCCGTCGTGCGCGGGTCGTAGGCCGGGTTGTGGCCGTAGCCGCCGGTGCCGTCGGCGATCGACTCGGGCACATGGCCGGACTCGGTGACGAAGCGGCGGAACTGCCCGCGCGTGACCTCGAAGCGGCCCAGGTAGAACGGCCGCGTCAGCCGCACGCGGTGGCGCGGTGCTTCGTCGCCGAACTGGTGCAGCCGCTCGGGTTCGTGGTCGCCGAAGCTGCGGGCCAGGTCTGCGGCGGTCTCGTCGCTGCCCATCAGGAACTCGCCGGCTGGCAGGCGCACCAGCTCCATGCCGATCGAGTTGACGTGGACCGCCGTCTGCGCGCAGCCCCCCAGCGCGACGAGCAGTGCCGCAGCGCAGACAGCGTGCCATCCGTTGCTGCGCATGGATCAGTCCCCCAGCACGACGCCTTCCCGCCGTGGATCCGCTCCGCCACGCCAGACGGTGCGTCCCGCTGCGCTGGCCCGCGTGATGGCCTGCAAGCCGCTGGTCATGTCCTGTTCGCGCACCTCGTGCCCGCGCCCCTTCAATGCCTCGACCACTGCCGCCGGAAACCGCCCCTTCTCCAGCACCACCGGCCCGCCCGTGGTCCCGAAGTTCGGCAGGTCGATCGCCTGCTGCGGTGACAGACCCCACTCCAGCACGCCGTGCAGCGTCTTGGCCGTGTAATGGATGATCAGCGCACCACCCGGACTGCCGCCGGTCATCGCGAGCTGTCCCCGGTCGTCGAACACCAGGGTCGGCGCCATGGAGGAGCGTGGCCGTTTGCCCGGCTCGACCCGGTTGGCAATCGGTCGGCCGGCACTGTCCGCAGGCAGGAAGCTGAAGTCGGTGAGTTCGTTGTTGAGCAGGAAGCCCCGCACCATCTGCCGGGCGCCGAACGCATCCTCGATGGTGGTGGTCATCGACACCGCGTGGCCGTCGCCATCGACGATGCTGATGTGGCTGGTGCCGTATTCCGGCTGGTCCGGCATGGGGGCGAGGCTGGTGCGCACCAGGCCGCGCTGGCCGGCGGGGACGTCCGAGGCCCGCTGTGGACCGATGCGGCGGGCGCGCTCGTGCAGGTAGGCGGGGTCGAGCAGGCTGCGCCAGTCGCCGTCCGGTGCGGCCACGAAATCCGGGTCGGCCACATAGAGCGCCCGGTCGGCGAAGGCCAGCCGCGACGCCTCGGCGTAGGTGTGCAGCCACGCCGCCGAGGGCAGGCCTGCGCCGGTCAGCGGGGCGTGTGCGGCTTCGGTCTGGCCCAGCATCCCGAGGATCTGGCCGATGGCGATGGCGCCGCTGCTGGGAGGAGGAAAGCCGCACAGTGTCCACGTCCGGCCGGCGGCCATGTGCGGATGGCACAGCGGTGGGCGCTCCTTGGGCTGGTAGGCGGCCAGGTCGGCGGTGGTCAGCCGGCCAGGGTTGGTG
The DNA here is from genome assembly GCA_013299055.1 of Sphaerotilus sp. Lineage (GTDB taxonomy): Bacteria > Pseudomonadota > Gammaproteobacteria > Burkholderiales > Burkholderiaceae_C > Sphaerotilus. The sequence continues at coordinate 140,184 of JAAFKB010000001.1, forward strand.
GGGTGGCGCTGCACCTTGTCGGCGATGTCCTGCGCGATCTCGCCCTGGTGAAGCGCCCGTGCGCCATCGACAGACAGCCGGCGCAGCACCTCGGCCAGCAGCGGGTTTTTCAGCGTGTGGCCGATCGGCAGCGGCTGGCCGTCCAGGTAGAAATACGCTGCGGCGACCGGATCCTTGCGCAGGTGGGCATCGGCGGCGAGCAGGGTGTGCAGCCTGGGGCTGACCGCAAATCCGCCTTCCGCCAGCCGGATCGCCGGCTCGAACAGCACGGACCACGGCAGTTTTCCATGGCGGGCGTGGGCCATCTCCAGCATCTTCACCGTGCCCGGCACCCCGACCGAGCGCCCGCCGACCACCGCATCGTGGAAGGCCATCGGCTTGCCGGACGGGTCCAGGAACAGCCGTCCATCCGCTGCGGCCGGGGCGGTCTCGCGGCCGTCGTAGGCGCGTGCGCGCTGGCCGTCCCAGTGCAGCAGGAACGCCCCGCCGCCGATGCCGCTGGACTGCGGCTCGACGAGGGTGAGCACCATCTGCACCGCGATGGCGGCATCCACCGCGCTGCCGCCCTGGGCGAGGACGTGGCGCCCCGCTTCGGCGGCCAGCGGATTCGCGGCGGCCACGGCGTGGCGGGTGGCGGTCCAGCCGGGTTTGGCCGTGAGGGCGGACGCCGCTTCGGGTGGCGGCGGCTCGACAGGTCGCAGTCGCAGGTGGTCGAGTGCGCCGCACGCCGCCAGCCACGCGGCGGTGCAGACGGTCAGCGACAGGCGCCACAAGCGTGCAGGGCGGGCAGGGCGTGAGGTGGTCATGCCTGCCATCGTGTCACAGGCGAGCCGATCTGCGCATCGGGATTCGCAGGGGTCAGCGCGGTGCCAGCCGGATCGCGCCGTCCAGCCGGATCACCTCGCCGTTGAGCATCTCGTTGGTGACGATCTGGTGCACCAGCTTGGCGTAGTCGGCGGGGGTGCCCAGCCGGCTCGGGAAGGGCACACCGGCGGCCAGCGCGTCCTGCACCTCCTGCGGCATGCCGAACAGCATCGGCGTGCCGAAGATGCCCGGCGCGATGGTCATGCAGCGGATGCCGTTCTTCGACAGGTCGCGCGCGATCGGCAGCGTCATGCCGACCACGCCGCCCTTGCTCGCCGCATACGCCGCTTGCCCGATCTGCCCATCAAACGCGGCGACGCTGGCGGTGTTGATCAGCACGCCACGCTCGCCCGTGTCCTCCTGCGCGTTCTTGCACATCGCCTCGGCGGCGAGGCGGACCATGTTGAAGGTGCCGATCAGGTTGACGCTGATGACCTTGCTGAACAGGCTGAGCGGGTGGGCGCCGTCGCGGCCGACGGTGCGGCTGGCCGGGGCAATGCCGGCGCAGCTCACGAGGCCCATCAGCTTGCCCATCGACACGGCCTGGGCCACCACGGCTCGGCCATCGTCCTCGTTCGACACGTCGCACCGCACATAGGCACCACCCAGCTCCGCCGCGATCGCCGCGCCGCGCTCGGCCTGCAGGTCGGCGATGACGACCTTGGCCCCTTCGCGCGCCAGCATGCGCGCGGCACCTTCACCCAGCCCGGAGGCGGCGCCCGTGACGATGAAAACTCGATCGGCGATCTGCATGGGGTTGTCCTTTACGTAAACGTCAATTGGATGGCGTGAAAAAGCCGCCCGTGGGCGGCTGTCGGGGAGACTGGATCAGGCCAGCGCAGCGAAGGCGCGGGCGGTGATCTCGTCCACCGTGCCCGTGCCGCTGATGGCACGGTATTGGGGCGCACCTGCGTCGCCCGTGGCGGCCCACTGCGAGTAGTAATCGACCAGCGGGCGGGTCTGGCTCTGGTAGACCTCCAGGCGCTTGCGCACGGTGTCCTCGGCGTCGTCGGCCCGCTGGATCAGGTCTTCACCGGTCACGTCGTCCTTGCCTTCGACCTTGGGCGGGTTGAAGACGGTGTGGTACGTGCGGCCCGAAGCCACATGGACACGGCGACCACTCATGCGCTGGATGATGGAGGCGTCCGGCACGTCGATTTCGAGCACGTAGTCGAGCTTGACGCCCGCAGCCTTCATCGCGTCGGCCTGCGGGATGGTGCGCGGGAAGCCGTCGAACAGGAAGCCGCCAGCGCAGTCGGGCTGCTGGATGCGTTCCTTGACGAGTCCGATGATGATGTCGTCGCCGACGAGGCCGCCGGCGTCCATCACCTTCTTGGCGGCCAGGCCCATCTCCGTGCCTGCCTTGACGGCCGCACGCAGCATGTCACCCGTGGAGATCTGGGGAATGCCGAATTTCTGGCAGATGAAGGCCGCTTGCGTGCCTTTGCCGGCGCCGGGTGCGCCCAACAGGATCAGTCTCATGGATCTCCTCGGGAATGGTCAGAACTGCTGAAATGCTGGCAGGATTGGCTGCAAATTGGCGTGAGAATACCACGCAGCTCCTGTGCCGAAACTGACTCGATAGCGACCAATGGGCCTCGATTACCCGCAGATGGTCACGGGAAGGAACACCCCGTGTCCCCCCAGTGCTACGCGAAGAAACAGCGCACGCGGGCGAGATCTTCCGGCGTGTCCACCCCGGGTCCGGGCCGGCTGTCGCTCACATGCACCGCGATGCGCTCGCCATGCCACAGCACGCGCAATTGCTCCAGCGCCTCGACCTGCTCGACCGGGCTGGCGCTGAGCGTGGGGAAGCGGCGCAGGAAGCCGGCGCGGTAGCCGTAGATGCCGATGTGGCGCAGTGGCGCGGGATCGGTCGGCAACGCGGTGATGCCACCCGCATTGCCGTCACGCCACCACGGCATTGGCGCCCGCGAGAAGTACAGCGCCCGCCCCGCTGCATCGCACACGACCTTGACGACATTCGGGTTGACGAACTCCTCGACGCTGTCGATGGCGTGCGCGGCGGTGCTCATCACGCAGTCCGGGTGGTCCTGCAAACCCTGCACGCAGGCGGCGACCAGGGCCACGTCGATCAGCGGCTCGTCGCCCTGCACGTTGACCACGAGGTCATCGCCGTCCAGTCCGAGCAGTGCGCAGGCTTCGGCCAGGCGGTCGCTGCCGGTGGCGTGGTCGGTGCGGGTCATCACCACCTGCACGCCGTGTGCCGCACAGGCGTCGGCCACTTCGGGCGCATCGGTGGCGACGACCACGGCCCGCGCTCCGGCCCCCGCGCAACGCTGCGCCACCCGCACGACCATCGGCACGCCGCCCAGATCGGCCAGCGGCTTGTTCGGCAAGCGCGTCGAGGCCAGCCGGGCGGGGATGAGCACGGTGCAGTCCATCGTCAGGGCGCAGGTGCGTCGGGGACCGGGAACGGCGAGGGCGGCGGCGCGTCCGGATCGACCGTGCGCGCTTCGCTTTCGAGCATCACGGCCATGCCGTCGCGGATCGGAAACGCCAGCCGGTCGGCCGGGCAGACCAGCTCGTGCGTGGCGTGGTCATGGTTGAGCGGCCCCTTGCAGAGCGGGCAGACGAGCAGTTGCATCAGGCGGGTGTCCATGGGGCGTGATGCTACCTTGCCGGCACGGGGCCGAGCGCGGCCAGCACACGCCGGGTGAATACCGCCGGCAGCACCATCTCCAGCGGCACCACCCACACCCGCAGCCCCGGCCGCTCGCGGGCCACGCGCTGCGGGTCGAGCTTGACGGCGTCCTTCTCGGTCACGACCACATCGGTGGCGTCGGCGGGCCAGGGCAGGCGGGCGTGGTCGTGGTGGTCGTCGAGGGCCAGCGTGTCGGCCGGGGCGAGCGTCAGGCCGGCCATGCGCAGGGCGTCGAAAAACCGCTGCGGCTGCCCGATCCCCGCGCTGGCGCACACACGCTGTCCGCGCAGGGCAGTGAGCTGTTCCGGTGTCGCTGGTGCGCCCGACCACCAGCCTGCCAGTTCGACCGCGCCCGCGAGCTGCCGCGTCGCGCAGTCGCCGGGCAGGGGCGTGCTGGGCCGGGCAGCGTTGTAGAGCACGCACTGGTGGGGCGCCGCAGCGGGTGCGTCGATCGGCTCGCGCAGCGGCCCCGCCGGCAGCAGCCAGCCGTTGCCCGCCCCGCGTTCGTCGAACACCACGATCTCGATGCTCCGGCCCAGGCGCAGGTGTTGCAGCCCATCGTCGCAGACGAGGACGTTGACTTCGGGATGTGCTGCGAGCAAGGCCCCGGCGACAGCGGCCCGGTCCCGCCCGACCCAGACCGGCACGCCCGAGCGGCGTTGCATCAGCAGCGGCTCGTCACCGACTTCGGTGGCCGGCGTGTGTGCGTGGACGGGGCGGGCGGCAGTGGCCTGGCTGCCATGGCCACGCGAGACGATGCCGGGACGCCAGCCGGCCTGTTGCAGCGCGCCGATCAGTGCGAGCGTGGTCGGCGTCTTGCCCGCGCCACCCGCGACCCGGTTGCCCACCACGATGACCGGACACGGCAGCCGCACCGTGGCCTTCCAGCCGTGCCGGTACAACCACCGCCGCAGCCCGACCAGTGCCCCATGCAACCCGCCCAGCGGACGCAGCAGCCATTGCGCCGGCCCGCCGTGTTGCCAGATGGCCTCCAGCCGCGCTGCGGGTGTCACCGGCGCAGGCTCACTGGCCCTTGCCGCCGCTGCGGGCGCTCTGGGTGGCAAACGTCAGTTGCACCAGTCCGGCGCGGCGGGCGGCGTCCATCACGTTGATCACGCTCTGGTGCGCCGCCATCGCGTCGGCCGAGACGATCACCACGCGGTTCACGTCGCCCTGCGCCGCCGTGGTCAGCGCCGTGGTCAGTATCTCGACACCCACGCCCTCGATCGGCTGCTTGTTGAGCGTGTAGTGCCCGTCCGAGGACACGCCCACCACGATCTCGCGCGGCTGGCTCTCGATCTTGTTCGACTCGGCCACGGGCAGCGTGATCTTGAGCTGCGTGTACTTGGCGTAGGTGGTGGTGAGCATCAGGAAGATCAGCACCACCAGCAGCACGTCGATGAACGGGATCAGGTTGATCTCCGGCTCCTCGGGGCGTCGGTGACGGAAGTTCATGGCCATGGTGCGCCTCTCCGCTCAGCGACGCGGGGGACGCGGCAGCAGTTGGGGCAGCAGCCGCTCGGCCGCCTGCTCCAGCGTCAGCACGAACTCGTCCACCTGGCCGCGGAAGTAGCGGTAGAACATCAGCGACGGGATCGCCACGATCAGGCCGAACGCGGTGTTGTAGAGCGCCACCGAGATGCCGTGTGCGAGCTGCTCCGGGTTGCCGCCCGAGTTCGGCACCTGCGCGCCGAAGATCTCGATCATGCCGACCACCGTGCCCAGCAGGCCCAGCAGTGGCGCGGCCGAGGCGATGGTGCCCAGCGCGTTGAGGTAGCGTTCCAGCCGGTGCGTGGCGATGCGGCCGGAGGTCTCGAAGGCGTTGCGCAGTTGCGCCTCGTCGCAGCGCGGATCGGCGACGGCGGCGCGGATGCCACCCGCCAGCACCGTGCCGAGCGCCGAGTTGCCGTGCAGCTTGTCGAGCACGTCCGACGCCGGCAGGCTGTTGCGCGTGAGGGTGAGCACCTCGTCGAGCAGCTTCGGGGGCGCCACCTTGGCGGCGCGCAGGCTCATGCAGCGTTCGATGATGATCGCCAGCGCGGCGATGGAGCACAGGATCAGCGGCCAAATTGGCCAGCCAGCGGCTTGTATGATCGAAAACAAGGGTCGTTCCCCAGGGTGAGGTGGACATCCGCAGCCTGGCGCGGCGCGGCGCAGCAGCAGCGATTATGGACGCAAGGCTGCGTGCTCGAAGACCGTAACACCTGTGCGTTGTGGCACGAATTCTCCCCGGCTCCTGTGGATAACCTTGGGGACAAGCTGAGGATGGATGCGCCAAGTGCCTGTCAACACAGCGTTTTTGTTGGATTGCCTCATTTTTAATCAATTGTGAATTTTCGATGACAACAGCAAACACCGCCCGCGTCTGGGATGTGGCCGTGCTGGTGCAGGCGGTGGGCGAGGCGCTGCAGACGCGCTTCGGCGCCGTGGCCGTGCGCGGCGAGCTGGCCGGCTTCACGCGGGCGTCCAGCGGGCATTGCTACTTCAACCTGCGGGCGCCCGATGGCAGCGCGGGCCTGCGCTGTGCGATGTTCCGCCGGGCGGCGGGGTACCTCGACTTCTCGCCGCGGGACGGGCAGGCGGTGGAGCTGCGCGGCAAGCTTGCGGTCTACGAGCCGCGCGGCGAGCTACAGATGATCGTCGAGGCGATGCGCCCGGCGGGCGAGGGCGCGCTGATGGAGCAGTTCCTGCGCCTGAAGGCCCGCCTCGAAGCCGAAGGGCTGTTCGACCCCGACCGCAAGCGCCCGCTGCCCACGTTCCCGCGCCGTGTCGGGGTGGTCACGTCGCTGGCCGCGGCGGCCTTGCACGACGTGGTGACCGCGCTGCGCCGCCGCGCGCCGCACGTCGAGGTGATCGTCTATCCCGCGCCGGTGCAGGGGCTGGACGCGCCGCCGTTGCTGGTGCGGGCCATCGCCGAAGCAGGGCAGCGGCGCGAGGTGGATACGCTGATCGTCTGCCGCGGCGGTGGCTCGCTCGAAGACCTGTGGGCGTTCAACGACGAGGCGGTGGTGCGCGCCATCGCGGTGTCGCCGATCCCGGTGGTGTGCGGCGTGGGCCATGAAACCGACTTCACGCTGGCCGATTTCGCCAGCGACCTGCGCGCTCCGACACCGACCGCTGCCGCCGAGCTGGTCGCCCCTGAGCGGGCCGCCTGTCTGGCCGTGCTTGACCAGCGGCAAGCGCAGTTGCGGCAGGCGCTGCAACGCCGGCTCGACCGCGAGGCGCAGCGGCTGGACCGCGCCGCGCAGCGCCTGTCGCGGCCGACCGAGGCGCTGCGCCAGCACCAGCAGCGGCTGGCCTTGCTCGCACAGCGCCACGGCACGGCGCTGCCCCGTGCGCTGCAGCAGCACCGGCAGCGGCTCGACCTGCTCGCGGCGCGGCTGCAGGCGCTGGACCCGGCCCGCGTGCTGCAGCGCGGCTATGCCTGGGTCACCGACGCCGAGGGCCGCACGCTGGTCTCGGTCGCGCAGGTGCAGCCCGGCGCGGCGCTGATGGCGGTGCTGCGCGATGGCCGGGTGCGCACCACCGTCACCGCCGTCGAGCCGGACCAGCCCCATCCCGGCATGGTCTGAACGCCTTGCCTACAATCGCACAGCCGTTTTTCACTGCCGGTCCACCCGGCTCACCCACAAGAGGACTCTCATGGAACACACCCTGCCCGCACTCCCGTTCGCGATGGACGCCCTGGCCCCGCACATGTCGAAGGAAACCTTCGAATACCACTACGCCAAGCACCACCAGGCGTATGTCACCAACCTCAACAACCTGATCAAGGGCACGGACTACGCCGACCTGGACCTCGAAGCCATCGTCAAGAAGGCCCCGGCCGGTGGCGTCTACAACAACGCCGCGCAGGTCTGGAACCACACCTTCTTCTGGAACTGCCTCAGCCCGAACGGCGGCGGCGCTCCGAGTGGTGCGCTGGCCGACGCGATTGCGGCCAAGTGGGGTTCGGTCGATGACTTCAAGAAGGCGTTCCAGGCGTCGGCGGTCGGCAACTTCGGCTCCGGCTGGACGTGGCTGGTGAAGAAGGCCGATGGCTCGGTGGACATCGTCAACATGGGCGCCGCCGGCACCCCGCTGACGACCGCCGACAAGGCCCTGCTGTGCATCGACGTGTGGGAGCACGCCTACTACGTGGACTACCGGAACATGCGGCCGAAGTTCGTCGAGACGTTCCTGAACAGCCTCGTGAACTGGTCGTTTGCGGAAGCGAACTTCGCCTGAATGGGCTGAGGGTTCGCCCTTGTGCGATGGGAGCCGGCCTGTGGGTCGGCTTTTTTGTGTCCGTGATGCCCTGGTGCTAGTCCTGGCGAGGGGGATCAGGTGTTTGCGTCTGGAGCAGATAGCGCGGTCCATCGCCCAGCGCCGCGGCGGCATCGCCAGGGTTGTACAGCGCACACCGCTCGATCGACAGGCAGCCGCAGCCGATGCACGAGGCCAGTTGATCGCGCAGGCGGGTCAGTGCTGCGATGCGGGCATCGAGCAGCGGTTGCCAGTCGCCGGACAGCCGTGCCCAGTCGGCCTGCGTCGGGGTGCGCCCGTCCGGCAGCGTGGCCAGGGCGGCACGGATCTGGGCGAGGCTCAGACCCAGTGACTGCGCGACGCGGATGAACGCCACCCGGCGCAAGGTCGCCCGCGGATAGCGGCGCCGACCGCTGGCGCTTCGTCCGCCGGAGAGCAGACCTTGCGCTTCGTAATAACGCAGCGTGCTCGCGGCGACCCCGGCGCGTTGCGCGAAGGGGCCGATGTCGATCCAGTCGTCGGGCATCGGGGTGGTAGGCATGGGGCTGGGTTTTCCAGTGTCGTTTGCTTGACGCTTGACTTGAAGCGTACTTCAACTTGCAGAGTGCGCCCATGCGCCATGCCACTCCCAGCCGTGCCCTGCACCACCTGCTCGACGAGAGCCTCCGCTACCCACCGGAGTACGGCAACCATCTGAGCAGCCACCTGCCGATGGCGCTCGCCGCGCTGGACGGTCTCGGCGCCGACGAGGCTCGGCTGCGGGCATTCTTCGCTTTCTACGTGCGCCGTTTCACCGAGCCGCTGCGTGCGGCTCCATCACCATCACTCCAATCCAGTTTTGCGGCGGCGCTGGCGCGTGACGGCCGCGACAAGGTGCTGCGTGAGGCGCTGCCGCGGTTGATGGTGGGCGTCGGTGCTGCGGCGTTCCACGGCGTGATCCGCACGGCGCACGCGGTCGAATCCCGGCACGAGGGTGAACTGGCGGCGGCGCTGGCCTATTGGGCGGCACGGTGGAGTCGGCTGCCTCCATCGGCTGTGGTGAAGCCGGACATCGACGGGGTGGCCGACTGGCTGGACGCCGTGGACCGCCGCCTGCTGCAGGCCGATCCCGACTGGCCCACCACCGCGTCAACCGCCCGGCTGATCTCCGATCGCATGCTGCAGGCCGCGCACACCACCGCGTACCGCGAGACGGTGGGGCGGCTGCGCATCGCAGGTTGTGATCCTGGCGTACTGCTGCATGAACTGGCGCTGTCAGCCGCTGTGCGCTATGCCGACACGCGCCATTTCACGGTGCTGCACATGGCGACGGGAGCGCGTGCCGTGCGGGTGCTGGCGCCGTGGCTGCCGCCGGGTGGCGATGTGCTGGTGCCGCTGTTTCAGGCAGTGGCTGCGGCCAGCCTGGCATCGGACACGGCCTCGGCGGTACCTGGCACTCCCACCGTCAGGACTGACCTTGGCTGGCCTCAGGTCTGTGCGCTGGCAAGGGCCAGCGACAACGACCATGTGATCAAGCTCGTTCACGCCATGGCCGCACAACAGGCCCTGGCGCAGCATCCCGCTTGGTTGCAGGCAGCGGTTGCAGCGGTGACCGATTCCTGAGGTTCACGGCCTGCCTGTCAACCCAAGCCGCTGCGCACCGCCCCCTCGATCGTCGCCGGATACGGCCCGTCCACATGGTCCCCCGCCACGCTCAGCCCCGCCGCAATCCGCGCCACCGGGCGCCGCAACCCCGGCACACAGCGAAACGTCGCCCGCTTCTCCGCCACCAGCTTCACCAGCACCGCGCCCTGCGCCCCCTCGCCACGCAGCACCGACCGCGCCTGCGCCAGCAAGGCCGCGCCGGTCACGTCCATC
>JAAFKB010000010.1 GCA_013299055.1 Sphaerotilus sp.
CGAACAGCTCGTCGAGCGTGCCGAAGCCGCCGGGGAAGCACACCAGCGCGATGCTGCGCATCAGGAAGTGCATCTTGCGCAGCGCGAAGTAGTGGAACTGGAAGCACAGTTCCGGCGTGATGTAGGGGTTGGGTTCCTGCTCGTGGGGCAGCACGATGTTCAGGCCGATGCTGCGCCCACCGACTTCGTGCGCACCACGGTTGCCAGCCTCCATGATGCCGGGGCCACCACCCGTGACGACGTGGATGGGTATCTCCAGCCGGTCGGATTCGCGGGTGACGATCGAGGCGAAGCGGCGGGCTTGCTCGTAGTAGCCGCTCATCTGCACCTGCATGGTGGCGCGGGCGATGGCGGCAGCGTCGCCACCGGCTTGCGCCTCGGCCAGGCGGGCGGCGGAAACCTCCAGCGGCAGGATGCGGGCACTGCCGAAGATGACGACCGTGGCCTCGATGCCCTGCTCGCGCTGCACCAGCTCCGGCTTGAGCAGCTCCAGCTGCATGCGCACCGGCCGCAGCTCGTCGCGCAGCAGGAAGTCGTTGTCGGTGAACGCCAGACGGTAGGCGCTCTCTGGCCCGCTGTAGCGCGAGGCGGGCTGCAGCGCCAGCGCCTCTTCCTCCGCGCTGGGGAAGTTGCGGGCTTTCAGGTCAGGATGGGTGGGGGTCGGAGGCAGGGTGTGGTCCATGGTGTGTGTGGTGGCGACCCGCGCAGACGGGACATGCGGGGTCGCGCCCCATGCGGATCTCGGTCCATTCCATGCGGCGCACGTCGAGCATCTGCAGCCTGCCGGCCAGCGACGTGCCAAATCCGCTCAGGATCTTCAGGGCCTCGGCGGCCTGCATGGTGCCGATGATGCCCACCAGGGGCGCGAACACGCCCATCGTGGCGCAGCGCACCTCGGGCACTTCGGCCGACGGCGGGAACACGCAGGCATAGCAGGGATCGGTGGCGCCACGGCTGTCCCAGACCGAGATCTGACCGTCCAGCCCGATGGCCGCGCCCGACACCAGCGGCTTGCCGTGGCGCACGCAGGCGGCGTTGACGGCGTGGCGGGTGGGGAAGTTGTCGCTGCAGTCGAGCACCACGTCGGCCTCGGCCACCAGCCGATCGAGCAGGGCAGCGTCCGCACGCTCGGCGATGGTCCGCACGCGCACTTCCGGGTTGATCGCTGCCATCGCCGCCGCCGCCGACGTGACCTTGGGCTGGCCGACACGCTGCTCGGTGTGGGCAATCTGGCGCTGCAGGTTGGTGCGGTCCACGGTGTCGTGGTCCACCACCGTCACCGTGCCGACGCCGGCACTGGCCAGGTAGAGCAGCACTGGCGAGCCCAGGCCACCCGCACCGACCACCAGCGCATGGCCGGCGAGCAGGCGCTGCTGACCCTCCACGCCGATCTCGTCGAGCAGGATGTGGCGGCTGTAGCGCAGCAGCTGGTCGTCTTGCATGTCAGGCAGGTCCACCGACGGGCTCACTTACCTGGCCTTCGGCTCTTCGATCTTGCGCTCGATCTGCGTCTTCGAGGCCACCACGGGCTTGCCCTTGAGCCGGTTGAGCGCCTGCTGCAGCGGGAAGTCGTCGGCGGCCCCGTACTCGGGCAGGGTGGGCACCTTGTCCTTGCCTTCCTTGGCCTTCGCTCGGGCTTCTTCGAGCTTCTTGAGCGCCTCCTCACGGGCTTTCTCGCGGGCAGCATCCTTCTTGTCGGCTTCCGGTCCGTTCACGAGGTGCTTGTCCAGATCGGCCTCGCGCATGCGCAGCGCCGAGTACGGGCTGCCCTCGGCGGTCTCGTCCACGGGAATGTCCGGGAGGATGCCCTTGGCCTGGATCGACTGGCCAGACGGGGTGTAGTAGCGCGCCGTCGTGATCTTCAGCGAAGTGTTGGGCATCGGCAGCCGCGCCATCTCGCTCTGCACCGAACCCTTGCCGAAGGTCTGCGAGCCCATGATGACGGCGCGCTTGTGGTCCTTGAGCGCACCGGCCACGATCTCGCTGGCCGAGGCCGACCCCTCGTTGACCAGCACCACCACCGGCACCGTCTTGATCAGCGCCGGCAGCCCCGCCAGCAGGTCGTTGCCGTCACGCGAGTAGAACATCGGCGAGGCCTTGAGCACGCTGCGTGCATCGGCGATCTGACCATTGGTGGACACCACCACCGCATCCTTGGGCAGGAAGGCCGCCGAGACGCCGACCGACACGTCGAGCAACCCGCCCGGATCGTTGCGCAGGTCGAGCACCAGGCCCTTCAGGTTCGGCTCGGCGCGGAAGATCTCCTTGAGCTGCTCCACGAAGTCGCGCAGCGTCGGCTCCTGGAACTGGTTGATGCGGATCCACGCATAACCCGGCTCCATCACCTTGGAGCGCACGCTCCTGGTCTTGATCTCCTCGCGCACGATCGGCACGGGGAAGGTGCGGTTCTCGGCCTTGCGGTAGACGGTCAGCAGCACCTTGGAGCCGCTCGGGCCGCGCATGCGCTTGATCGCCTGGTCCATGTTCAGGCCCTTGACGGCGGTCTCGTCGATGCGGGTGATCAGGTCACCCGTCTGCAGGCCGGCGCGGAAGGCGGGCGAGCCCTCGATCGGCGAGACGACCTTGACGAGGCCCTCTTCCATCTCGATCTGGATGCCCACGCCCGTGAACTTGCCGCTGATGCCCTCGTGGAATTCCTTGTAGGCCTGGCCCTCGAAATAGGCCGAGTGCGGATCCAGCCCGGACACCATGCCGCCGATCGCGTCGCGGATCAGCTTCTTCTCGTCCACCGGCTCGACGTAGGACCGCTTGACGAGGTCGAACACGGCGGCCAGCTGCTGCATGTCCTCCAGCGGCAGCGGCGACAGCGTGCTGCGTGCCGTCGCCTGCAACTGCATCGTGGCCAGCGCACCGGCCACGGCGCCCACCGCCACCCAACCCGCCACCTTCATCACATTGCTACCCATCTCGGACACCTTCGGACATCGCTTGAATCGTCCAGGCAGTATAGGACGGCGCATGTACCGCGCCGCTGAACGCCCGCCCATGTCCCTCTGGGGGGCCAAGAGAATCGCGCAGAACTCGCTAAACTGCGCGCTCACTGCCTGTCCCGCACCGCCGCCCTCCTGCGATTGTCCCGATGCACACCGCCAGCCTCTCCAGCAAAGGCCAGATCGTCATCCCCAAGGCGCTGCGCAGCGAGCTGAACCTGGCCGCCGGCACCCGCTTCGCGCTGAGCGTCGAGGCGGGCCGGCTGGTGCTGGAGCCGCTGCGCGAGCCCGAGTTCGACCTGGACGCCATCCACGCCGCCGTCGAAGCCCTCTCAGGCTGCCTCCGCCGGAAAGCACCATGATCTTCCTTGACAGCTCCGTGCTGGCCCGGCTCATCCTGCAAGACGAGCCTGCCGCCCATGCTGCCGCCCGCGATCTGCTGCGCCAGCCCAGGCGGTTTGGCGTCACCGGCACCGTGCTGCTGGAGCTGGTCTGGCTGCTCCAGGGCAAGGGCATCGGTCCGAGCGACCTCAGCCGCGCACTCGGCGCCATCCTTGCCCTGCCGAACCTGCACTGCCCGGACATCGAAGCCGTCTGGACCGCCCAGATGGCCCACACCGCCGGCATGGACTTCGCCGATGCGCTGCACCTGGCCATCAGCGCCGAGGCGGGTGCCACCGGCTTCGTCACCGCCGACCCGCAGATGGCCCGCCATGCCCAGCGGCTGGGGCTGCAGCCGCCGGTCGTGCTTCTTGGCTACCATCCAGCGCCATGACCGCGCACACCGACCCCTCCGCCTCTCCGCTGGGCAAGACCGTCGCCACCTACTGCGACATCTATGCCCCAGAACTGCTCTTCCCGATCGCGCGCGCCCCGAAGCGCGAGGAAATCGGCCTCACCACCGCCAATGCCACCGGCCGCCTGCCCTTCATGGGCGCCGATCTCTGGACCGCCTACGAGCTGTCCTGGCTCACGCCGCGCGGCAAACCCGAGGTGGCGCTGGCGACGTTCACCGTGCCCTGCGAGTCGCCGAACATCGTCGAGAGCAAGTCGCTCAAGCTCTACCTCAACAGCTTCAACATGACCCGCTTCGACTCGGCGGACACCGTGCGCGAGACGCTGGTGCGCGACCTGAGCGCGGCCACCGGCGTGCGCGTCGGCGTGAAGCTGGTGGCGCCGGACGCCTTCGATGCGCAGCCAATCCACGAACTCTCGGGTCTGTGCCTGGACCGCATGGACATCGACTGCGACGTGTACCAGCCCGCACCCGCGCTGCTCACGGCCGCCTTCGACGAGCTGCCCGTCACCGAGACGCTCACCTCGCACCTGCTCAAGAGCAACTGCCTCGTCACCGGCCAGCCCGACTGGGGCAGCGTGCAGATCACCTACAGCGGTCCGCAGATCGACCAGCCCGGCCTGCTGCGCTACCTGGTGAGCTTCCGCGGCCACAACGAGTTCCACGAGCAGTGCGTCGAGCGCCTCTACATGGACATCCTCACCCGCTGCCAGCCACTCAAGCTGCAGGTCTACGCCCGCTACACCCGGCGCGGTGGCCTGGACATCAACCCCTGGCGCACCAGCCACCCCGCCGCCGCGCCGGCCAACGTCCGCACGGCCCGCCAATGAACACCCCTGCGTCCCCAGCCGTGGTCCTCTACGGCATCCCGAACTGCGACACCGTCAAGAAGGCGCGCGTCTGGCTGGCCGAACGCGGCGTGGCCGTGACCTTCCACGATGTCAAGAAGCAAGGCGTGCCGGACGATGCCCTGGGCGCCTGGATCGCCGCGCTCGGCTGGGAGGCACTGGTCAACCGCAGCGGCACCACCTGGCGCAAGCTCGACGAGGCCACCCGCGCCGCCGTGGTCGACGCCACCAGCGCCCGCACGCTGCTGCAAGGCCAGCCCAGCGCACTCAAGCGGCCGGTCGTGCGGTGGCCGGACGGCGCACTGACCGTCGGCTTCAGTCCGGAGCGTTTCCGGCAGGGCCTGGGCTGACCGCACCGCCGCACAGCACAAACCCGTCTTCCGCCACCACCGCCCCGTTGACCTGCAGCGCGACCCGGTGCGCGCCCGGATGGTAGACGCGGGTGGTGATCGGACGCACGGCGTGGCGCTTGACCAGCGTGCGGACCTCGCCCGGCGCCAGCGTCAGCGACCAGCCCTTGAAGACCTTGGGCGACGTGCGGCCGTTCGCCTTGACGTGGTGGACCACGTAATCGACCACCAGCGCCTGCGGCTGGCGCGCCAGCGAGGTCAGCGTGGCCGACAGCGTCACCCCATCGCCCAGCGCAATCGACCCCGGCGCCACGGCCAGCGTGGCCCGACCGTCCAGCGCCGTGCCCTGCCCCCAGTGCTCCAGCACCGCGGTGTCTCCCGCCTTGATGAGCGAGCGGCTGGCGTGCCGCAGCAGCGCACGCCGCTCGGGCGAAGCGTCGGGCAGGCAGCGCCGCAACCAGTCGACGACCACGGCAGGGTGGTCCTTGGCGATGTCGTTGAGGTGGTTGGCCACCGAGCGGCGCACATAAGGGCTGGGGTCGTCCTGCAACGCGGCCAGCAGCGGCAGCGTCGGCGACGGATCGGCGATCAGCGGGCGCAGCTGCATCCCCCACGGCAACCGCGGCCGGCTGCCCTCGCTGACCAGCCGCCGCACGTGCGGGCTGGGATCGCTGCACCAGTGCTGCAAGGTCGCCAGGGTCAGCGTGGGGTGGTGCAGCAACAGTGGCCGGATCGCCCATTCGGCGGTGAAACGCTGCGTCAGGGCGTGCAGCGTCTCCAGGGCGCGGGCCGGTGTGTCCAGTCCGCGCCGCGCCACCCATTCACCCGCCGGCCACAGCGCCCAGCCTGCCAGCCCCAGCGGCCCGGTCTGCAAGTCGCCCAGCGCATCGCCCGGCAGCACCGGCGCCAGCGCCGCCTCCAGCCACTGCGCCCCCACCTCGAACGGGTCGGGCAGCGTCGCCTCCAGCGCATCGGCGATGTGCATCGCACGGGCCTTGAGTTCCAGCGCGTCCAGCCCCGCCAGGGCCAGTGCTTCGAAGCGCGGACGGTCGAACGGTGGTGCCACCCGCTGCAGGTGGTGGCCCAGCGCATGGACCCGCGTGGCGTTCAGCAACAACTTGAATGGCTCGGTCATGGGCATGGCCTGACAATGGTCGCCCAGTGTGTACTGGAAACCCGACATCCCATGCCTTTGGCGAGGATGCACAACGGACCTTGATCGTTACATTTCAACCACACCGTTCCCACTGCCACACCCCTCCAGCCCCTTGCGCCCTGCCGTGAAGCCGAACTCTCCCACGTCCCGGCGCCGGTGGCAGGTCGTGTCCACCGCGGGCAAGGCGCTGCTGGGCCTCATGCTGGCGGGGGCGCTGGTGGGACTGCTCGTCCTGGGGATGGCCGTGACACGGCTGTGGTCGGATCTGCCCCCACTCGACAAGGTCACGCACTACGCCCCGCAGCAGCCCCTGATCGTCTACACCGCCGACGGCGTGCCGATCGGGCATTTCGGGGCCGAGCGGCGGCAGTTCGTGCCGATCGGCGAGATCCCGATGCTGCTGCAGGGTGCCGTGCTGGCCATCGAAGACACCCGCTTCGAGCGGCACCTCGGTGTCGACCCCTTGGGCATCGTGCGGGCACTGCTGGCCAACCTCGGGGGCGGCATGCGCCAGGGAGCGTCCACCATCACCCAGCAGGTGGCACGCAACTTCTTCCTCTCCTCAAGCCGGACGCTGGAGCGCAAGCTCAAGGAGGCGCTGCTGGCGCTGCAGATCGAGCAGCAGCTCAGCAAGCCGCAGATCCTGGAGCTGTACATGAACCAGATCTACCTCGGCCAGCGCGCCTACGGGTTCGCGGCGGCGTCGCAGACCTACTTTGGCAAGCCGATGTCGGCGCTGTCGCTTGCCGAGGCCGCACTGCTGGCCGGGCTGCCGCAGAACCCCAGCTACGCCAACCCCATCACCAACCTTGCCCGCGCCCGCGCCCGGCAGGCCCTGGTGCTGGCGCGCATGGAGAAGGTCGGCCTCATCACCTCGGCCGAGCGCGCCGCCGCCGCCGCCGAGACGCTGGCGATCCGGCTGCCCACCCACACCGAAGTCCATGCCGAGTACCTGGCCGAGATGGCGCGCCAGGCGGTGGTGGCACGCTTCGGCGAGACCGCCAACACGCAGGGCTACAAGGTCTACACCAGCGTGCGCGCCGCGGACCAGCAGGCGGCGTATGCCGCCGTGCGGGCCACCGTGCTCGACCACGAGCGCCGCCAGCCCTGGCGCGGCCCGGAAGCCCGCGAAGCCCTGCCCTTCCTGCGCGACGCGGCCCTGGCGCGTGCGGCCACCCAGGCCCTGCGCGACCACCAGGACGACAGCGACCTGCGCCTGGCCATCGTCACCGGCACCAGCGCCCGCAGCGTGTCGGTGCAGCTGGCCACCGGGGAGACGCTGGAGATCACCGCAGCAGGGTTGGTCCGGGTGCGTGACGCACTGCTGCCGGACGCCCCAGCCGACCTGGCGCTCGGGCGCGGCGCGGTGATCCGGCTGGAGCAGCATGGCGGCGTGTGGACCATCGCGCAATGGCCGCAGGTGCAGTCCGCCTTCGTGGCGCTGGAGCCGGGCAGCGGACGGGTGCGGGCGCTGGTGGGCGGGTTCGACTTCACGCGCAGCCCTTTCAACCGCGCCACCCAGGCATGGCGCCAGGCGGGGTCGAGCATCAAGCCCTTCCTCTACTCGGCGGTGCTGGAGCGGGGCATCATGCCCGACACGGTCGTCCACGACGCCCCGCTGTCCACGGCCACCGACTCCGCCATCACCGGCTGGCAGCCACGCAACGCTGACGGCCGCTACGACGGCCCCCTCACGGTGCGGCAAGGGCTGGTGCGCTCGAAGAACCTGGTGAGTCTGCGCCTGCTGCAGCACATCGGGGTGGACGTGGCACGGGAATGGATGCACCGCTATGGCTTCGATGCCGAGCGGCTGCCCGACAACCTGACGCTGGCCCTGGGCTCCGGCACCACCACGCCACTGCAGCTCGCCCGCGCCTACGCGGTGCTGGCCAACACCGGCCACGAGACCACGCCGTTCTTCATCGAGCGCATCACCGATGCGCAGGGACTGGTCGTGTACCAGCCGCCCCCCCTGCCACCGCCCGACGCCAGCAGCCCCACCATCCCGGCGCGCAATGTCTTCGTCGTCAATGCCATGCTCCAGGATGTGACGCGCCACGGGGGCACCGCTGCGCTGGCCCAGCGCGTCCTGCAGCGCAGCGATCTCTACGGCAAGACTGGCACCACCAACGACGCCGTGGATGCCTGGTTCGCGGGCTTCCAGCCGGGGCTGGTGGCGGTGGCGTGGGTGGGCCACGACGCGCCGCGCAGCCTGGGCGAACAAGCCTCCGGCAGCACGCTGGCCCTGCCGATCTGGATCGCGTTCATGGACAAGGCGCTGGCAGGCGTGCCCGAAGCACCACCGCCCGCTCCCCCGACGGACGTGGTGCGCTTTGACGGCGAGTGGCGCTACGGCGAATGGGTGCTGGGCGGTGCGGTCGAGCGCATCGGCTTTGACGAACCCGCACCGGAGCCACCGCCGGATCCAGTCGATCCGCCCGAGTCAGGCGCCTGAGTCCAGGTGCGTCAGGTACAGCCGCAGGTCGAACTCCAGCTGGTGGTAGTGCGGCTCCATGTGGCAGCACAGCGCGTAGAACGCCTTGTCATGCTCGCGTTCCTTCAGGTGCGCGAGTTCATGCACCACGATCATCTTCAGGAACGCGGCCGGCGCGTCGCGGAACAGGCTGGCCACCCGGATCTCGCGCTTGGCCTTGAGCTTGCCGCCCTGTACGCGCGAGATGGTGGTGTGGGTGCCCAGGGCGTGCTGGATGACCTGGAGCTTGGGGTCGTAGACCACCTTGGCGATCGGCTCGGCGCTGCGCAGGTAGCGACTCTTGAGGGCCTGCGTGTAGTCGTAGAGCGCGCGGTCGGTGCGGACCTCGTGTGGCTCGGGGTGGCGCTTGGCCAGCAGCGCGCCGAGCTGGTCCTGCGCGACGAGTTCCAGCACCTGCGCCTGCAGCTCGGCCGGGTAGCCGCGCAGGTACTTCAGGACCAGGTTCACTTGCCGCCGCCCTGGTAGACATCCCGCGGGTCGTCGAGCGAGGCCGCGTTCAGCACCTTGCCGCTGAAGTCATAGGTGACGCGGAAGACCTTGCGCGTCTGCCCGTCGAGCCAGCGCCAGTCCCAGACCTCTTCCTTCTTCAGCTCGAACGCCTGCTTCTCGGCCGGCTGGCCCAGCAGCTTGCGCACCTCGGCCACGGTCATGCCCGGCTGGACCTTGGCGAAGTAGCTCGGGTGCAGCACCTGGCGCAGGCCGCTCATCTTGCCGTCCGGACCGAGGGTGATGTAGTAGTTCGTGCTGCCTTCGGGCTGGCGGGTGTACTCGAAGACCCGCGTGCCATCGTCGGCGCGCTGGATGTCGAGCGGCGTGCCGAACTCGCGCATCACGTCCATCTCGGTGGCCACGCCCTCTTCGAGTCTGGCGATCTTCTGCTGGTCGCAGCCGGTCAGCAGCGCCGCCGCCAGCATCAGCGGCAGCATGCCGCGGGTGAACAGGTGTTTCATGGGTGGTGTTGCGTTCTGCGTTCAGAGGGACGGAATCGGCTTGAGCGGCCCGGTGAACGATTCTCGCGCCAGGGGCGCGGACAAAGGTTCGAACTCGATGAGCTGTTCGGGCACGTCGCAGTCGGGCAGCTGGTCCAGCAGGTGCCGGATCAGCGTCAGCCGGCCGCGCCGCTGGTCGTTGAAGTCCACCAGTGTCCAGGGCGCGTGCTGCGTGTGCGTGGCCTCCAGCATCGCGTCACGGGCTTCGCCATATTCACGGTATTTCTGGCGCGCCTTCAGGTCGATCGGCGAGAGCTTCCAGCGCTTGAGCGGGTCGTCGCGCCGTTCGGCGAAGCGCGCTTCCTGCTCGGCCTGATCGACGGTGAGCCAGTACTTGAACAGCAGGATGCCGTCATCGACCAGCTGCTGCTCGAACACGGGCGCCTGCTGCAGGAAACGCTGCACCTCGGCCTTGCTGCAGTAGCCCATCACCCGCTCGACCCCGGCGCGGTTGTACCAGCTCCGGTCGAACAGGACGATCTCGCCCGCGGCGGGCAGGTGGGCGACGTAACGCTGGAAATACCACTGCGTGCGCTCGACCTCGCTTGGCTTGGGCAGCGCGACGACGCGGCACTGGCGCGGACTCAGGCAGTCGCTGACCGCGCTGATCGCCCCGCCCTTGCCGGCAGTGTCACGGCCCTCGAAGATCACCAGCACCCGCTTGCCCTCGTGCGCCACCCAGCGGGCCAGGCGGTTGAGTTCGACCTCCAGCGGCGCCAGCGCGTCGGCGTAGCCGGATTTGCCGAGGCGATCCGTGGCCGTCTTGCTGCCTTTGCTGTCCTTGTCCTTGCCCATGGTGCGCGCTCCTTGTGTCAACCCGTCACTCCGTCAACCGCGTGCCGCAAACTCGGCCAGCACGTCCTTGAGCATCCGCGCCTTTGCCTTGCGGCCCTTGAGGTTGCCCTTGCTCAGCCGCTCCGCAGCCTGACGCGCCACCTTGGTGTCCACGGCGACATAGGTGTGGAAGTCGGTGACGTTGATCTTGCCGATCTGCGCCGACACGTAGCCAGCTTCGCCGGTGAGCGCACCCAGCACGTCGCCAGGCCGGATCTTGTCCTTGCGGCCACCGAGGATCTGGATGGTCTGCATCGGCGGCACCAGCGGCGGCGCGTCCTCGACCTCGGCGTTGAACAGTTCGGCCAGCGGCGACCACACCGTCTCGCGGCCCTGCAGCACCTCGATGCGGCCGACACGCCCCATCTCGTCGAGGCTCGCCAGACTGAAGGCCAGCCCCTCCTCGTCGGCGCGCCCCGTGCGGCCGACGCGGTGGGTGTGGACTTCGGTGTCCGGCGTGATGTCCACGTTGATGACGGCGCCGAGCTGCGCGATGTCCAGCCCGCGCGCGGCCACATCGGTGGCCACCAGCACCGAGGCGCTGCGGTTGGCGAACTGGATCAGCACCTGGTCGCGGTCACGCTGCTCCAGGTCGCCGTGCAGCGCCAGCGCCTCGAAACCCGACGCCACCAGCACGTCCACCAGATCGCGGCAACGCTGCTTGGTGTTGCAGAAGGCGATCGTGCTCTCGGGGCGGTATTTCTTGAGCAGCAGCGTCACCGCGTGCAGGCGCTGCGCCTCGCTGACCTCGTACCAGTGCTGGCGGATCTTGCTCGGCGCATGGACCTCCTTCAGCTTGACCTCCTGCGGATGGCGCAGGAACTCGCGGCTCAGGCTGGCGATGCCTTCCGGGTACGTCGCCGAGAACAGCAGCGTCTGGCGCTGGCGCGGGCACTGGCGGGCAATCGACGCGATGTCGTCGTGGAAGCCCATGTCGAGCATCCGGTCGGCCTCGTCCAGCACCAGCGTGTTGAGCACCCCGAGCACCAGGCTGCCGCGCTCCAGGTGGTCCTTGATGCGGCCGGGCGTGCCGACGACGATGTGCGCGCCGTAGGCCAGGCTGTCGATCTGCGGGCGCATGGTCGAGCCGCCGCACAGGGTCAGGATCTTGATGTTGTCCTGCGCGCGGGCGAGACGGCGGATCTCCTGCGTCACCTGGTCGGCGAGTTCGCGGGTCGGGCACAGGACCATCGCCTGCACGTCCTGGCGCGCGACATCCAGCCGGGCCAGCAGCGCCAGCGCGAACGCCGCCGTCTTGCCGCTGCCGGTCTTGGCCTGCGCGATCAGGTCGTGGCCGGCGAGCGCGAGCGGCAGGCTGGCGGCCTGGATCGGGGTCATCCGCGTGTAGCCGAGCTGCTCCAGGTTGGCGAGCATGGCCGGCGACAGGGGCAGGCGCGAGAAGGAGTCGAGAGCGTTCGTGGGTTCTTGCATGGGGCGGATTATCCGGGCAGGCGAGAATGCGGCCCCATGCACCGCACCATCTTCGGCACGCCCGGCGTCAACAGCACCTTCCGTACCCTGTCCACCAGCCTCCTGCGTCTGTCGGGCTGGCGGGTCGAGGGCCATCTCCCGGCCGAGGCGCACAAGTGCGTGATCATCGCCGCGCCGCACACCAGCAACTGGGATCTGCCCTACACGCTGATGGTGGCGTTCGCGCTGAACCTGCACATCTACTGGATGGGCAAATGGCAGATCTTCCGCCCGCCCTTCGGGGGGCTCATGCGCTGGCTGGGCGGCATCGCGGTGCGGCGGGAGACCTCGAACAACCTGGTGGCTGCGTCTGCACAGGCCCTGGCGGACGCCGAGGGACCGGTGCAGCTGGTCGTGCCACCGGAGGGCACGCGCAGCAAGGTGCGCTACTGGAAGACGGGCTTCTACTACATCGCGCTGCAGGCGAAGGTACCGATCGTGCTGGCCTACCTCGACTACCAGCGCAAGGTCGGCGGCCTGGGCCCGGTGTTCCACCCGACCGGGGACATCGAGCGCGACATGGTGACCATCAAGCAGTTCTACGCGGGCATCCACGGGCGCAACGCCGACCAGTTCGACGCGCAGGCATGAACCCGCGTCAGGCGTTGCCGGCCGGGCGCTGCACGTCCAGACCCACCCGCGGCCCCTCCGGCAGCTCGATCTTGACTTCCAGCACTTCGAGGTTGTCGTGCCGCTCCAGATGGACCTTGATGTCGTTCGGGTGGATCGACACGTACTTCGTCACCACTGCCAGCAGCTCGCGCTGCAGGGCGGGCAGGTAATCCGGGCTGGCACTGCGCGAGGTGCGCTCGTGCGCCAGGATGATCTGCAGGCGTTCCTTGGCGACCGTCGCGGATTTCTGCTTTTCACCGAGCATGAATGATAGAAACCCCATGGGGTCACCTCGCGCCAAACAACCGCTTGAAGAAACCCGGCTTCACCAGTTCGATGAAGCGCATCGGCTTGTCTTCGCCCAGGAACCGCGCCACCACGTCCTTGTAGGCTTCGGCCGCATCCGCCCCCACCATGTGGATGACCGGCACGCCCTGGTTGGACGCCTGCAGCACGACCTCCGACTCCGGCACCACGCCGATCAGCTTGATGCGCAGGATCTCGTGGATGTCCTCGATCGACAGCATCTCGCCACCCTGCACCCGGCTGGGGTTGTAGCGGGTGATCAGCAGGTGCTCCTTGACCGGCTCGCGCCCCTCGATCGCGCGCAGCGTCTTGGAGGCCAGCATGCCCAGGATGCGGTCCGAGTCGCGCACCGAGGAGACCTCCGGGTTGGTCACGACCAGTGCCTCGTCGGCGAAGTGCATCGCCATCATGGCGCCGGTCTCGATGCCGGCCGGCGAGTCACAGACGATGTACTCGAAGCCCATCTCGGCCAGCTCCTGGAAGACCCGACCGACCCCTTCCTTGTTGAGAGCTTCCTTGTCGCGGGTCTGCGAGGCCGCCAGCACGAACAGGTTCTCGCAGTGCTTGTCCTTGATCAGGGCCTGCTGCAGATGCACTTCGCTGTTGATGACGTTGATGAGGTCGTACACCACACGCCGCTCGCAGCCCATGATGAGGTCGAGGTTGCGCAGACCGACATCGAAATCGATCACGACAGTCTTGTGTCCCCTGATCGCCAATCCTGAAGCAAAGCTGGCGCTGGTGGTGGTCTTGCCGACGCCGCCTTTTCCGGAAGTCACCACAATGATCTTGGCCATCCGTCGAGGTCCTTTCTGTTGACTCGTTTGTTATTTGCTGACTTGGGGAGTTGAGAACGGGCGCCGAAACATCAGGCCTTGATGGGCTCGATGATCAGGGTGTCCCCATCCAGCCGGACTTGCGCTGATTTTCCGCGCACTTCCACGGGCAGCGGGGGATCGGTGGTCTGGTATATCCCTGCAATGGAGATCAATTCGGGTTCCATGCAGGTCGTGAATATGCGGGCATTCACATCGCCGGTGGCACCGGCGATGGCCTTGCCACGCAGCGGAGCGTAGACGTGGATGCTGCCGTCGGCGATCACCTCGGCGCCGTGGTTGACCAGCGCCAGGATGACCAGATCGGACCCCTTGGCGTAGACCTGCTGGCCAGAGCGCAGCGGTCGATCGACCACCATCACGGAGGCGGGGCGGGCGGGCGCGGGCGCCGCCGCCGCCGTGGTCCGCGACGGCGGCGGTCCTTCCTGCGGCGGGACTTCGCACAACCCGACCGCCTGCGCAGCGGCCATCTGCACGGCCGATCCGCCCCGGACGGCCACGGGCACCATGCTGTAGCTGCGCATCAATTCGATCAGTCCGCGGAAATCGATCTCCTCGGGAGAATCCTGAATCTGCGCCAGGTCGATCAGGACCGGATCCTGGTTGAAGAATTCGGTGGACGGGCCCAGCCGCTGACGCAGTTGTTCGGCCAGCTCGGGCAGGCGGGGAGACTTCACCACGAGCGCCACCAGCGTGAGCGTGGCGCTTTTCAGATCAAACACGGAGGGTGAATTACCCGCAGACGCTAGGGCCATGTGACAGCAATCGACATCAGGTTATTCGTCAAGTGTACCCACTGGAGGGACACCGCACGACGCACAGCACCACGTTATGCAGAACTGAAGCCCCGGCGGGCGATGGAAATATCAAAGAGGTGAATTTTCACCGACACACCCAGTTTCGTCCTCCCCCAGAAACCCGCCACTCTGGCGCGACCACAGCCGTGCGTAGAGCCCGCCGCGCGCCAGCAGGCTGCGGTGGTCGCCTTCCTCGACGATGCGGCCCTGGTCGAGCACGATCAGCCGGTCCATCGCGGCGATGGTGGACAGCCGGTGCGCGATGGCGACCACGGTCTTGCCCTCCATCAGCGCGTAGAGGCTCGCCTGGATCGCCGCCTCCACTTCGGAGTCGAGCGCGCTCGTGGCCTCGTCGAGCAGCAGGATCGGCGCGTCCTTGAGCATCACCCGCGCAATGGCGATGCGCTGGCGCTGACCGCCGGAGAGCTTGACGCCGCGCTCGCCGACGTGCGCGTCGAAGCCGTGTCGTCCGGCCGGGTCGCTCAGCGCGGCGATGAAGTCCAGCGCCTCGGCCCGGCGGGCGGCCTCGACCATGGCCTCGTCGCCCGCGTCGGGGCGGCCGTAGAGGATGTTGTCGCGCACCGAGCGGTGCAGCAGCGAGGTGTCCTGCGTCACCATGCCGATGTGCTCGCGCAGGCTGTCCTGGGCGACGTGCGCGATGTCCTGCCCGTCGATGACGATGCGGCCGGACTGCACGTCATAGAAGCGCAGCAGCAGGTTGACCAGCGTGGACTTGCCCGCCCCCGAGCGCCCGACCACGCCGATCTTCTCGCCGGGGCGGATGTGCAGCGAGAGCTGGCGTACCACCGGCGGACGGGCGTCGGCCGTGCTGTAGCCGAAGGTCACGTCCTCGAACACGACCTCGCCGCGCGGCACGTCCAGCGCCGGCGCCTGCGGCCGGTCGAGCACGGTGCGGGGCTTGGACAGCGTGCCCATGCCGTCCTGCACGGTGCCGATGTGCTCGAACAGCGAGGTCATCTCCCACATCACCCAGTGCGACAGGCCGTTCAGGCGCAGCGCCATCGCCGTCGAGGCGGCCAGCGCGCCCACCCCGACCTCGCCCTGCAGCCACAGCCACAGCGCCACCCCCGCCGTGGACGCGATCAGGCCCATGCTCAGCAAGTGGTTGACGATCTCGAAGCCGCTGACCAGCCGCATCTGCGCATGCACCGTCGTCAGGAACTCGCCCATCGCGCCCTGGGCATAGGAGGCCTCGCGGCGACCGTGGGAGAAGAGCTTGACGGTGGTGATGTTGGTGTAGGCGTCGGCGATGCGGCCGGTCATCAGCGAACGGGCATCGGCTTGCTTCTGCCCGACCCGTGCCAGACGGGGCACGAAGTAGCGCACGGCCAGCAGGTACAGCGCCAGCCACAACAGGAACGGCCCCAGCAGCCACAGGTCGAGCCGCCCGGCCAGCGCCGTCATCGTCACGAAGTAGATGACGACGAAGACCAGGATGTCGCAGGTGATGAGCGTCGTGTCGCGCACCGCCAGCGCCGACTGCATCACCTTGGTCGCCACCCGGCCGGCGAACTCGTCCTGGTAGAACGACAGGCTCTGGCCCAGCATCAACCGGTGGAAGTTCCAGCGCAGCCGCATGGGGAAGTTGCCGGCCAGCGTCTGGTGCTTGAACAGCGTCTGCAGCGCCACCAGCACCGTGCTGCCCATGACCAGCGCCAGCAGGCCGAGGAGCTGGCCGCGCTGCTCGGCCCAGAGCTGCTGCGGCGGCGTGCGGCCCAGCCAGTCCACCATGTCCCCCAGCAGGCCGAACAGGAAGGCTTCGAAGGCACCGATGCACGCCGTCAGCAGCGCCATCGCCAGCACCCAGGGCCGCATGCCCTCGGTGCAGCGCCACATGAAGCGCAGGAAACCATGCGGCGGTGTGGCCATCTCGCTTGGGGGAAACGGGTCGATCAGGCGCTCGAAAGCGCGGAGGGCGTGCCGAAAGACGAAAAACACTTTTGGGTTCCTGCTGCAACAATCAAGCGCGGATTACGGAATCTGAGACACGAGGATTACGTGACAGGCACGATGCAGTACAGACAAGCCAGATGCTGATGGCGTTGGCTGCCCTGGGCGCAGGGCCCACCCTCTGGCACGGTACGGCGTTCGCGCAGGCCGCACCGCTCTACGGCGACTTTCGCGGCGCCAGCCTCGGAGAGAACGCCAACCTCAACGGCGCGCTCGCCTTCCCGGCCGGCCACGCCTTCAACACCGACATTACCAAAGTGGCGGTCGATCCGGCCTCGGCCAGCATCCTGAAGAGCATCGGCCTGACCGCCAACCTGCGACCCGACTTCGGCTCGGGCACCTGGGACGGCGGGCCGATCGGCATTCCCTACGTGGTCGTCTCCGGCACGCAGGCGAAGGTCAGCATCCGCTTCACCGCCTACGGCAACGAGAGCGACCCCGGCCCCTACCCCGTGCCGCGCACCGCCCCGGTCGAAGGGGGCTCGAACAGCGCGGGCGACCGGCATGTCATCGTCATCGACCGTGACAACCAGCGGCTCTACGAACTCTACCGGGCCTTCCAGCAGGCCGACGGCACCTGGAACGCCGACTGCGGTGCGGTCTTCGCGCTCGACAGCATGACCACCCGACCCCGTGGCAAGCCCGGCTGGACCAGCGCGGACGCGGCCGGGCTGCCGATCCTGCCAGGGCTGATCCGCTACGAAGAAGCCAGCAAGGGCGCCGGGGGCATCCGCCACGCGCTGCGCTTCACGGTCTCGAAGACGCGCAAGGCGTATGTGCCGCCGGCCACGCACTGGGCGTCGAGCAACGTCAGCACTGCCCTGCCCCCGATGGGCGCACGGTTCCGGTTGAAGGCCAGCTTCGTGATCCCCGCCACCTTCAGCAACGAGGCCAAGGCGATCCTGACCGCGCTGAAGACCCACGGCATGGTCGTCGCCGACCACGGCAGCAACTACTGTCTCAGCGGCGCACCCGATCCGCGCTGGAACAACAGCCGGCTCATCAGCGAGCTGAGAACGGTCAAGGGCAGCCACTTCGAGGTGCTTCAGATGACCGGGCTGGTCAAGGGTTGAGTACGGGAATCAGCGCGCCTTCTTCGGCGCCACCTTCGCACCCGTGACCCGCGGAGGCAGCCCGGTGTGCTGCGTCTGGATACGGCCGGGCACGATGATGCGCTTGTCGCTGGCGGGCTTGGCGGCTCCCGTGCCCTTGAACACCGCCTTGGCCGCCGGCTTGGCCACCGAGGTCTTCACGCCAACCGGCGTCGAGTTCTTGCGCCGCGCACTCTGGTAGCTGCCGTCGGTGGTCGGCTGGTAGGTCGGGATGAGGTGGTGCTTGCCATTGCCGATCAGGTCGGCGCGGCCCATCTCGCTCAGTGCCTCGCGCAGCAGCGGCCAGTTGTTCGCGTCGTGGTAGCGCAGGAACGCCTTGTGCAGGCGCCGCCGCCGGTCGCCGCGCACGATGTCCACCTTCTCGGCGCGGGTGGCGTCGCGGCTGATGCCCTTGAGCGGGTTCAGGCCAGAGTGGTACATCGCCGTCGCAGTCGCCATCGGGCTGGGGTAGAAGGTCTGCACCTGGTCCGCCCGGAAGCCGTTCTTCTTCAGCCAGACGGCGAGGTTCATCATGTCCTCGTCGCGGGTGCCGGGGTGGGCGGCGATGAAGTACGGGATCAGGAACTGCTTCTTGCCCGCCTCTTCGCTGAACTTCTCGAAGAGCTGCTTGAAGCGGTCGTAGGTGCCGATGCCCGGCTTCATCATCTTGGACAGCGGGCCGCCCTCGGTGTGCTCCGGGGCGATCTTCAGGTAGCCGCCGACGTGGTGCGTGACCAGCTCCTTGATGTACTCCGGGGAGCGGATCGCCAGGTCGTAGCGCAGCCCCGAGCCGATCAGGATCTTCTTCACGCCGCGCAGCGCCCGCGCCCGGCGGTACATCTGGATCAGCGGGTCGTGGTCGGTGTTGAGGTTGGAGCAGATGTCCGGGTAGACGCAGCTCGGCTTGCGGCACGCTGCCTCGATCTCGGGCGACTTGCAACCGATGCGGTACATGTTCGCGGTCGGGCCACCCAGGTCGGAGATGACGCCGGTGAAGCCCTTCACGCGGTCGCGGATGTCCTCGATCTCGCGGATCACCGAGTCCTCGGAGCGGCTCTGGATGATGCGGCCCTCGTGCTCGGTGATCGAGCAGAAGGTGCAGCCGCCGAAGCAGCCGCGCATGATGTTGACGCTGAAGCGGATCATTTCCCACGCAGGGATCTTGGTCGGGCCGTCGTGGCTGCCCTGCTCGTCGGCGTAGACCGGGTGCGGGCTGCGGGCGTAGGGCAGGTCGAACACGAGGTCCATCTCGGCCGTGGTCAGCGGGATGGGCGGCGGGTTGATCCAGGCGTCGCGCTCGCCGTGGCGCTGCACCAGGGCGCGGGCGTTGCCGGGGTTGGTCTCCAGGTGCAGGACGCGGTTGGCGTGGGCGTAGAGCACCGGGTCGCTTTTCACCTGTTCGTAGGACGGCAGGCGGATCACGGTGCGCTCGCGGGCGGGCATCTGGAGACGGCCAGCGGTGGCACGGGCGCTCGGGATGAAGCGGATCGGCTGCACGTCGCCCTGGGTCGCGGCGCCGGATTCACCGCCTTGGCCGTCCTCTTTGGCACAGGTGGTTCCCTGCTCGGCGGCTTGTTCGGAAGTGGTCTGGTAGGGGTTGATGAAGCTGTCGATGCGGCCGGGGCGGTCCACCTCGGTCGAATCCAGCTCGAACCAGCCTTCGGCGGTCGGGTCATCGGTGCGGCGCATGAAGGCGGTGCCGCGCACGTCGGTGATCTGCGCGATCGGCTCGCGGGCGGCCAGGCGGTGGGCGATCTCGACGATGGCGCGCTCGGCGTTGCCGTACAGCAGCAGGTCCACCTTGGCATCCACCAGGATCGAGCGGCGCACCTTGTCCTGCCAGTAGTCGTAGTGGGCGATGCGGCGCAGGCTGGCCTCGATGCCGCCGAGCACGATCGGCACGTCGCTCCACGCTTCCTTGCAGCGTTGCGCGTAGACCAGCGAGCTGCGGTCCGGCCGCTTGCCGCCGAGGCCGCCGGGGGTGTAGGCGTCGTCGCTGCGGATCTTGCGGTCGGCGGTGTAGCGGTTGATCATCGAGTCCATGTTGCCAGCCGTGACGCCGAAGAACAGGTTCGGCTTGCCGAGCACCTTGAAGGGGTCGGCGCTCTGCCAGTCGGGCTGGGCGATGATGCCGACGCGGAAACCCTGCGCCTCCAGCATCCGGCCAATCACCGCCATGCCGAAGCTCGGGTGGTCGACGTAGGCATCGCCCGTGACCAGCACGATGTCGCAGGAGTCCCAGCCGAGCTGCTCCATCTCGGCGCGGCTCATCGGCAGGAACTTGGCCACGCCGAACCGCTTGGCCCAGAACGGGCGGTAGCCGTCGAGGGCTTTCGGGGCGCGGGGCATGGCGGGGACGGTCAGGGTGGCGGCCAAGGCGGGCTTTCGGTCGAAGCGTGAGGAAATCAACCCTCGATTGTCTGCGGTCACGGCCCGCACCGCCAGCAGCAATTGCATTCACCCGCTGAACCTGCGGACACCCCGACGGGGCACCCAGCGGCAGTGGGCAAGCAGCGGGCGTGGGATGCCGTATGCTGCGAGCCACTTTTCGGCATCTCGCGCGGAGTCGACCCCCGGGTCGGTCCTGCGTTCCGACCACGGATCGCGACGCCGAGGCGGCGCCAGTGGCCCTGCGGGAGATGCCCCGTCCCCGCCACGCTCAGGAGCACGCCATGGCAACACCCAACTATTCCTACGAAAAACGTCAGCGCGAGCTTGCCAAGAAGCGCAAGACGGAAGAAAAGCGTGCCCGCAAGGCCAACCCTGGCCGCGAGGACTCGGCAGCGTCGGCGCAAGACACGCCGGGCGAGGCCACCGCGCCCGGCTCGTCCGACTCGGCAGACACCGCCCTGCGCGGCTGACGCCAGGCCCCCCGCCGTTCAGGCGGTGGAGCCCACCAGACGGCGCCGGCCCCACAGCAGCCCGACGCCCACGGCCAGCAGCGCGGCCGATGCAGGTTCCGGCACTGCGCTCACGGGACCGCCGATGTGCAGCACTTGCGTCACATCCCAGCCTTGCTGCCACAGCTGCGCCCTGGCCTCGAATCCATCGCTGAAACGCAGCTCGATGTAGGCATGGCGCAACGAATGGCCGGCGAAATCCAGGTTCTGGCTGTCGACTTCACCGGTCTCGGTCCGCACGATGCGGTCCAGATCCAGCCCGTCGAACGTCCAGGTGTCCTGGCTGTGCAGGTGCAGCCCGGTCCAGACCTGGGTCGAGTAATGGGTCGCGCTGCCGGCCAGCCGGTCTTCGCGGTACCCGCCGCCATCATGGTCTTCCCAGACCCCGATCCCATCGGCCGCGGCGCCCATCGAATACGAGACCCTGGTGACGTGGATGCCGGCCTCGGACAGGTTCAAGACCTTGCCCGCCTGCAGATACCAGTCACCATCCAGCGTCACCGTCGCCGCGTGCAAGCCCGTCTGCGCCTGGGCCAGCGTGCACACCGAAGCGGCGAAAATTCCCGCGATCATTTTCCTGTTCATACCAGTTCCCGTGTTTGCCCAGTGCTGCGTGGCTCAGCGACTGGGCTATTTATGCTTGAAAATGCTTGGTTGCCAACGGACTGAACCGTAACGGGAACACGCAGTTTGTCGCCACTGGACACACCCCCTCGAACAAGGGGATCCAGGGGGGCCATGGCACGCCAAACCTCCACAATTGCACGGCCGTAACCCCCTGTTTCGCGGGGTTTCAGGACTGTTTCACGGACGGATTGCGCAATTCAGGTTGTCCGTGAAAGACGCTGACTCGGTGCGTCAATCATCCGTCAGGCTCAGCTTGTGAGCCACTCCGACCGCAATCGGCGCAGGAATTCGTCTGCCGGCATGGGACGCCCCAGCAGGTAGCCCTGGACGACCTTGCAGTGCTGCTCGGCCAGAAATGCGAGTTGTTCGGGTGTCTCCACCCCTTCTGCCACAAGTCCGACCCCGAGACTGCCGGCCATCGCGACCATGGCACTGACGAGCCGGGAACTCCCAGCGTCCTGCGGCACATTGGCGAGAAACGAGCGGTCGATCTTGAACCGCTGCACCGGCAGGTCGCGCAGGTAGGACAGGCTCGAATAGCCGACGCCAAAATCGTCGATCGACACCGCGACCCCGAGCCCGGCCAGCTGGTCGAGCAGCCCGCGCGCCTGCTCGATGTCGGTGACGGCGGCGCTTTCGGTGATTTCCAGTTCCAGCGACTGCGGCGCCAGCCCATGGCGGACCAGCGCCTCGCGCACGGCACCGAGCACGTCATCGTCCACCAGCTGCCGGGAAGCCAGATTCACGGCCACGGTCAGCGAACGGGCACCCATGGCCGCCCAGCACCGCGCCTGGCGACAGGCCTCGTCCAGCACCCAGCGCCCGATCGGCACGATCAGTCCCGAGGCCTCCGCCATCGGGATGAACACGTCCGGCGCCACCATGCCCTGGCTGCGGTGGTGCCAGCGCAGCAGGGCCTCCGCTCCCACGAGCGTGCGGGTGCGGCAGTCGAACTGGGGCTGGAAGTACAGCTCCAGCTCCCGGCGCTCCAGTGCGCGGTGCAGATCGACTTCGAGCTGCAGCCGGTCCGGCGAGAGCTGGCGGTCCTGGTGGTGGTGGACGTGCAGCTGGCTGCCACCCGACTGCTTGGCCATCCACAGTGCCGAGTCGGCCTGCCCCATCAGGGTCACGCCGTCGAGGTCCGCGGCGTGACCGAGCGAAGTGATGCCGATGCTGGTCGTGACCCGCAACGGGTGTCCATCGACCTCCATGGGCTCCGACACCTGCCGCAGCACCGCACGGGCCACCGTCTGGCCACGCGCCAGCGCCTGCGCGCCCTCCAGCAGGACCGCGAACTCGTCACCCCCCAGGCGCGCCAGCATGTCGGACTCCTCCAGCGCCGCACGCAGCCGCGCCGCGGTCTCCAGCAGCACCCGGTCGCCAGCCGGATAGCCCAGTGTCTCGTTGATCTTCTGCAAGCGGTCCAGGTCGATCAGCAGCAGGCACAGCGGAGCCTGCCGGTCCGCAGGGGATTGCGCGCGCCGGTGCTCCAGCACCTGGGCGAGATGCTTTTGAAAGGCTTCCCGGTTCACCAGCCCCGTCAGCGCATCGCGGTAGGCCAGCTTGTGCAGGGCAGCTGCCACACGCTGGCCGGAACTCAGGTCACGCAAGGTGCCCAGACACTCGCCCCCCCGCGTGGCCGTCAGCAAGGGGCGACAGACCAGCGCCAGCGGGATCTGGGTGCCATCGGCGCGCACGGCCTGCATGACCAGCCGCTCGCCCGCCGGCGTGCTGCCGTCGGAGAGTCCGTCCAGGTGCCGCTGCAGCGCCGGCTGGTCGGCCGGCGCCACCAGATCGGACAGGGCACGCCCGGACAAGGCACTGTGCCCGAACATGGCCGCCGCAGCTGGATTGGCGGACTGCACCACGCCATCCGCGTCGAAGGTGATGATGCCGTCGGTGCTCTGGTCCACGATGCCCCGCAGGCGAACACCGTCGGAGGCCACCCGCTGGTCCATCGCGCGCAGCGCCTCGGCGGAGTGCTCGACCCGCCGCTGCAGGCGCCCCAGTCCCAGCCCCAGCAGCAGCGTGCTCAAGGCACCGGACAGCAGCACCAGCCAGGCCTCGGACTGCCACAGGTGGACCACCGGTGGCTGCGCGATCTCCAGCTGCCACAGCCGGCGCCCGATCTCGATGACGTGGCGCCGCTCCAGCGCCGGGCTGGCCAGGGCCGCGTGCCAGGAGGGCCACCACGGCACCCACGCCATGGGGCCCGCTGGCACAGGCGTCTGGCGGGCGCTGTCGTAGAGGTTCACGGCCATGGTCTCGGCGCCATCGACCGTGCCGATGTCGTGCAGCCGCACCCGGTACGGCAGGTTCACCCCTTCCGGCAGCACGGTCATCACCAGCCGCTCCAGGTCGATCGACAGGTTGACCAGGCCCAGCAGGGAGTCGCGTCGGAACACCGGCAGACCGAACTCGACGCCCATGGGCCCCTCGGCCAGACGGTGCGGTGCGGTCAGCACGCTGCCGTGGCCGTGGCGTGCCGCCTCGGTCATGGCGGCACGGCGCAAGTCGCACCAGGGTTCCGCCACACCGGCCGTGCCGTCGGGCACGCGGTAGCGCATCGACAGGCGCCGCCCCACCGGATCCCAGGTATCGAGCCGGACGGACAGCACCTCGGGCAGGTTCTCGCGGACCCGCAGGATCTCGAAGTGCGTCCTGAATTCGGCCTCCGACACGTCATCGCTGGCCAGCAGCAGCCCCTGGTGGCTGAGCGCCACATCCAGCACGCGGCGCACGTGCCGCTCGAAGAGCTGCTCGCGTGTCTCGCCGAAGGCGGTGAAGCGCGCCTGCGCGTCCGCGGCCAGCCGAGCGCCCACCGCCATCCAGGCTGCCAGCGTGCCGGCACACCCCAGCGCGGTCAGCCCACGGGCGAGCCGGCGGCCCGGATGAATCGTGCTGTTGCTCAAGGATCGACGCCCTTCTCCATATGGATACCCGGTCATCGGCAGCACAGGCCGAACCTGAACGGCCAGGCACCGCAGGCACTGTACAGGCCTCTGCGCGCACGGAAACGCCGACCTTAAGAGCGCCTAGAAAACACACAGTAAGTCACAGTAACCCGGTTATTCTTACAAATGGAAACGCAAAAACCCTTGCAAGCCCCCCGAAATCACGCATGAAGCCCCCCCATTCACGCACTCCACCCCCCGCACGCTGGTGTGGTCTGACCGGCACGGCCTGCCTGCTGCCAGACCACAGCGTGGCCGCATCGACCGCCCCCTGGCTGCAGGTGTCGCTGGAAAGCCCCCTGGGCGCCACCTGGGCCTGGGCGCTGCTGGCGGTGATGCTGGTGATCGTGGTGCTGCTGGCGGCCTACACCTTCCGGCACTACTGGTTCTCGCTGAACCGGCTCTTCGGCGACCAGCGCCACCCCTACGCCAGCATCGTCAGCGCCGACTGGCCGCGCGTGACCATCTTCGTGGCCGCGCACAACGAGGAGGCGGTGATCGAGGACTGCCTGGTGAACCTGATGGGCGTGGACTATCCGGCCGACCGCATGCTGGTGGTGCCGGTGAACGACCGCTCCAGGGACCGCACGCGGGAGATCATCGACGAGGTGGTGACGCGCTACCCCGGCCGCATCCGACCCTTCCACCGCGTCGAGGGCAAGCCGGGCAAGGCCGCTGCGCTGAAGGACGCCACCGAGACGGTGGACACCGACTTCATCATCGTCTTCGACGCCGACTACCTGCCCTCGCGCGGGCTGATCCGCCGGCTGATGGCGCCGTTCTTCGATCCGGAAGTGGGCGCCGTGATGGGCCGGGTGGTGCCGCAGAACTGTGGCGTGAACCTGCTGACACGGCTGCTCGACCTGGAGCGTTCGGGCGGCTACCAGGTGGACCAGCAAGCGCGCATGAACCTCGGGCTGGTGCCGCAGTACGGCGGCACGGTGGGCGGCATCCGGCTGTCGGCGCTGCAGGCGGTGGGCGGCTGGCACGATGACGTGCTGGCCGAGGACACCGACCTGACCTACCGGCTGCTGCTCGGGAGCTGGAAGACGATCTACCAGAACCGCGCCGAGTGCTACGAGGAGGTGCCGCAGCACTGGTCCGTGCGCACACGCCAGATCAAGCGGTGGGCGAAGGGGCACAACCAGGCGATGTGGCGCCACACGGTCGCGCTGCTGCGGCAGACCGACCTGAGCTGGCGCGAACGCATCGACGGTGCGCTGCTGCTGGGGGTCTACATGATGGCGCCGGTGCTGATCGTCGGCTGGGTGGTGAGCCTGCTGCTGTACTTCACGGTGTCGGTGCAGTGGATCGCCCCGGCGCTGATGCTGATGGCCTTCATGACGCATGGCGCGCTGGGCAATTTCGCCGCCTTCTTCGAGATCGCCGCCGCCACCCACATGGACCGCTCGGACCAGCGCATCCGGCTGCTGGCCTTCAACTGGCTGGGCTTCATCGTCAGCGCGGTCGCGATTGCGCGGGGCGCGCTGGAGCAGGTGGTGCTGGACCGACTGGGACCGCAGACATTCCACTGGGACAAGACCATCCGTTACCGCACCGCGGCGCCGAAGCCGGGAGCCCAGGCATGAAGTTCGCCCTGCTGCTCATCGTGCTGACCGTGCTGGTCGTGCTGCTGCCGCTGCTGCCGGCTTTCCGGGAATGGTGGCGTCCGACCGACGTGACCCCCTTGCCGATCGACGAAACCGATGCGCTGGAGCCGCCTTATCTGGCACGGCGTTTCGCGGGCCTGCTGGAGCCGGCGCTGGCGCAGCAGCAGATCGCGCTGGGGGGGGTGCCGCTGATGCACCTGCCGGCCAACGCGGTCCATGCGCCCTGGCCGCTCAACGCGCAGGAAGTGCGCAGTGACCGCACCCGGCGCATCTGGCACACCGATGGTGACTGCGTGCTGCCCGAGCGGCTGCACTGCCTGGCCGAGATGTCCGCCCGCGGCGCGCTGCGCACCGCCAGCGGCCGCACCTACCGGGCCTTGCTCAGCGGCGCCCAGCTCACGCTCGCCCCGCACACCCGTGTCATCCGCTGGGCCCACGCCCGCAGCCTGTCCATCGGCGACCACTGCCAGCTCCCGGCCCGCGTCTCGGCCGACCAGGCGCTGGTGCTGGGACGCGAGGTGCGCTTTTCGCTGCTGCACGCGCCAGCCATCCGCTTTGCCGGCCAGGTGCCGCTGGAGGCCACGCTGCCGCCGGACGGCCGCTGGTCGATCGGCGTGTGCGAGGGCGTGCTCTGGGACGCCGCCAGCCGGACGGGGCGCGCACCACGGGCGCTGCAGGTGGCACCGCTGCGGCACTGGCGGGGCGACCTGGTCGGCGACAGCCACGTGGCGCTCGGCGAGGGCTGCGAGGCCGAAGGCAGCGTGCGCGCGGGCGGCTCGCTCAGCCTCGGGGCGGGTTGCCGGGTCCACGGCGGGCTGGTCGCGGCGGGCGAGGTGTATCTGGCCGCGGGCACCGAGGTGCGGGCGTCGATCGTCTCGCAGACGCTGGTGGTGCTGGGTGCGGGGTGTGTGGTCGGTGTGCCGGGCGCGCATGCCACCGTGCGGGCTCCCCGGGTGGAGATCGGCAAGGGGGTCGTGGTCCACGGCAAGGTGTGGTCCGGCCAGCACCTGCGCAGCGTGGGCGGCCTGCGCGACGAAGACCTCGACCCGATGGACCCGGCCGGCCTGGGGGCTGCGGTGCGCTGGAACGCGGTGTCCGGGCGGGGTCTGGCGTCGGGCGACCTGCGGGTGCCGCCGCAACGGCGGTGGCGGGGGGACCTGGTCTGCCAGGGCGATCTGGAACTTGGCCCGCGCTGCCACGTCCATGGCAGCCTGAAAGCGTTCGGCGACCTCGGCCTCGGCCCCGGCGTGCGGGTCGAGGGCAGTGTCGTGGCGCAAGGCGATGTGCTGATCGGTGCGGGCAGCCAGGTGGCCGGCTCGGTGCTGTCGGAAACGGCGGTCGTGCTCGGGCCGGGCTGCACCATCGGCACACCCGAGCGGCACGCCACGGTCAGCGCGCCCCGCGTGGAGGTGGCGCTCGGCGTGGTGGTGCATGGCACGGTGTGGGCAGGGGCCAGCGGCGACGCGGTGGGCGCCCTGCAGATCGACCACGACGTGGAACTCGACGAGCTGCTGCCCGAGCTGCCGCACTTGCCGTCACTGCCAGGCAGGGCCGCCGCATGACACCATCGCTTCTGAACCGACTGCCGGGGCGGCTGGCCGCGTGGCCGTGGGGCCGCATCCTGATGGCGCTGCTGCTGATCGGCGCAGCGGGTGCCACCTGGTGGCAGGCGCAGTCCAGCCGGCTGCCGGACAACGTGCAGGCCCTGGTGCTGCTGCTGCCCGACAACGCCCAGGACGACCCCGTGCCGCTGCGGGCCTGGCAGGACGCGGCGGAGGAGCTGGGCCTGCAGTTGTCGACGCAGACCGCTTCGCAGCTGATGCGCGGCAGCCGCTCCGCGCAGGGCACGGCCTTCATCCTGCCCGACACGCTGCACCGCCGCATGAGCGACGTGCTGATCGGCCACCTGCGCGAGCGGGTGCGGGCGGGCGACCGGCTGCTGCTGGTGCATGACGCCGGCCTGTCCGACATCGACGGCCGCTACCGCGAGGACCAGTCCCGGCTGTCGGATATGGCGGGGGTGCAGTACGGGCTGTACGGCGAACTCAAGACCGGCATGCTGCGCGACGCGGCCACCTGGGTCGTGCCGGGGCAGATGCAGGCGCTGGGCATTCCACCGGGCAAGCTGGTGCGCCCCGCCGACGGGCGCCCCTACACCAGCGCCCAGCCCGCCTCGGCGCCGGACGAGCCGCTGTCGATCGCCGGCTACATCTACGGCGAGCTGAAGTACCCCACCTTCGTCACCCGCGGCCCCTACGACGGCACGCGGCTGATGAACGCCCCGGACGGCAGCCTCGTGGCCGGGTGGCACCACTTCGGCGCCGGCCAGGTGCTGTTCGTCAACCTGCCGCTCACGCAATTGAAGGTCCGCACCGATGGACTGCTGCTGCACAGTTTCCTGCAGTACTACGCCGAGCGGGTCGTGGGCGTGCCGCAGCTGTCGCCCATGCCGCAGGGGCGCGGCGCGGTGGTCATGAACTGGCACATCGACGACCGCAAGGCCCTGCCCGCGCTGGAGCGCGCCGCCGAGCTGGGCGCCTTCCAGCAAGGCCCCTACTCCATCCACTTCACCGCCGGCCCGGACGTGAACGAAGAGGGCGACGGCAAGGGCATGGACATGGCGCGCAACCCGGATGCGCAGGACTGGGTGCGCCGCCTGGGCACTGCCGGCCACGAGATCGGCAGCCACGGCGGCTGGATCCACAACTGGTTCGGCGCACGGGCCGACAAGCTCGATCGGGAGGTGGCCGCCTCGCTGATCGAGCGCAACTCGGCGCTGCTGCTGGAGGTGGGGGGTCGGGCGGTGCGCGAGTACTCGGCCCCCGTCGGCAACCACCCGGCCTGGACCACGGCGTGGCTGAAGAAGCGCGGCCTGCAGTCCTATTACTTCACCGGCAACACCGGCATGGCGCCCACCCGCAGCTACCAGGACGGCCAGCGCCCGCTGCCGGACATGTGGTCCTACCCGGTGCTGAACTTCGGCGTCTATGCCTCGTTCGAGGAAGCCAAGGTCGACCAGGTGCCCGAAATCGAGGTGGCCGCCTGGCTGGGCGACGTGAGCCGTTTCTGCGCCGACCACCGCACGCTGCGGATGGTGTATTTCCACCCGTTCGGGCTGGTGATGTACCCGCAGGCGTTCCAGCGTTGGCTGGAGACCAGCAAGGCGCTGGCCGACGCGGGCCGCCTGCGCTGGATGACGATGGCCCAGTACAGCACCTTCGCCAACCAGCGCCTGCGCACCCGCTGGACGCTGACCGACGCCACCGAGCGCCCCGACGCACCCCGCCAGCAGCTCGAAGCCCACCACCCGCAGTCGCTCGACGGCATGGCCTGGCTGCTGCCCCGCAACCGCTACGGCCAGCCCACCGTCGCCAGCGGCCAGGCCGTGGTGGACGCCGTGGACGGCCAGTGGCGCGTGGTCGCCGGGCCGGGGACCGGACTGCGCCTGCATCTGCCGCTGGCGCCGCGGTCCACCGCCGCTGCACCCCTCTGAACGTCCACCTGCTTCGCCCTCCTCATTGCCCCTCACCATGCCACGTCCCCTCCTCATCTCCGTCGGCACCCGACCCGAAATCATCAAGATGGCGCCGCTGCACCGCGAGCTGCGCCAGCGGGGCCTGCCCGTGGCCTGGGTCCACACCGGCCAGCACCGCGACATGGCCCAGCCGCTGTACGAGTTCTTCGGCATCGAGCCCGAGCACGAGGTCACGCTGGAGCGCCGTAACGGCCAGCTCTCGCACCTGAACGCGCTGCTGCTGGAGGGCTTGTCCGAGGTCTTCGAGCGCACGCAGCCCTGCGCCGTGCTGGTCCACGGCGACACCACCAGCACGCTGGCCTCGGCGCAGGCGGCGTTCTACCAGGGCGTGCCGATCGGCCACGTCGAAGCGGGTCTGCGCACCTTCAACCACCGCGAGCCCTTTCCCGAGGAGATGAACCGCGAGCTGACCGCGCGGCTGGCGCACTGGCATTTCGCACCCACGCACCAGGCGGCCACCAACCTGCGCAATGAAGGCGTGCGCACGCCCGGCATCCACACGGTCGGCAACACGGCCGTCGATGCGGCGCTGGCGGGCACGGCGCGGGTCGAATCGCTGCTGGCGCAGGGCCACGCCGTCCTGCCACCGGCGCTGGACCGGCTGCGCGACGGCCTGCAACACCGCCACTGGCGCCTCATCACCGTCACCGCCCACCGCCGCGAGAACTGGGGCGAGGGCATCGAGAACATCGCCCGCGCCGTGTCCGCGCTGCTGGACGCACACCCCGATCTGGCAGTGGTCTGGCCGGTGCATGGCAACCCGGCGGTGAGCGACGCGGTGCAGGCGGCGCTGGGTGCGCAGGCGCAGCAGCTGGAGGGGCGGCTGACGCTGTGCACGCCGCTGGACTATCCCGCGCTGCTCTGGTGCCTGCACCACAGCGTGCTGGCACTGACCGACTCGGGCGGCATCCAGGAGGAAGGGGCGGCGCTGTCCTGCCCGGTGCTGGTGCTGCGCAACACGACCGAGCGGCCGGAGCTGATCGAAGCCGGTGCGGGCGTGATCGTCGGCACCGACCGGACGCGCATCGTCCAGACCGTCACCCACCTGCTGCGTGACACCGCCGCGCTGCAGGCCATGCGCGACGCCGTGAACCCGTTCGGCGATGGCACCACGGCGCGGCAGATCGCCGATGTGCTGCAACAGGATCTGGGGGTCTGAGATGCCAAGACACCACCGGAGCCTGCGCACCGTCGCCGCCGTCCTGCCGCTCCTGCTGTTGGCCAGCCTGGCGGTGGCGCAGGAATCCACCGCCAAGGCCCGCCGCGGCCAGATCGACCTCACCCAGCGCCAGAGCCGCCACAGCGCCAACCTGCCCGCCGGCCACGCCACCGGCCTGCGCGGCAACTGGGCGCTCAGCCAGGACACGGTGCTCAACGCCGAGCTGCTGTCGGAGAAGAAGTTCGGTGCGCAAGGTGGGGTGGCGGCCGTCGGCGCCACGCAGAACCTGGACCCCGACTGGTTCGTCAGCGCCAGCCTGACCCGCGGCTGGGGTGGTCCGAACTGGGCACGCACCCGGCTGGACGGCGCCGTCTCGCGCAAGTGGGGCGCCGACCGCCAGCTCGTCACCACGCTGGGCGCCTACCGCGGCAACTTCGACGCCAGCCGCAGCGACCGCGGCCTGCGCGTGTCGGCGAACTACTACGTGAACCACTTCGTCGTCCTCGAAGGGGGCGTCAGCTTCAACAGCAGCCACCCTGGCAAGGTGCGCTCGCAGATGCCGTACCTGGCCGTGACGCTGGGCAACGAGGGGCTGCAGTTGCTCACCCTGCGCGCCAGCCGGGGCAGCGAGGCGTACCAGAGCGTGGGCACGTCGGCGCAGCTGGTGGACTTCGACAGCCAGTCGTTCAGCCTCGACTGGCGCTACTGGCTGGCGCCGGACTGGGGCATGACGCTGCACGCCGAACGCTACCTCAACCCCAGCTACCGCCGCACCACCGTGGGCGGCGGCCTGTTCCTGCAGATGTGAGCCCTGGACGCGCCATGTTCGACCTCCTGCGTCGCCTGACCCCACCCGCCCGGCCGGATTTCCAGCACTCGGTGCAGCACGCCATGCTGGGCGAACTCACGCCCCGAGGCGCCCGTGGCGCGCGGGCACCGATGCACCGCTCGATCTGGGGCCTGCACCTGCCGCCGCACCGGCTGGCTGGCGCGGTGGCGCTGGCGCTGGTGCTGACGCTGGTGCTGGTGCTGCTACGGCCGCTGATCGCCTCGGCCTGGTCGGCGGAGCTGCTGTGGTGGCTCACGCGCATGGAGCTGTCCGGGCGCTTCGCGGGCATCACCGAACACGGCCAGCTGCCCTTCCAGGTCGCCACCCCGGTCGTCACGCTGTTCGTCAGCGCCCCCCTGCCGACGACGCTGATGTTCAACGCCATCGGCGTGGTGGCGGTGTGGTGGCTGTCCGGGATGCTGCCCGACGTGGCGCGGCCAGGCGGCTACCTGCTGCGGGTGGGCGCGATCATCCACGGGGCGGCGGTGCTGTTCTTCTGGATCTGGCCGGCGAGCTTTCCGCACTCGGTCAACGAGCACGTCGGCAATGGTCTGCAGCAATGCTGGGCGCTGATGCTGCTGGCGCCGTGGATCCACCTCTGCACCTACTACCTCTTCGCCGTGACCTGGGTGCAGCGGCTCGCGCTGACGCTGCTGACCTGGGGCTACCTCTTCCTGCTCGCACCGCTGCTGTTCGCGCTGCACACGCTGGTGCTGCACGCCTGGGGGCTGCTGGCCATGCCGCTGCTGCACCTGCTCTTCGGCGTCATGGTGGCCATCATCGGCTTCGTGGCGCTCTATGGCTGGGCCATGGGCTGGGCCAACGCCCGCCAGCAATCCACGCCAGTGCCTTGACTCCGGACACCCCATGCCCATGCCCATGCCCAGACGCTTTCGCTCGACACACACCCTCGCCGCCACGGCCCTGGCCTGCAGCGTCTGGGCGTCGGCCGGCGCGCAGGTGAACACCGGCACGCCGCCGATGGACAGCCTGTGCCCACCCGGCGCGCTGGTGGACGCCGCCTTCCGCGACGCAGCGGTGCTGACGATGCGCCAGCTCGTCGTGCGCGCACCGGGCCAGCCCAGCCATGGGGCCGTGCGCCGGGCACTGGCCGCCGCCCACGTCGATGGCCAGAAACGCCCCTGGCACCACATCGCCGCCTACGAAGGCAACCTCGGCCTGATCGGCGCGCTGCGGGTGGACCCGACCCTGCGCACAGAGGCCGCCGACTGGCTGCGCTGGCAGGTGCGCCACTTGCCGCTGCGGGGTGCGGACCAGGGGGTGCTGCACGACCGCTGGGTGCTGGCGGATGGGTCGCAGGAGTCGACCTGCCCACCCGACATCGACGCCCGCCACTGCCAGCAGATCGACGCCACCGACAGCACCATCGCTTCGCTGTTCCTGATGGCCAAGGCGTACCTGGACCACGGCGGTGACGCGGCGCTGCTGCGCGAGCCGGCGGTGCGGCTGGCGCTGGACCGGGCCGGGGTGACGCTGGCAAGGCTGCAGCAGCCGGACGGGCTGAGCTGGGCCAAGCGCAGCCACCCGGTGGCGTATCTGATGGACGCGGTGGAAGTCGCCGCCGGCTGGCGGGCGCTGGCGCAGGTGCAGGAGCAGGTGTGGTCCCAGCCGGCGGCGGCCCAGACCAGCCGCGAACGCGCCCGCCGCACCAGCGAGGCCGTCGAGCAGCGGCTGTGGGATCCCGCCACCGCGCTGTGGCGGGTGAGCCGGGAGGCAAGCCCCGCCCAGATGCGCCACTGGTATCCCGACACCATGGCACAGGCGTGGCCGCTGCTGTGGACTTCGCCCAGCCAGCCGGCGGCCTTCCAGCTCTCGCGCACGGCCTGGCCGCGGGCGGCGGCGCAGTGGCGCGGGCGGGAGCAGTCCTGGCAGTCCCGCAACGTCGATCCAGCCGGCTTCTGGTGGCCGGCGGCGGCCGTGGCGGCGCATTGCGTGGGCGACACCGCCGCCGCCACGGACTGGGTGGCCCGCGCCCGCGCCGCCTGGCTGAAACCGCAAGCGCCCTTCGCCTGGCCGTTCCAGGTCAGCGATCTGCTGTGGCTGCTGTGGCTGGCCGAGCCGGGTCCGCCCCAGGCGCCGCTCCCCGCGCCCACGCCTGGCCCTGACCGCTGAACCGCTTGCGATCCCCGTCAACACATCCAACCCAAGGAGAACCCCCATGCCACCCATGCCCACCCTGCGCACCCTCGCGTCCGCCCTGCTCCTCGGCCTCGGCCTGGCCGGGCTGACCCCCACGCTCCACGCCGCCCCGCGCGACACCCTGGTGATGCTGGTGCCCGACAACGCCAACCTCGCCGACTGGCCCGTCAAGGTCTGGACCGACTCGGCGGCCGAGGAAGGCATCCGGCTGCGCACCATGACCGACACCCAGTTCCTGGCGCTCGGCACCACGGCCGCCGCCCAGATCGCCGGCCTGATCCTGCCCGACAGCGCCCACCAGCAGGCCAGCGACGCCGTGGTGGCTGCCGTGACGCAGTACACCAACCTGGGCGGCCGGCTGATGCTGGTCTATGACGCGGGCGCGCTCACGTCCGGCGGTTTCTACGCGCCGGGCAAGTCGCGCTTCTCGGCGCTGGCCGGGGTGGACTACACGCTCTACGACACGCTGCTGGAGCGCATGGTCGGCTTCGGCCCGGTGGTCAGCGACGCGGCGACGCTCGACACGCTGCGCATTCCGCCCGGCAAGTCCATGGCCTGGACCGCCCCGACCACCCTGGCCCGCACCGCCAGCGCCAGCACCCAGTTCGTGCAGACCTCCAGCGCCGATCCGGTGGGCACCCGCGCCATGCGCAGCTACATCGAGGGGCGGGCCCTCAAGCGCATCGACGAAAGCTCGCGCAACGTGCGCAACGCCCAGCGGCTGAGCACCCAGGCCGTGCGCGACCTGCTCGGGTTGAACAGCCTGCCGCAGACGTCGAGCCTGCGCCTGGCCCCCAAGGTGCCGAGCACGACCACCAGCACCGTGCAGGCGGACGCCGCCACCTTGGCCGCCGCCTCCGTCTCCACCGCTGCCGCCACCACCGCCACCCCGGCCCCCCAGCGCGCCATCAGCGGCTACGGCTACGGCTACCTCGATTACTTCAGCTTCGTGACCCAGGGCAGCTACACCGGCACGCCTTACCTCACCTCGCCCGACCACGGTCTGGTCGCCGGCAGCCGCCAGGTCGGCAGCGGCCGGGTGCTGTTCGTCAACCTGCCGCTGGGCTACTTCAAGGCCATCGGCACCGACAGCGCGCCGCTGCACGGTTTCCTGAACCTCTTCGCCCGCCAGCAGG
Source organism: Sphaerotilus sp. (assembly GCA_013299055.1). Taxonomy (GTDB): domain Bacteria; phylum Pseudomonadota; class Gammaproteobacteria; order Burkholderiales; family Burkholderiaceae_C; genus Sphaerotilus. The sequence continues at coordinate 34,412 of JAAFKB010000010.1, forward strand.
TGCAGATGCCCACCATGTCGGTGCAGCCCAATGGCGTCGGCGGGCTGGTCTACAACTGGCACGTGGACGACGGCGACGACCTGACCGCCGACATGAAGTACCTGCTGGACTCGACCAGCGTGCTGCGCCGCGGGCCGTTCTCGATCCACTTCACGGCAGGCCCGGACACGGTCACGCTGGGCGATGGTCAAGGCATGAGCCTGGCCACCAAGGCGGCGTCGCAGACCCAGTTCAGCCGCATCAAGTCGCTCGGCGTCGGGCATGAGCTGGCCTCGCACGGCGGCTGGAACCACGACCTCTTCGGGCTGGGTGCCAGCGAGTCCAACCAGGCCACCTACCAGCCCTGGCTGGAGCTGAACTTCGCCGCGGTCGAGCGCCTGTACGGCAAGAAGACCACCGAGTACTCGGCCCCGCAGGGCAACAACCCGACCTGGGCGGTGAACTGGCTGGAAAACCGCGGCGTCACCGGCATGTACTTCGTCGGCGACACCGGCTCGGCCGCCATCCGCTCGTGGCGCGCAGGCAAACGGCTCACGAAGTCGCTGTGGAGCTTCCCGCTGTCGCCCTACGAGAAGTACGGCACCTTCGAGGAGTTCGAGGAGTTCGGGGTGACGGATGCAGTGTCGGGGCAGTGGCTGCAGGACTTGCAGAGCTTCGTCGTGAACAAGCGCACCAACCGCATGTTCTACAACCACCCGCCGGGCGCCCGCGGCCACCTCAAGCCGGTGACGGACCTGCTGGCCCGGGGCGACCTGCTGCAGCTGGCGGGCAAGTTCCGCTGGTACACGATGACGCAGCTGGCCCAGTTCGGTGAACGCCGTCTGGCCACCCAGTGGAACGCGAGCAGCAACCTGGGCTTCTCGACCTTCACCGCCACGCACCCGACCTCGCTGGCCGACATGACCTGGCTGCTGCCCAAGGCCCGCTACGCCGCACCGCGCATCACCAGCGGCTCGGGCAGTGTCAACAGCCTGGACGCCAGCGACTGGGTCGTGACGGCCCGCAGCGGTACCACGCTGAAGTTCACTGCCGCGGAACGTTGAGCGCGTCAACCGCGATCCACGACTTTCGTTCAGGTTCCTGGCGGCAATCTGCCGCAGAATCGCCGCGCCAGTCCCCAGCTCCGCTGGGCTGGCCGTCGTGCTTCCTGGAGGTGGACCATGTGGAAACGTATCGCGGTGGTGTGGACGCTGGTGAAGGTGGATGCGCGCGTGCTCTGGTACGCGCTGCAGCATCCGCAGTCGCCACGCTGGCTCAAGCTGGGGGCGGTGGGCATGGTGGCGTACCTGCTCTCGCCGATCGACTTCATCCCGGACATGCTGCCGGTGATCGGTGTGGTGGACGACCTGGTGCTGATTCCGCTGGCGATGCGCTGGCTGCTCGGTCGCCTGCCAACGTCGATCCGCGAGTACGCCGAGCGCCGCGCCCGCGGCGAGTCGGTGGACCCGTCGGGTAAACCCACGGTGGTGCGCGTCGTCGACTGAGACGGGCTTGGCGTAGGATCAGGTCCATGAACCTGATCGAATTTGAACTGCGGGGCGCGTTCATTCCCCTGGACGCCCTGCTCAAGGCCACCAGCGTCGCCCACAGCGGCGGCGCGGCCAAGACCCTGGTGGCCGATGGCGCCGTCCAGGTCGATGGACAGCCCGAGTCCCGCAAGACCTGCAAGATACGCGCGGGACAGGTCGTCACCGTGGCGGCTGCGCACACGCGCATCCGGGTCCACGCCCCTGCACTCTGATGCTGCTGCGCCAGCACACCGGACGGCTGGAACTTTCACGGTCGCCACTGGTCTCACGCAGGCCCCTTCCTTACCCACCCAAGAGGACAAGATGACCCGATTCTGGCGTACTGCAGTGTGTGTGCTTGCCCTGAGCACCGCCCTGGCTCCCGCACTCTCTGAAGCCAAGCGCCTCGGCAGCGGCGGCTCGTCCGGCATGCAACGCAGCCTGCCGTCCAAGAACACTCCGGCCCAGAACACGCCGGCCACCCCAGCGCAGCAAGCTGCGCCGACCGCACCGATGGCCGGCGCGGCGGCCACGGGGGCTGCTGCCGCGGCGGGCAAGCGTTCCTGGATGGGGCCGCTGGCGGGCATCGCAGCCGGTCTGGGCATCGCGGCACTGATGAGCCACCTCGGCCTGGGTGAAGCCTTCGCCGACTTCATGCTGATCGCGCTGCTGGTCGTGGCCGCGCTGGCCGCCTTCATGTGGTTCAAGCGGCGCTCGGCCGGTGGTGGCCAGCGTCCGGCCATGGCGGGTGCGGGTGCGGGTGCGGGTGCAGGCACCGGCATGGCCCCGTCCGACAATGCCCTGCAGCGCACGGCCCACCAGGTGAGCTGGCCCGGCAGCGCCAGCGCCACGGGCACGGGTGCCGCCGCCAGCTTTGCCCCGGTAGCGCCCACGATCCCGGCCGATTTCGACCGCCCCGGTTTCGAGCGCATCGCCCGCATGGTGTTCATCCGCATGCAGGCTGCCAACGACCGCGCCGACCTGAACGACCTGCGGGAGTTCACGACGCCCGAGATGTTCGCCAGTCTCCGCGCCGATCTGCAGGACCGTGGCAGCCGCGCACAGGAGACCGACGTGGTCGAGGTCCGCGCCGAGATCATCGACTTCGACCGCGAAGCACAGCGCGACGTGGTCAGCGTGCGCTACACCGGCCTGATCCGCGAGGAAGCAGGCGGGCAGGCGGCACCGTTCGACGAGGTCTGGCACCTGGTCCAGCCGAGCGACCGCAGCCGCAACTGGGCCATCGCCGGCATCCAGCAAGCCGGCTGATCGCCGCACCCCCGCCGCCCAGCACCGGGCGGCGGCACACAGAGGGCGCCATCAGGCCATCGCCGCCTGGTTGCGCCCTTGTTGCTTGGCGCGGTAGAGCTGGTCGTCCGCCTGGCCGTACAGGGACTCGATGCTCAGCGCCCGCCAGTGCTGCTGGTCGCGCACCGGATCGACGGACACGACACCGGCCGAGACGGTGACGTGCATGTGGCAGCCCTCGCGCCCGGTGAAGGCGATGGCCTCGATGCCGGCGCGCACTTCCTCGACCACCCGCCAGGCACCCGCCCGATCGGTGCCCGGCAGACCCAGACAGAACTCCTCGCCGCCCATGCGCCCGAACACGTCGGACGCCCGGATGCGGCTGCGCACCGACGCGGCGAACTGGCGCAGCACCTGGTCACCGACGAGGTGGCCGTGCTGGTCGTTCACCTGCTTGAAGTGGTCGAGGTCGAACAGCACCAGCGCGATGGGCTGCTGGTCGCGCCGACAGCGTTCGAGCGCGTGGCCGAGCATGGTCTGGGCGACGGTGCGGTTGTAGCAGCCGGTCAGGCCGTCGGTGGCGGCCAGGTGCTCCATCTGGCGGGCGGCCCGCTCCAGACACGCCAGCACGAAGCCGAACCCTGCCCCCACCGAGCTGATGAAGCCGGCCAGCAGCAGGAAGCCCTGCACCCAGCCTGGCTGGTCGAGACTGAGGTAGTTGCCAGGATCGACCTCGGCGTGGAGGGCACGCACCGCCAGGGCCATGCAGCACAGCGCCCACGTCACCGCCACCGTGCGCAGCGAGGTCTCGCCCGCGCGACCATGGCGCACCAGCACCACCAGCATCGGCACCACCTGCAGCGCCATCACCCCACTGCTCAGCGTGATCAGCCGCGGATACGTCGCCTGCGCCAGCACCGCACCCAACAGCAGCACCAGCCCCAGCGGCGTGAACAGCCACAGGGCCCCGGGCATCGTCCGCCCCAGCACGAAGCGCCAGATGGCCCGCGTGTAGCACGCCATGCCCGCCGTGATGAGCGCATTGGTCAGCAGCACGCCTGGCACCACGGGCATCCACAGCCGCAGCGGAATCGCCACCAGTCCCAGCAGGATCAGCACGCTGCCGATCAGCCAGTCGCGCAGCGCGGGCTGCACCGCCAGCAAGGACCGGCGCGCCACCGCCAGGTCCAGCACCAGCATGGAATAGCCGATCAGCAACGCGATGAGGACGGTCGGGGTGTCGATGTGCATGGCGGGGCAGCGGAGATTCTTACTACAGAGTGCCAGTATGGGCCCGGGCGGGACCAGCCCGATTCGCCCCAGATGCAAAATACGGTCCCCGATCCCACGGAATGCCGCGCCGCCCGGCGCCCGGCGCCGTCCCCGTCCGCTCCAGGAGCCCGCCATGGCCGACGCGCCCGCCCCCACACCCTCCCGACTCGACACCGCACTCCTGCAGCTGCTGCGCAAGTGCCCGGTCGGCACGCTCGCCACCCTGGACGCGCAGGGTGCGCCGGCGGTGTCGCTGGTGCCCTTCGCGCTGGACGGGGACCGCGGTGACCTGGTCATCCTGATCAGTGCACTGGCTGCCCACACCGCCCAGCTGCAGGCCCACCCCCGCGCAGCCGTGCTGCTGCACGCCGATCCGCAGACCGCCGACAACGTCCACGCCCTGCCCCGCGTCAGCCTGGAGGTCGAGGCGGTCTGGCCCGAACCCGACACCGCCGACAGCGCACGGGCTGCGGCGGTGTACCTGGCGCGCCACCCGGCGGCGGCGCTGCTCACGCAGCTGCCGGATTTCCGCTGGGTACGGCTGCGGCTGCTGCGGGGGCGGCAGGTGGCGGGGTTCGGTGCGGCCCGCAGCGTGGACCGCCAGCACTTGCAAACCCTGATCTGCCTGACATCCGACTAAAGATGGTGGATTTAATTCGGGAATTCCTTCACAGTCGCACGGTGCAATTTCGCACTTAGCGACTGAGGACTGTGGCGATGGACATGACTTCGATCCAGAACTTCCTGAGCACGACCGCTCTGGACCTGGGCATCAAGATCCTGGCGGCGATTGCCTTCTGGATCGTGGGCCGGTGGCTGATTGGCAAGGTGGTCGGACTCATCCAGGCGGGCATGAACCGCAACTCGATCGACCCGACGCTGACCAAATACCTCGGCTCGATCATCACGATCGCGCTGAACATCACCCTGGTGCTGGGCATCCTGGGCTACTTCGGCATCCAGACGACCTCGTTCGCGGCGATGCTGGCGGGCGCAGGCGTGGCGATCGGTGCAGCCTGGAGCGGCATGCTGGGCAACTTCGCGGCGGGCGCCTTCATGCTCGTGCTGCGGCCGTTCAAGGTCGGTGACTTCGTCAGCATCGGCGGCATGACCGGCACCATCCACGAACTCGGCCTGTTCGCCACCACCATCATCACGCCCGACAACGTCATGACCCTGGTCGGCAACGGCAAGGTCTTCGGTGACACGGTGCAGAACTTCTCCGCACTGCCCGCCCGCCGTGTCGAGCGCACCGCACAGCTCGCGCAAGGCGTCGACCCGCTGGACGCCATCGCCCGCCTGAAGGTGGCGATCGCCAAGATCCCCAACGTCGCCGCCAGTCCCGCTCCCGAAGTCCACCTGCTGGACTTCAAGCTCGAAGGCCCCGTGATCTCGGTGCGCCCGTACACGCACACCGACCACTACTGGCAGGTCTACTTCGACACCAACGAGGCCATCGTCAAGGTGTGCCAGGAAGCCGGATGGCCGGTGCCGGCGGCGCACCACAAGGTGGTGCAAGGCTGAGGCTGCCCCCGCACCACACGCCTTGCGACAGGGTGGCGCAATTTTCATGATGCAACGCAACATGGAATCCGGGAATACGCTACAATCGCGGCTGCTGTCTCTGACGCAACTGCCGCGACTGGCGATTGGCCTGAACCGCCACCCTACATCGCCTGGCAGCAACGACAACAGGCACAGCTGTTTCGTTCATCCCCTCTGACCTTCCTCTTTCCCCTCATCCCTCCGGCAGGCCTTTTCGGTCCTGCGGGGCTGCAGGCGCGGTCGGCGGCGATGCTGTTCGACCCGGGCGGGCTTTTTCTCCACCCCCTTGAAGCTGCGAGCGTGGCGCGTTGACGGATGACGCCCCATGGACGCTTGCCCGCCATTGCGTTGTCGCACATCTTGTGCTGACGGCGCTAGCCTGAACGGCGCCCATCGACGGTGCCAGATGAGAACCCATGAGCTTTGATACCCTTGGCCTGAACGAAGTCCTGCTGAAGTCCCTGACCGATTCCGGTTACGAGACCCCGACCGAAGTCCAGGCACGCACCATTCCCGCCGCACTGGCCGGCTCCGACCTGCGCGTGTGCTCCAACACCGGCAGCGGCAAGACGGCTGCATTCGTCCTGCCCGCCCTGGAGCGTGTGCTGGCCGCCCGTGCCGACGCGGCTGCCCGCGGCGTCAAGGGCTTCCAGCCGAACAAGGGCCCCCGCGTCCTGATCCTGACCCCGACGCGGGAACTCGCGCTGCAGGTCTCCAAGGCCGCGATGACCTACGGTCGCCACGTCCAGGGCCTGCGCGTCGCCACCGTCGTCGGTGGTGTTCCCTACGGCGCCCAACTGGCTGCGCTGCGTGGCCAGCTCGACCTGCTGATCGCCACCCCCGGTCGCCTGATCGACCACCTCGACAGCGGCAAGGCCATCCTCGGCCAGGTCGAGCTGCTGGTGCTCGACGAAGCCGACCGCATGCTGGACATGGGCTTCATCGAGGACATCGAGCGCATCGCCGAATCGCTGCCCGCCGAGCGCCAGACCGTCATGGTCAGCGCCACCTTCGCCGGTCAGGTGGGCCGTCTGGCGGACCAGATCCTGAAGAACGACGCCCAGCGCATCGAAGTCGCCAACCACACCGACAACCACGCCAGCATCGAGCAGCAGCTCCTGTGGGCCGACAGCCTGGACCACAAGTCCGCGCTGCTGGAGCACATCCTGACCGACAAGGACATGCAGCAGGCGGTGATCTTCACCAGCACGCAGCGTGACGCCGACGACCTGGCCGCCCGCCTGTACGACCTCGGCCACGCGGTCGCGCCGCTGCACGGCGGCATGCCGCAAGGCCGCCGCACCCGCACGCTGATGGCCCTGCGCCGCGGCGAGCTGCGCATCCTGGTGGCCACCGACGTCGCCGCCCGCGGCATCGACGTGCCGACGATCAGCCACGTCATCAACTACGGCCTGCCGATGAAGGCAGAAGACTATGTGCACCGCATCGGCCGCACCGGCCGTGCCGGTCGCACCGGTCGCGCCATCACGCTGGCCGAGCGCCGTGACGTGTCGATGATCCGCCGCATCCAGCAGTTCACCACCCGCGCCATCCCCATCGGCATCATCGAAGGTCTGGAGCCGTCGCGCCCCGCCCCCGAGATGTTCCCGAACCGTGGTCCGGTGCGTGAAGGTGGCCGTCCGCCGTTCCGCGGTGCCCCGGGCCGTGGTGCGCCTGGTGGTGGTTACCGCGGCGCCAGTGCCGGCTACGGTGCGCCGCGCTTCGACGGTCCGCGCCCGGACAGCCGCTTCGACGGCCCGCGTGGTGGCGATGCCCCGCGTTTCGACAACGACCGTGGTGCTCCGCGCAGTGCTCCCCGTTTTGACAACGACCGTGGTGGTCCGCGCAGCGGTGGCTTCGGTGCCGACCGCCCGGCCTTCCGTCCGCGCAGCAACGGTCCGCGCTGAGTCTCAGCAGCTCCACGCCCCTCTCTGAAGCCGGTCCGCAAGGGCCGGCTTTTTTGTGGGCGTGGTGGGTGGGTCAGCGCCGGTGCCGGTGGTGCCCTTCACCGCCATCATGCCGCTCCCAGCCACGGCGGCCGCGTTCCCACCGGTGCGGCGGTGGCTCGACCACCACCACCACCTCGCCCCTGCCGCCACCGTGCCCTCCGTGGCCGCGGTGCCCCGAGGCGGGCACGACCACGCAGCCCGACAACAGGCCAGCACCCAGCGCCAGCAGCACTGCACCCACACCACGCCACAGCGGTCGGTGGGACCAGTGCGTCGGAGAGGCGACGCACCTGGAAGGAGTGAAAAAGTCGGTCATGGCAGTGGACACACATGGTGCGCGCAGAGTCGAACAGCAGCATTCAACGTGCAGTGCCCCCAGCGCGCCGACTGCCCAGGACCACGCCCTCAGCTCGCCAGGGTCCGGATCGGCTCCAGCGTCACCGCCACACCCGACGGCGTCACCTTGAGCACGCCCGGCCGCAGGCCCAGCCGTGACGCCTGGTCCAGCAGGCGCTGCTCCACCTGATGCACGACCAGACCGTCCAGCAACTCTGCCGCCAGCAGCCCGCCCCAGCGGTTCACGCTGGACGCCAGCAGGCTCGGCAGCCCCTCGATCGCCAGGTGCTCGTGCTGCACGCGGACCAGCCGCACCGTCGCGTCGGCCGGCTCGTAGCGCAGGCCGCTGCTGAACATCAGGTTGCCCTTGAACGTGCGCGCCGTGAGCAGGCGCTCCTGCACCCCCAGATCGAAGCCCAGCATCAGCCGGTCCTCCGCGGGCAGCAGCCGCAGCTTCGGCGCCGACAGCCGCACCTCGAACAGCTCCAGCACCCGCCGGTTCGCCGGAAAGCGCGTGGCCAGGGCGGCCAGGATCTGGCGTTCACTCACCGTGAACTCGCTTGGCACTGGCGTGGCGCAGCCCGTCCACACCCCGGACAACCCCAGCGCGGCCAGCATCACCCCACCACCCAGCATCCGCCGACGATCGACGATTCCCATGTCCACACTCCTTGCGACAGTCCGGGGCGATTCTATGGACGGCCACCGGTTGACCGCCCTGGACAGGGGCACTACATTACTGACCAGTTAGTCATTTAAGCATTCAATTCAAGCCTCCCCTGCCTTGCACCCTGAACACGCGCCCTCCCCCACGGCCCCCTCCCACCAGCGCCGCAAGGCCGAACGCCCGCAAGAGCTGATCGACGCGGCACTGAGCCTGTTCGTCGAAAAGGGGTTCGCCGCCACCCGCACCGACGAGGTGGCGGCGCGGGCCGGGGTTTCCAAGGGCACGCTCTATCTCTACTACCCCAGCAAGGAAGAGCTGCTCAAGGCCGTGATCGCCCAGCGCCTGTCGAGCCAGATCACCGAAGGGGCACGCCAGGTGGCCGAGCACACGGGGCCGTGCGCCGGGCTGCTGCTGGACGTGCTCGCCGCCTGGTGGGAGCGGGTGTACGACAGTGACGCCTCCGGGGTCTTCAAGCTCATCATCACCGAGGTCCGCAACTTCCCCGACATCGCCGCGTTCTACCTGCGCGAAGTGGTCGAACCCGGCGAGCAGCTCATCGGCCAGATCGTGCAGCGCGGCATCGACCGCGGCGAATTCCGCACCGTCGATGTCCATGTCGTCGTGCATTCGCTGGTGATGCCGCTGGTGATGCTGTGTGTCCACAAGCATTCGCTGGGGGCCTGCGGCGGGATGGATGCGCTGGCCATGGACCCGCGCCGCTTCATCCGCCAGCACATCGCGCTGCTGCTGACCGGTCTGCTCACCCCCGCTGCTCCCCTCGCCACGCCATGAACCGCACCACCAAGACCGTGATCGCCCTGCTCGTGCTCGCCAGCGCAGGGCTGGGATGGCGGCTGATCCAGAGCCGCAAGACCGCCGAGGCGGCATCCGTCCCCGCCGCGGCGGCCTCGGCTGCCGCACGACCCACCGCGCTGGACCTGCGCGACAGCGACCTCGTGACCGCCCGCTCGGCCACGCTGTCGCGCACGCTGGCCTTGTCGGGCAGCCTGCGTGCGGTCAACACGGCGCTGGTCAAGGCGAAGGTGGCGGGCGAGCTGCGCACGCTCGGCCCCCGCGAAGGGGACACGGTGCAGGCCGGCCAGACGGTCGGCGAGATCGACACCACCGAGTTCAGCCTGCGCGTGCAGCAGGCGCAGCAGCAGGCCGAAGCGGCCCGCGCCCAGGTGGACATCGCCCGGCGCCAGCTCGACAACAACCGTGCGCTGGTGGAACAGGGCTACATCTCCGCCACCGCGCTCGACACCTCGGTGGCCAACCACGCCGCCGCCCAGGCCAGCCTGCAGGCCGCGCTGGCCAGCGCCGACATCGCCCGCAAGGCGCAGGCCGACACCGTGCTCAAGGCGCCGATCAGCGGCGTCGTCTCGCAGCGGCTGGCGCAGGCGGGCGAACGGGTGGCGGTCGATGCGCGGGTGCTGGAGATCGTGGACCTGACCCGGCTGGAGCTGGAAGCCGCCGTGCCCGCGGCGGACGCCGGGGGGCTGCGGCCGGGCGCCGTGGCCGAGCTGAGCATCGAGGGCATCGCCGAGCCGGTGCGCGCCCAGGTCGCCCGGCTCAACCCGACCACGCAGGCCGGCACCCGCGCCGTGCTGGCCTACCTGAGCGTGCAGCCGACCCCGGGCCTGCGCGCCGGCCTGTTCGCCCGCGGCACCGTGGCCCAGGACGAGCGCACCGCCTTGACGCTGCCGCTGTCGGCCGTGCGGCTGGACGATGCGCTGCCATATGTGGTGGTGCTCGACGGTCAGGCGCTGCGGCGGCGCACCGTGAAGACCGGCGCACGCGGGCTGGTGGAGCGGGTCGAGTCGATCGAGGTCATCGAGGGCCTGCGCGAGGGCGATCGCATCCTGCGCGGCAGCCTCGGCACCGTGCGCGACCACACCCCCGCCCGCCTCGTCGCGGCGGCACGCTGACCGGAGCCGCCCGCCATGTGGTTCACCCGCGTTTCCATCGCCAACCCGGTGATGGCCACCATGGCCATGCTGGCACTGGTCGTGCTCGGCCTGTTCTCGTTCCAGCGGCTCAAGGTCGACCAGTTCCCGAGCGTCGAATTCCCCACCGTCGTCGTCAGCCTGGAGTACCCCGGTGCCTCCGCCGAGATCGTCGAGACGGAGGTCACGCGCAAGGTCGAGGAGGCGCTCAACACCATCGCCGGCGTCAACCAGCTCTCCTCGCGCAGCTACTCCGGCACGTCGGTCGTGATCGTGCAGTTCAACCTCGACCTCGACAGCCGCAAGGCCGCCGACGACGTGCGCGAGAAGCTGGCGGTGCTCAAGCCGCTGCTGCGCGACGAGGTGAAGGACGCCAAGGTCCAGCGTTTCGACCCCTCCAGCCGGCCGATCTGGACCCTGTCGGTGCGGGCCAGCGACGCCGCCCGCGTCAACCCGGTGCAGCTCTCCACCTGGGCCGACCAGACCCTGCGCAAACGGCTGGAAAACGCCCGCGGGGTCGGCTCGGTGGCGCTGGTCGGGGCAGTCAAGCGCGAGATCAACCTCTACCTCGACCCGCAGAAGCTCGAAGCCCTGGGGGTCAGCGCCGACCAGGTGATGGCCGCCGTCAAGACCGAGAACCAGGACCTGCCCGCCGGCACGCTGCGCTCAGGCGACAGCGAGCGCGTGGTGCAGATCCGCGGCCGGGTGCAGCGCCCCGAGGACTTCGCGCAGCTCGTCGTCGCCCGGCGCGGCACCACGCTGATCCGGCTCGGCCAGGTCGCCACGGTCGTCGATGGCCCTGAGGAAATCGACACGCTGGCCCTCTACAACGGCCAGCGCACGCTCGCCCTCGAAGTGCAGAAGGCGCAAGGGGAAAACACCATCGAGGTGGTGGACGGGCTGAACAAGGCGCTCGCGGCGGTGCAGGCCAGCGGGGAGGTGCCGCCCGGCATCGAGCTGAGCGTGGTGCGCGACAGCTCGCGGCCGATCCGCGTCTCGGTCAACAACGTGCGCCAGACGCTGATCGAAGGCGCGGCGCTGACCATCCTGATCGTCTTCCTGTTCCTGAACTCGTGGCGCTCGACCGTCATCACCGGCCTGACGCTGCCCATCGCGCTGATCGGCACCTTCCTGTTCATGCAGCTCTTCGGCTTCTCGATCAACATGATCACGCTGATGGCGCTGAGCCTGTGCGTGGGCCTGCTGATCGACGACGCCATCGTCGTGCGCGAGAACATCGTGCGCCACGTCCAGATGGGCAAGTCGGCGCACGACGCCGCGCTCGACGGCACGGCGGAAATCGGCCTGGCGGTGCTGGCCACCACGCTGTCGATCGTCGCGGTGTTCCTGCCGATCGGCTTCATGGGCGGGATCATCGGCAAGTTCTTCCACGAGTTCGGCATCACGATCGTGGCCGCGGTGCTGATCTCGATGTTCGTCAGCTTCACGCTCGACCCGATGCTCAGCTCCCTCTGGCACGACCCGGCGATCCACGACGAGGGCCAGCCCTTCCAGCCGCGCACGGTCTATGACCACACGCTCGGCCGCCTCACGCACGCGGTGGACCGGCTCTCGCACGGGCTGGGCGAAGGCTACCAGTCGGCGCTGGGCTGGTCGCTGCGGCATCCGCTGGCCACGCTGGGCCTCGCGCTGGCCACCTTCGTCGGCAGCCTCGTGCTGGTGAAGTCGCTGGGCACCGAGTTCGTCCCCAAGGCCGACTACTCGGAAACCTTCGTCAGCTTCCACACCCCGGTCGGCTCGTCGCTGGAGGTCACCGAAGGCAAGGTGCGCGAGGTCGAGGCCATCATCCGCGAGCGGCCCGAGGTGCGCTACACGCTGGCGACCATCAACACCGGCCAGGCGCAGGGCAAGATCTACGCGCAGCTCTACATCCGCCTCGTCGACCGCAAGGACCGCACGCTCAACCAGGACCAGCTCACCGGCCCGCTGCGCGAACGGCTGGCGCGCATCCCCGGCATCACCGTCACGCACGTCGGCCTGCTGGACGCGGTCGGCGGCAACAAGCCCTTGCAGCTCTCTCTCCAGGGCAGCGATCTGGCCGAACTGCAGCGCCAGAGTGCGGCGATCGCCGACAAGCTGCGCGGCATCCCCGGCCTGGTCGATCTCGACACCAGCGCCAAGCCGAACCAGCCGACGGTGGCCATCGACGTGCGGCGCGACGTGGCGGCCGACCTGGGGCTGAGCGTGGGCAGCATCACCAACGGCCTGCGGTCGCTGGTGGCCGGGCAGACCCTCGGCAACTGGCGGGCCAGCGACGACCTGAACGTGGACGTGAAGGTGCGGCTGGCCCCGCAGGCGCGTGACGACCTGGGCGACCTGCAGCGGCTGACGTTCTCGGCCGGGCAGAACGCCGACGGCAGCCCGCGGCTGGTGCGCCTCGGCCAGGTCGCCGACGTGCGCGCCGACAGCACCGCCAACCAGATCAACCGCCGCGACCTGACCCGCGAGGTCGAGCTGACCGCCAACGTCTACGGCCGCTCGCTGGGCGAGGTCTCCGCCGACATCCGCCGCATCCTGGAGGCCGAGACGCTGCCGCCGGGCATGCGCTGGCGCTTCGGCGGCTCGACCAAGGACATGGCGGAGAGCTTCGGCTACGCGGTGTCGGCGCTGGCGATGGGCGTGATCTTCATCTACATGATCCTGGCGTCGCAGTTCCGCAGCTTCCTGCAGCCGATCGCGCTGATGAGTTCGCTGCCGCTGACGCTGGTGGGCGTGGTGCTGACGCTGCTGGCCTTCGGCTCGACGATGAACCTGTTCTCGATCATCGGCGTGGTGATGCTGATGGGGCTGGTGACGAAGAACGCCATCCTGCTGCTGGACTTCGCCATCCGTGCCCGCAGTGGCGACGTGACCGGCCAGCCGCTGGAGCGGGCCGAGGCGCTGCTGCTGGCGGCCAAGGTGCGGCTGCGGCCGATCCTCATGACCACGCTGGCGATGGTCTTCGGCATGGTGCCGCTCGCGTTCGCGCTGTCGGAAGGCGCTGAACAACGGGCGCCGATGGGGCAGGCGGTCATCGGCGGCGTGATCACCTCGTCGGTGCTGACGCTGGTGGTGGTGCCGGTGGTGTACTGCTATCTGGACGACCTGGGCGCGTGGTGGCGGCGCCGATTTGCACCCCAGTCGGCAGATCGCCCGACCACCCCCACGGCCAGCTCCTAAAATGGCAGGTTTTGTTGCGCAAGACCCCCAAGCTCCCGAGGAATTCAAGATGAACGTCGAACAGGCCCGTTTCAACATGATCGAGCAGCAGATCCGTCCCTGGGACGTGCTGGATCAGTCGGTGCTGTCGCTGCTGGCCGTCGTCAAGCGCGAGGACTTCGTGCCGGCCGCCCACCGCAGCATCGCCTTCACGGACCTGGAGATTCCGCTGCCGGGCGGACAAGTCATGCTGGCGCCGCGCCTGGAGGCCCGCCTGCTGCAGGCGCTGGAGCTGCACCGCCACGAGAAGGCGCTGGAGATCGGCACCGGCTCGGGCTTCATGGCCGCGCTGATGGCGCACAAGGCCCAGCAGGTCGTCACCTACGAGAAGCGCCCGGAGCTGGTGGCGATGGCGCGGGAACACCTGCGCCAGGCGGCGGTGATGAACGTCGAGGTCCGCCAGGGCGATGGCGCGCAGGGCGACGCCGGGCGCGGACCGTGGGACGTGATCGTGCTGTCGGGATCGGTGGCGGAGGTGCCCAAGGCGCTGCTCCAGCAACTCAAGGTCGGGGGCCGTCTGGTGGCGGTGGTCGGCCACGAGCCGATGATGCGGGCGCTGCGGGTGCGCCGCCTGAGCGAGCGCGACTTCACCACCGAAGTGCTGTTCGACACCGTGGCGCCGCGCCTCGACGGCTTCGCGCAACCGTCGTCCTTCCAGTTCTGAGCCCGGGACACCACGCCATGCAAGCCCTGTCCGTCGACGCCGTCACAGCCTTGGTGCGCGACTGCACCGCCCAGGGTCTGCACCCCGTGCTGCTGGACGTGCGCGAACCCTGGGAAATCGCCACGGCGCGGATTGCGCTGGACGGCGCGGCATTGGTCACGGTCCCGATGCAGCAAATTCCCGCACGCCTGGCCGAAATCGACCCGGAACAGCCCATCCTTGCGCTGTGCCACCACGGTATGCGCAGTCAGCAGGTGGCCCTGTTCCTGGACCGGCAGGGATACCCCAAGGTGTACAACATCTCCGGTGGCATCGATGCCTGGTCCCGGCAAGTCGACCCGACCGTGCCCGTGTACTGAGTCCGTTCGTTCCAGTTCCCTAGTCCGAGGAAGCGCCCATGTCCGTGTCCCCACCCCCCTTGTCGTGCCGCCTGGCTGGCCTCGCCGCCGCTGTCCTGACGAGCCTGTGCGCCCCTGCTGCGGCCGAGAACCTCAAGGAGGTGCACGAGGCCGCCAAGGCCTACGACGCCACCTACCTCGCCGCACGCGCTGCCGCCGACGCCAGCCGCCACAAGGCCGCCCAGGCCGACGCCCTGACCCGGCCGACCGTGAGCCTGCAGGCGGGCGCCACCCACAGCGGCACCGACACGCCGCTGTTCGGCTCGCGCTCGACCACCTCCGGCACGCTGGGCGTGGTGGCCGTGCAGCCGCTGTTCAACCGGCCCAACGGCTTCACCATCGACAAGGCCCGCAAGGCGCTCGACATCGCGCAAGCCGACCTCGCCAACGCCGAGCAGGAGCTGGCGGTGCGGGTGGCGCAGGCGTATTTCGACGTGCTGGCCGCCCAGGACACCCTGGCCACCGCCCGCGCCTCGAAGACCGCGATCAGCGAGCAGCTCGCCTCGGCCAAGCGCAACTTCGAGGTCGGCACCGCCACCATCACCGACACCCGCGAAGCGCAGGCCCGCTTCGACCTGGCCACCGCGCAGGAAATCGCCGCCGACAACGACGTGCGCACCCGCCGCCTGGCCCTGGACCAGCTCGCCGGGCGCCAGAACCTGCAGCCCAACGGCCTGGCCCTGCCGGCGACGCTGCCCGTGCCCACCGATCCGGTGGACACCTGGGTCGGCCTCACCGAGGACAGCCCGTCGGTGCGCAAGGCCCGGCTGGCCTATGACATCGCCAAGCTGGAGACCCAGCGCACCGACGCCGTGCGCCTGCCCACCGTCGATCTGCAGGGCCAGCTCGGCGGCGCCAACAACCGCGGCACGGGCGCCAGCTCGTCCGGGGGGGCCGGCACGACGCTCAACCATTCGCTGGGCGTGACGCTGAAGGTGCCGCTCTACACCGGCCACGCGGTCGAGAACCAGGTCCGCGAAGCGGTGTCGCTCGAAGAGAAGTCGCGCAACGAACTGGAGGCCGCCCGCCGTGCGGTCGCGCAGGCCACGCGGCAGGTCTACTTCGGCGTGCAGTCCGGCTCGGCCCAGGTCCGCGCCCTCGAAGCCGCCGAGGCCTCCAGCAAGCTCGCGCTGGACGCCACCAAGCTCGGCTACAAGGTGGGCGTGCGGGTGAACCTGGACGTGCTCAACGCGCAGACCCAGCTGTTCTCGACCCAGCGCGATCTGGCCAAGGCCCGCTACGACGTGCTCGTCAACGGACTGAAGCTGCGCCAGGCCGCGGGCGTGCTCGCCCCCAGCGACATCGACGCCGTCAACGCCCTGCTGACGGGCCGATGAGGGGCAGCAGGGCGACGGCCATGCGCCGGGCCGCCCCCTGGTCCTGTCCGGCATAGGCGCGAGCGGCCGTCACCGCGGCGGCCCGCGCCACCGGGGCCTGCGCCAGCGCACAGGCGGCGCCGACCGCCTCCACCAGATCGCCACACCGCCACGCCGCGCCCTGCGCTACCGCGCCCTGGGCCGCCTGCGCGAAGTTGAAGGTGTGCAGCCCCAGGAAGATCGGGCAGCCACACGCTGCCGCTTCGATCAGGTTCTGCCCCCCCAGCGGGGCGAAGCTGCCCCCCAGCAAGGCCGCATGGGCGCAGGCGTAGTAGGCCGGCATCTCGCCCATGGTGTCGCCCAGCCACACATCGGCCTGCCGCGCCAGCGCACCCGGCCCCCCCTCCCCCCAGCTGCTGCGGCGCACCAGCGTCAGCCCCGCGGCGACCACCCCCCGCGCCACCTCGTCGAACCGCTGCGGATGCCGTGGCACGAGCAGCAGCAGCGGCCGCGGCTGCCCCGCGGCACGTTGCGCGCACAGCGCCTGCCAAGCCGCCAGCAGTGGCGCGTCCTCGCCCTCGCGCCAGCTGGCGGCCAGCACCACCGGCCGGGCCAGACCTGCGCTCCAGCTCTCCCCCATGGCCAGGAGCGCCGGCGGCGGGTTCTGGTCGAACTTGAGGTTGCCTGCCACCTGCAGTGCCTGCGCCGACACCCCCGCCAGGTGCAGGCGCTGCGCGTCGGCGTCGGTCTGGGCGAGGGCCTGGTGCAGCGCCTGGGCCGCCGGACGCAGCAGCGCGTCGAAGCGCAGCGACTGCCGCAGGCTGCGCTCGGACAGCCGCGCATTGGCCAGCACCACCGGCACCCCGGCCCGCCCGGCCGCGTGCAGCAGCTGCGGCCACACCTCGGTTTCCATCAGCACCCCCAGCGCGGGCCGGTGGCGCGCCAGGAAGCGGCGCACCGCCCCCGGCGTGTCCAGCGGCAGCCAGCACTGGTGGTCGCCGGGCTGCAGCAGCGCGGCGCCCGCAGCACGTCCGGTGGCCGTGCCGTGGGTCAGCAGCAGGCGCAGGTCCGGCCGCACACTGCGCAGCGCCTGGACCAGGGGCATGGCAGCACGCGTTTCCCCCAGCGACACGGCGTGCAGCCAGAGTGCGCCCGGCGACGTGGCGGGTCCGAAGCCCAGCCGCTCCGACAAGCCCGCGCCATACAACGGCTCCCGGCGCGCACGCCACAGCAGCCGCAGCAGCAGCAGCGGCAGCAGCAGCCGCAGCCCCCAGCCGTACACCGCCAGGGCCAGACGCTGGCGCAGGCTCATGGCCACAGACAGGCGTGGCTCAGTGCGCCGACGTCTGGACTTCGGCTTCCGGCATCACCTTGCGCAGCGCCGCCATGAAGTCGTGCTCGATGCGGACCAGCGCCTCGGCGGTGTGGCCCTCGAAGCGCAGCACCAGCACCGGCGTGGTGTTGGACGCACGGATCAGGCCGAAGCCGTCCGGGTAGTCGCCGCGCAGCCCGTCGATGGTGCCGATCTCGGCGCCGGGAAAGTCGGCCTGGGCGATGAGCTGCTCGACGATGGCGTGCTGGTTGCCGGCGGGCACCGCCACGTTCAGCTCCGGCGTGCTGTGGCTGGTCGGCAGCGCCTTGAGCACCGCGCTCGGGTCGGCGAAGCGCGAGAGGATTTCCAGCAGCCGGGCCGCCGTGTACATCGCGTCGTCGAAACCATACCAACGCTCGCCGAAGAAGATGTGGCCGCTCATCTCGCCGGCCAGCGGAGCGCCGGTCTCGCGCAGCTTGGCCTTCATCAGCGAGTGGCCGGTCTTCCACATCATCGGCACGCCACCCGCTTCGCGAATGCCCACCGGCAGGCGCTGCGAGCACTTCACGTCATAGAGGATCAGGCCGTCGGGGTTGCGCGTCAGGATGTCCTGCGCGAACAGCAGCATCTGGCGGTCCGGGAAGATGATCTCGCCGTCCTGGGTGACGAGGCCCAGCCGGTCGCCGTCGCCGTCGAAGGCCAGGCCCAGCTCGAATTCCGTGGCGTGGACCACCTTGATCAGGTCGGCCAGGTTCTCCAGCTTGGACGGGTCCGGGTGGTGGTTGGGGAAATCGCCGTCGACGCGGCTGTACAGCTCCACCACCTCGCAGCCCAGCGCCTTGAGGATGCCGGGCGACGACGCGCCGGGAATGCCGTTGCCGGAATCGACCACGATCTTCATCGGGCGGGAGAGCGTGCAGTCGCCGGTGATGCGCTGGGTGTACTCGGGCAGGATGTCCAGCGTGGCGATGGCGCCGGGCGTGGCGGCTGCCGTGTAGGTCTCGGACTCCATGCGCGCGCGCAGGCCCTGGATGGTGTCGCCGTAGATGGCCACGCCGCCCAGCACCATCTTGAAGCCGTTGTAGTCCTTGGGGTTGTGGCTGCCCGTGACCTGGATGCCGCTGCGGCAGCCGATGCCGGCGCGGGTGGCGGCCACGTAGTAGAGCATCGGCGTGGTCACGGCGCCCAGGTCGATCACCTCCAGCCCGGTCGAGGCCAGGCCGCGCATCAGGGCCGCACCCAGGTCCGGGCCGGAGACACGCCCGTCACGCCCCACCGCCACGGCGCGTTCGCCCAGCGCGAGGGCTTCGGTGCCGAAGGCGCGGCCCAGGTGTTCGGCGAAGTCGGTGTCGAGCGCCTGGCCGACGATGCCGCGGATGTCATAAGCCTTGAAGGCGGAAGCGGTCACTTGCATAGCAGGAATCCTGATCGGGTCGATAGTCGAAGGGTAAAAGGCCCGCGCATTGTAGGGAGCGGCCCCCCTGGCACCGCCCTCCCATGCCTGAACGGGCGGATCTGCGTCACATGGCGTGAACTCGGTCCGCGTGGCTGTAGACCGTGGCCCGTTCGCCACGCACGAAACCGGCCAGCACCAGCCCCGCCGCCGCCGCCGTGCGCACGGCCAGTCCGGTCGGCGCCGACACGGCGGCCAGCAGCCCCACCCCCGCGCTGGCGGTCTTGTAGACCATCTCGTAGCTGGCGCGGCTGGTGACGGCGATGAAGCCCTCGGCCGGGTCCACCTCCGCCAGGGCCATCGCGCCGATGAGCTTGTCCAGCGCGTTGTGGCGGCCCACGTCCTCGCGCACCAGCCGCACCGCGCCGTCCAGCCCGCACCACGCGGCGGCGTGTGTCGCCCCTGTCGCCTGGGAGAGGGTCTGGTGGCGGGGCATCTCGGCCATGGCGCGGGCGAGCGCCGCAGCGGCCACCTCGACCGGGGCCACCGTGGCGCGCACCGGGCGGATGGCCTCGGCCAGGCTTTCGGTGCCGCAGAGTCCGCAGCCGGTGCGTCCGGCCAGCGTGCGGCGGCGCTCCTTCAGGCGCATGAAGCAGCGCAGCGTGACCTTCAGCTCCAGCGACAGGCCCTGCTCCGCCACGCCGGCCAGCGGGGTCGAGACACTCAGGTCGCTGGGGGTGGTCTCGCAGTCGAGCAGGTCGTCGGGGCTGTCGATGATGCCTTCGGACAAGGAGAAGCCCAGCGCGAAGTCCTCCAGATCCTGCGGCGTGGCCAGCATCACGGCGTGGGAGATGCCGTTGTAGACCAGCGCCACCGGCACCTCCTCGGCCAGCGCCGCCGACACCGTCGCGTCCTGCCCCCCGGCCGCCTCCAGCCGACGGGCCGGGTAGTGGATCACAGGCGCCATACGCGCAGCCCCGCCGCCGTCAGCTCCGACGCGTCGAACGCGGATTTCACGTCCACCACACAGCCGCCCTTGATGAGCTTGCGCGCCAGGTCATCGGCCCCGAGACGGCGGAACCGCTGGTGCGCCACCGCGGCCACCACCGCATCCGCACGCGGCAGCTCCTCCCACGCCAGCAGCCGCACGCCGTATTCGTGCATCGCCTCGTCCGGATCCGCCTCCGGGTCGTGGACAAACACCTCCACGCCGTAGCTGCGCAGCTCCTGGATGATGTCGACCACCTTGCTGTTGCGCAGGTCGCCGCAGTTCTCCTTGAAGGTCAGCCCGAGCACGTTGACCCGTGCGCCCTTGATGTAGCTGCCGGCGGCGATCATCTGCTTGACCGTCTGCTCGGCGATGACCTTGCCCATGCCGTCGTTGATGCGCCGCCCGGCCAGGATCACCTGCGGGTGGTAGCCGAGCATTTCCGCCTTGTGCGTCAGGTAGTAGGGATCGACGCCGATGCAGTGCCCGCCCACCAGCCCCGGGCGGAAGGGCAGGAAGTTCCACTTCGTGCCGGCCGCCTCCAGCACCTCGGTGGTGTCGATGCCGATCTTGTCGAAGATGATCGACAGCTCGTTCATCAGCGCGATGTTCAGGTCGCGCTGGGTGTTCTCGATCACCTTGCAGGCTTCGGCCACCTTGATGCTGCTGCAGCGGTGGACCCCCGGCTCCACGACCGTCAGGTACAGCGCCGCCACCTTCTCCAGCGTCGCCGCCGAGTCGCCCGCCACCACCTTGACGACGGTGGTCAGGCGGTGCTCGCGGTCGCCGGGGTTGATGCGCTCGGGGCTGTAGCCGACGAAGAAGTCGCGCTGCCAGACCAGGCCCGACACCCGCTCCAGCTCCGGGATGCAGATCTCCTCGGTCGCGCCGGGATAGACCGTCGACTCGAAGATCACCACCGCCCCCGGCTTCAGGTTCGGCCCGATGGTGCGGCAGGCGCCCAGCAGCGGCCCGAAGTCCGGGATGCGGGCGGTGTCCACGGGGGTGGGCACGGCCACGACGATGAAATCCGCCTCGCGCAGCGCCACCGGGTCGCCGGTGTAGCGGGCGTGGACGGCCCGCGCCATGTCCGCATCGGCGATCTCCCGCGAGGGGTCGGTGCCGGCCTGGCAGCGGGCGATCTTGTCGGCCGAGATGTCGAAGCCGATGGTGGGCAGGTGCTGCCCGAAGGCGACGACCAGCGGCAGGCCGACATAGCCGACGCCCAGGACGGCGACAGTGGGGGTGGACGTGGAGTGCATGCGGGAACGGGGCGGGGGCGAGGGAGCGGAATCGGGAGCAGCCCGGATTGTCTCCGACTCAAGACGCTGGCGCAGACTCTACTGCGTGCGCAAGGCGGCTACGCCAGCGTGTTCTACAGCCACTTCGCCGCGCTCGGGCTGGGCATCCGGGTGGAGGGCACCCCCACCATGGCGTGAAAACCTATCGGTACCAGCCCATTCGTGCCACCCACCGTGTCTGTGGGGGATGCTCGGGGCAGTTCTTTGTCTAGCATCCAACTGCGCAAGCGGGCCGTCACTCGGCAGTCACCCGAATCCCATCCCAAAGTCCGGGACTGACTGTCACGTAATGCTCAGAATTGCTGAAAAATTCACTTGGCTCCCTGGCGGGGGCTGCAGATCGGCCACAGTGCTATCGCACACTTCGTGCATTGTGTGTCCATTAAAAAGCGGAGGGTTTCCCTGATGACATCTGAAGTGCAGGTTCAAGGTCTTGGCAGTCCGGTGCGCTACGGCCCGGAAGGCCTCAATCTCCACAGCCCCGCCAACGTCCTGCCCTTCTCGGCGCCGCCGCCATCGGTGCCAGTGTTCGCCGCTGCGCTGCTGGAGCCGCTGCTGGCGGTGGCGGCCTTGCTGGGGGTGCATTTCGCGCATGGCCAGGTGCTGGACCGGGCGGTCATGCTGCTGTCCATCATGGTCATGCTGCTGGTCTTTCCCGGCACCAACCGCTTCTACGAGACCCGGCTGAACGCGCTGGTGGACATCGTGGTGGCCTGGGCGACGGTGCTGACCATCCTGACGCTGTGCGGCTTCGCGACCAAGAGCTTCCGCTTCTTCGACAGCTCGGTGCTGGTCTGGTGGGCCGTGATCACGCCGATCGCGCAGTACGCGGCCGTGCTGATCGGCGGGACCGTGATGCGCCGGCACGCCCGCCATCCGGACGCCCGCCGTGCGGCGCTGGTGATCGGCGCCGGCACGCTGGGCGCCAAGGTGGCCCACATCCTGCAGGGTCGGCGGGCGTTCGGCCACGACTTCATCGGCCATCTGGAGGACCGCGACGCCACCCGCTGCGCGCCGGAAACGGCCGAGCACATTGTCGGCCGGATCAGCGACGCGCTGGACTGCATCGAACGCCACCAGATCAAGGATGTCTACATCACGCTGCCGCTGAGCGCCCAGCCGCGCATCGAGAAGCTGATCGCCGATCTGCACGACACGGCGGTGTCGATCTACTTCGTGCCCGATGTCGCCGGGGTCAACGTGATCCAGGGCCGCATGCGCAACATGGACGGCGTGCCCGTGGTCAGCCTGCTGGAAAGCCCGTTCGTGGGCATCAACGGCCTGGCCAAGCGCGCCTCCGACATCGTGCTGGCCAGCGTCATCCTCGTGCTGATCACGCCCATCCTGCTGGCGGTGGCCATCGGGGTGAAGCGCAGCTCGCCCGGCCCGATCGTCTTCAAGCAGCGCCGCAACGGCGTGGATGGCAAGGAGATCCTGGTCTACAAGTTCCGCTCGATGCGGGTGATGGAAAACGGCGGCAAGGTGACGCAGGCGACCAAGGGCGATCCGCGGGTCACGCCGTTCGGCGCCTTCATCCGCCGCACCTCGCTGGACGAGCTGCCGCAGTTCATCAACGTGCTGCAGGGCCGCATGAGCATCGTGGGTCCGCGCCCGCACGCCGTCGCCCACAACGAGCAATACCGCGAGCTGGTGCAGGCCTACATGCTGCGCCACAAGGTCAAGCCGGGGATCACGGGCTGGGCGCAGGTCAACGGCTACCGGGGCGAGACGGACACGCTGGACAAGATGATCGGGCGGGTGCAGTACGACATCGACTATCTGCGCAACTGGTCGCTGACGATGGACATGCGGATCATCGCGAAGACGGTGAAGTTGACGTTCTGGGACAAGAACGCATATTGAGGGGCATGTTATTCGATGCCATATCCGAATTTTTCATAAATACCTGGAAAATATTCAGCGTAGCGAGCAAATAAAATTGGCATGAAAATATTATTTCTCGGTCCAATACCACCACCAGTCCATGGATTCTCTGCAATAAATTTAGCTATGCTAGACAATCTGCGCAGCAAAGGACAAGTATCAGTTTTTAACCGAGCGAATCCAACTCCGGAAAAACCAGTGCACGGAATTGCGAAACATGCATCATTACTGATGCATTGGGCCAAATTACTAGCAAGCTTTAGTGTGGCTGCCGCACAAAAACCCATATCTCTGTATGCAGGACTATCTGGCGGAAAAGGGCAAATACTAGATTTGCCATTTTTTCTTATGGCGCGATTATTTAAAATACCAACCTATGTCCACCACCACAGCTTCGCGTATATAAATCAAAAATCGTGGATTACCGCTTTGTGCGTGCTAGTTTTAGGGAAGGCACAACACATTGCATTATGCCCAGAAATGGCCAAGGGAATCAGTACCACTTACGGCATCCACCCACGACTGCTAACAACTCTGTCGAATGCAGCCTTTCTGCCGAACCTAGCTCCAGAAGTCACTGACAGCAACACGTCAAGACAAAGAGAGCTTTCGATTAGAGTCGGTTTTCTTTCAAATATCACAGCGGAAAAAGGGATATTTGAGTTCTTCTCTACCCTTCGACAAGCAGACGCAGCAGGACTTCACTACAAAGCCGAAATTGCTGGTCCAGTAGATACATCCATAAGAAAAAGATTCGAATCCGAGCTAGCTGAACTACCGAATGCAAAACACATCGGCCCGATCTACGGAATAGAGAAGCAACGATTTTTTCAGCGTATAGATTTGCTTTTATTTCCTACGCGCTATCAAAATGAAGCGGAGCCAGTCACGCTTCATGAAGCACTTCAAGCAGGAGCCACCGTCGTAGCAGCTAACCGAGGATGTATTGGTGGAATGCTGCCTGATAATTGTGGCAGCGCACAACCAGCAGAAGAATTCATCACCAGTGCGTTAGACACCTTGCGAAAGTTAGATAAACTAAACGCAGCTCAACGCAGCGTGCGCAGAGAAGATATCAAATCTCATTATAAAAACACCGCCATAATTAGCCAAAAAACTCTAATGCAGCTGGTAACAAAAATCAGCTCACCTGCTCAAAAATCAATATGAAAAAGGTACCAGACGACACACCGCGCTCTGTGCAGAATCTATCTAAATTCACCATGCCTCCGGGCTTCCGCGGTCGAGCAAGCTGGTATGTTCAATTGTGGTGGGCCGCACAAGCTACCGTTTTTCGTTGGTCACCGCAATTTGCTTATGGGTTTCGTGCGTCGATACTAAGATTTTTTGGTGCAAAGGTCGGCAAAAAGGTTGTAATTCGACCTACAGCCACAATTACTTACCCTTGGAAAGTGGAAATTGGAGACTATGCATGGATCGGTGATCATGCAGTCTTATACAGTCTGGGAGAAATTTCAATCGGCGCGCATGCAGTCATTTCCCAACGTAGCTATCTATGTGCCGGAGACCATGACTACAAACAGCCAAATTTCCCCATACGAGGACAACGTATATCTATTGGAACCGAATGCTGGATTGCTGCAGATACATTCATAGCTCCAGGTATCAGCATTGGTGATGGTAGCGTCATTGGCGCCAGAAGTTCTGTTTTTAACAATATGCCACCAAACAAAATATGCATTGGAAGCCCATGCAAACCAATAAAAGATAGAGTTACAGATTAAACCACATAGCGCAAGACTTTGTTGCATGACCTCGTCTTCGCCCTCACTCCGGGTTCTATCTACGCGGCGACTATTCTGACGTGGCTGACGTGGGGGGGACAGTCAGGGGAAACTCGACCTTAATGAGAATCGGGTGGTGGCGAGGGTACGTATTCAGCCCCCCGGCATTGACAACATCGTCAAGCCGGTGAAGTCCGGGTAGCGCGCGGAGCGAGCAAGGCTGAGAGTGCACGGATGGACCAACCCGAAGCCCCTGGCCGTGAGGCCGCCGCAGTGCAGAACAAGCCCGAGACGCTGGAGCAATGCCACGCGGTGATCGAG
>JAAFKB010000100.1 GCA_013299055.1 Sphaerotilus sp.
CCATCACGGTGTCGCCGCCCCAGCGCATCGACCAGACCAGCTTCTCGACCTCTTCCTCGATCGAGGAGGTGACGGCCGAGTTGCCGATGTTGGCGTTGATCTTCACGAGGAAGTTGCGCCCGATGACCATCGGCTCGACTTCGGGGTGGTTGATGTTGGCGGGGATCACGGCGCGGCCACGGGCGACTTCATCGCGCACGAATTCCGGCGTGATGATCTCGGGGATGCGGGCGCCCATCGCATTGCCCTTCAGGCGGGCCTCACGCTCGGCGTCACCGAGGTATTCGCGCATCCACTCGCGCTTGCCGTTCTCGCGGATGGCGATGTATTCCATCTCCGGCGTGACAATGCCTTGGCGGGCGTAGTGCATCTGCGAGACGTTTTGCCCGGCCTTGGCGCGGCGCGGCGTGCGCTGCAGGGCGACCGCTTCGGCGCGCAGGGCCTCGATGCGGCCGCTGTCGCGCTCCTCGTTCTTGCCGCCGTCGTCGAGCACGATGCGGGTGCGGCCGGTGTAGGTTTCCGTGTCGCCACGCGCTTCGATCCAGCCGGCGCGCACCGAGTCCAGGCCCTTGCGCACGTCGATGTCGGCGGTCGGGTCGGTGTAGGGGCCGGAGGTGTCGTACACCGTGACGCGCTCGCCGTTGGTCAGCGCGATCTCGCGCATCGGCACCCTGACGCCGGGCATCGTGCCGTCCACATAGACCTTGGTGGACGCGGGAAAGGGCTCGCGGGTGAGCGTGAGCAGTGCTTGGAGCTTGTCGGGGGCGTTCATCGGGCGGATCTCCTTCGGCGGGCGGAATGGCTACGCTCCGAAGGGTGCCCCGGGCCGGCAATCCGGGGGCGGACGCCATGTGGTCTGGTGCGGGCTCTTCTTACGCCGGTACTAACCGGGTCAAGTACAGCGGGTTCGGTCGTTCGACCATCTCAGCACACCGGGCCGCAGCGCATTCGCTGCCGACCCGGGGCACCCCGGAGCGTGGGGTGCATTGTGCCCCATCAGGCGGGGCACTTCGTCAGGCCGTGTGGTCAGTCACAGCACGGCAGGCCACAGCACAGTGCGCCAACGACGCAGCAGGCCCCCGCCAGCGCGGGCATCGCCACCAGCAGTGCCACGGGAGCCATCAGCCACTTGGCGAGCACGGCGGTCTTGGAAACGAGCTTGGTCATGGAAGTTCCTTTCAGTGATTGCAGGACAAAGTGCAGCAGACGGCGCGGGTTGGACATCGGGAATAAGGCGATGCGGTCGAATGCAGCGGATTCTACGGTTATGGTTCTGCAGCACGTTGTGTGCGCATCGAGGGATCGACTGTGCGAGTCTGGTGGAAGCGTTTGGGTTGGACGGGGCTGGTCGTCGCGGGACTGGTCGGACTGGCGTGGCTGGGCGTGCCGCCGCTGCTGAAGTCGCAGGTCGAGCAGCGTGCGAGCGTGGCCCTCGGCCGCCCGGTGCAGGTCGGGCGGATCGATTTCAAGCCGTGGACGCTGGCGCTGACCGCCGAGCAGCTCACCGTCGGCGCCGCGCCCGGCAGCGCGTCCACCGAGCCGCTGCTGAAGATCGCCAAGCTCCACGCCGACGCCGACCTGCGCTCGCTGGTGAACCTCGCGCCCGTGCTGACCGCGCTGGAGATCGACCAGCCCGAGGTTCGCCTGACGCGCACGGCGGAAGGCCACTATGACATCGACGACCTGATCGCCCGGTTCAGCACGCCCACGCCCGAGAAGCCTGAATCGAAACCCGCGCAGTTCGCGCTCTACAACGTGCAACTGCGTGGCGGCCACGTCGTGTTCGACGACCAGCCGCTGCAGCGCCAGCATGTGCTCAAGGACCTGACGCTCGCCGTGCCCTTCCTGTCGAACCTGCCGTCGCAGATCGACATCGAGGTCACGCCCCGGCTGGCGTTCAACCTGGACGGCACCGCGTTCGATTCCGCCGCCAAGGCCAAGCCCTTCACCGCCACGCGGGCGACCGAGGCGCAGTTCAAGCTCGCGCCGTTCGACCTCGCGCCCTGGCTTGGTTACTGGCCGGAGGCACTGCCGGTGAAGCTGCAGCGGGGCCGGCTGGAAACCGACCTCGCGCTGCACTTCGACACGCCCGCCACGGGCACGCCGCACCTGCGCCTGACCGGAACGTTTGGCGCCCGCGACCTGGCGCTGACCGACCGGGCCGGCGCGGCGCTGGTGGGCTGGGAGGCGCTGGACGTGGCGCTGCGTGATGTGCAACCGCTGGCGCGGCAGGTCACGCTCGGCGCGGTGACGCTCGACGGGCTGACGCTGGACGTGTCGCGGGACGCGAAGGGCCGGCTGAGCCTGCAGCAGCTTGCCGGCTCCGCGGAAGCCGCCCCCGCGCCGGCTGCTGCGGCGTCATCCGCGACCACACCGGCGTCGCCAGCCTCGCCCGAATGGCAAATCAAGGTCGAAGCCGTCGCGCTGCAGAACACCCGCGTCCACTGGCGCGACGCCACCACGCAGCCCGCCGCCGCGCTGACGCTGGCCGGGCTGGACCTGGAAACCGGCCCGGTGCAATGGCCGCTCGCCGGGCCGGTCACGCTCAAGCTGAGCACCACGCTGCACGGCCTCGCCCCCAACGCCGACGGCCCCGCCCAAGGCACGCTCACCGCCCAGGGTGACGCCAGCGACCGCGGCGCCCAGGTGGACCTCCAGATCGAACGCCTCGCCCTCGCCGCGCTGCAGCCCTACCTCAACGCCACGCTCAAGCCCCAGCTCGGCGGCGAGCTGTCCGCCAGCGGGCAACTGCGCTGGACAGCCGCTGCGGACCAGCAGCCCGAACAACTGCAGCTCGACCTCAAGCAGGCCACGGTCGAGGCGCTCAAGCTCACCGACCGCAGCGCCGGCCCGGCCGCGCTGGCGTCCCTCGCTTCCCTGGGCAAGCTGCAGCTCGACGACGCCACGATCGACCTGAACGCCCACACGGTCGCGCTCGCCCGCGTGCAACTCGGCCGCCTCGACACCCGGCTGGCGCGGGACGCCAAGGGCCAGTGGAACGTGCTGCAGTGGCTCGTGCCGCAACCGCCCAGCCCGCCCGCCTCGCCGCCGTGGCAGGTGGCGCTGAAGGACGTGCAGTTGCAGGATGGCCGTGTCCAGTTCGCCGACGCGCAGGCCCCCTCACCCGTGCAACTCGACATCGCCCAGCTCAGCATCGGCCTGCAGAACCTCGCGCTGCGCGGCGACCAGCTCACCACGCCGCTGCGCTGGCAACTCGGCGCCAACGTGGCCTCGGCGGCAGCCACGGCGAAGGGCAAAGGCCCCGCCGTCCGCACGCTCGACGGCCGTGGCGAACTGAGCCTCGCGCCGCTGCGGGTGCAAAGCAAGCTGAAGATCCAGGGCTTCCCGGTCCACGCGCTGGAGCCGTACTTCGGCCAGGCGCTCGGGCTGAGCCTGCTGCGGGCGAACCTCGGCTACGAGGGGGATCTGGCGCTGCTGGACGACCCGGCCGGGCTGAACGTCACGCTCAAGGGCGATGGCCGCATCGGCGACGTGCAGCTCCACACCCGCCGCACCGCGCAGCGCACCAGCGACGAGCTGCTGAGCTGGCAGGCGCTGACGCTGCAGGGGCTGGACGTGCTGCTCAAGCCGCCGCTCAAACCCAAGGTCGTGGTCGGCGCGCTGGGACTGAACGACTTCTACTCGAAGCTCGTCATCACCGAGGACGGGCGCTTCAACCTGCAGGATGTCGGCCCGGCCCCGGCGCCGAATGCGCCCGGCACGGCCGCCAGCGCCCCGGCCACCGCCGCCAGTGCGCCCGCGACCCCCACCGAGTTGCCGCTCGACCTGACCATCATGGCCACCCGCCTGAGCAACGGCCGCGTCGATTTCACCGACCGCTTCATCCGCCCGAACTACAGCGCCGACCTGAGCGAGCTGCAAGGCACGCTCGGCCCCGTGCGCACCGGCACCCGCGAGATGGCCGAGATCACGCTGCGCAGCAAGGTGGCGCGCACCGGCACGCTCGACCTCAGCGGCCAGATCAACCCGACCGCCAGCCCGCCCGTGATGGACCTGCGCGCCCGCGCCGCCGACCTGGAGCTGACGCCGCTGTCGCCCTACGCCGGCAAGTACGCGGGTTACGGCATCGAGCGCGGCAAGCTGACGATGGAAGTCGCCTACCGCATCACGCCCGAGGGCCAGCTCGCCGCCACCAACAAGCTCGTGCTGAACCAGCTCACCTTCGGCGAACGGGTCGAAAGCCCGACCGCGACGCAGTTGCCGGTGCTGCTGGCGGTGGCGCTGCTGAAGGACCGCAACGGCGTGATCGACCTGGATTTACCCATCGGCGGCTCGCTCAACGACCCGCAGTTCAGCGTCTTCGGGCTGGTGCTGAAGGTGATCGGCAACGTGCTGACCAAGGCGCTGACCGCCCCGTTCGCGCTGCTGTCGGGCGGCGGGGGCGATGACCTGAGCGTGGTCACGTTCGAGCCGGGCATGGCGGTGCTGACGCCCGAGGGCCAGGCGGCGCTGGGCAAGGTGGCGCAGGCGCTGCTGGACCGCCCGGCGCTCAGGCTCACGCTGACCGGCCACGCCGACGGTCTGGCAGAGCGCAGTGCCTATCAACGCGCCACGATGGAACGGCAGGTGCAGGCGCTGTGGCGGCAGGAGCGCGAGAAGGCGGGCGATGCGCCGGAGGTGGCCGCTGCGGCGGTGCCAACGCCGGCCGACCGGGCTCGGCTGCTGGACACGCTGGTGCGGCAGTTGGCTCGGGCGCCGGCCGCGACCGGGGTGGGAGCGAAGCCGGCGGCCCGGGCCAGTGCGCCGGCGGTGGCCGCGTCCCGGCCGGTCGAGGCCGACCCGGCGGCGGTGCTGGCGGACGCCGTGCCGGTGTCGGCCGACACCTGGCGCGCGCTGGCGACGCAGCGTGGCGAGGCGGTGCGCGACGCGCTGCTGACGCGGCAACTGCCCAACGAGCGGCTGTTCCTCGCCGCGCCCAAGACCCAGTCCGACGCCAGCGGCAAGCCGCGTGCCGAGCTGGCGCTGTCGGCGCACTGAGCACCCCCGAGCGATGCGTGACCCGGCCAGTTCTTCGTCCTGTGCTTCTTCTTCACCGGCTTGCTCATCCCGTCAGCCTGACCGAATCGACAGTCTGCGAGAACTCAGCCGGATGGCAGGATGTTCACTCCATGCCCAGGACACCGCACAGCCCGGCATGGTCGGGATCGGTGGCCAATACCGGTTCAGCTTCAACCAGATGCGGCGGCGGTTCTGCACGACCTGCGGCACGCACCGTCGTGCGCGTGGGGGCGCTGGACGACCCTTCTTCCGTGCCACCGCCGCCCAGCGTCAAGCCTGCCTGAACCGGCCGACCCGTTCTTTCAGCCACACGACCGGCCCCAGCCACGACCGCAGATTGCGCACCGACAGCCGCTGCGTCTGGCAGGGCCCGTCGTACCAGTGGCGTACGCCGGCCGCCCCGGCGTCCTTCGACTCGATCAGGTTGACCAGCGTCGAGACCTGCGCGCTGGTGCCGAAGCTGCGCTGCAGGGCCTCGGTGGCCAGCAGCAGCGTGGGGGCCAGGTCAGCGTGGGCGGGGTCGAAGCAGGCGTGGCGTTCGATCCAGGTGTCACCATCGCGCAGGCGGATCAGGCCAGCCAGCGCCCTGCCCTCGCCGTCCAGCAGCAGCCACACCGCCGCATCGCCACGCGCGGCCAGGCGCGGCAGCCAGTCGCGGTAGAACGCCACCAGCCGCAGGTTGCAGCCAACCGTGATGGCGCGGCCCTCGGCGGTCCAGGGCCGCTCCAGCTGGAGGTAGCAGTCCAGGGCAGGCAGGATGTCGTCGGGGGTGCCGGCCACCACCGTGGTGGCGCCAGAGTGGCGGGCCTGCAGGCGGTCGTGGCACTGGTCGCGGGCAGCCTGCGCTGCTGCGGCACGGCGGCTCGCATGGGCCGCCCAGTCGCCGTCCAGCCGCTGGAACGGCGCGACGATGTCCAGTCGCACCTGCCCCGAAAACGCCTGCTTCGGTTGCACCAGATGCCGCAGCGGCCAGCTGTCCGGCAGCAGCTCCCGCAGATCGAGTACCTGCCACTCCGAGCGCCGCGCCACCAGCACCTCCCACAGCACCGCCCAGACCCCATCGCCATCGTCCAGCGCCAGCAGGCCCGGCCGATCGCCTTCCCAGATGCCGATGTGGCGCAACACCTGCAGCCGCAGGCCGTGGTGCCGCTCGACCAGACACACCAGCGGCAACACGCCGTGCAAGCGCCCCTGCCCGTCGCGCACCAGCATCAGCCACAGCCGCGTCCCCGGTGGCGCCAGGTGCTGCCACGCCAGGCGCACATAGGCCCAGCTGCTGTAGCGGCCGCCCTCCTCGGCCTGGTCTTCCAGCGTCTCCCAGTCGGTGCGCAGCCGCACGAGCGCCGCTTCGTCGTGGACGACAGTGACGGAATACACGGGCGGACAGGACTCGGGCAGGCTCATGGTGTCGAAGGTCGGGAGGGCGGTACAGCCCAGGGTTCGCCAGTGTGCAACAAGGTTCCGACGGCTGCCTGAATCCGCTCCGGCGTCACCTCACGCGCTGGTACTGCTTCGCCCACCACCACCTCGACCCGGCTGAACAGCCCGCGCCGCAGCGGCCTGGCAAACGCCTGGCCGCCTTCGATGCGTGAAAACGTCGAACCCCACAGGTTGTTCAGCCCGACCGGCACGACCGGCGCAGGACGGCGCTCCAGGATCTTCATGATCCCGCCCTTGAACGGCTGCAGCGTGCCGTCGCGGGTGATGCCGCCTTCCGGGAAGAGGCCCAGCAGATCGCCCTCGGCCAGCACCTTCGCGGCCTCGGCGAAGGCGCGTTCGTAGACCACAGGGTCTTCCTTCTGCGGCGCCACCGGAATCGCCTTGACCAGCCGGAACAGCGCGCCGAGCACAGGGGTGGCGAAGATGCGATGGTCCATCATGAAGCGGATCGGTCGGGGGCTGGCGGCGGCCAGCACGATGGCATCGACATAGCTGACGTGGTTCGCCGCGACGATGGCCGCCCCTTCGGTCGGGATGTGCGCGGCGCCGGTCAGCTTCAGGCGGTAGACAAAGCGCGTCAGCACGAAGGCCAGAAAGCGCAGCAGGTACTCCGGCACCAGCAGGAAGATGTAGCCCGCCACCAGCGCGTTGGCCAGTCCGGTCGCCAGGAACACCTGCGGGATCGTGGCCCCGGCGCCCAGCATCGCGCCCGCAATCACTGAACTGGCGATCATGAACAGCGCGTTGAGGATGTTGTTGGCGGCGATGATGCGGGCGCGGTGGCTCTTCGGGGCACGCAACTGGATCAGCGCGTACATCGGCACGCTGTACAGCCCGGCCGACAGCGCCAGCAGCGCCAGATCGAACATCACGCGCCAGTGCGCCGGCTGCGCGAGGAAGGCGCCGAGCGTGTACGACGCAGCCCCCTGCGGCAGCGGCAGACCGGTCGCGGCGAAGTACAGATCGACCGAGAACACCGTCATCCCGATCGCGCCCAGCGGCACGAGGCCGATCTCCACATGGCGCTTGGACAGCACCTCGCACAACAGCGAGCCGACGCCGATGCCCACCGAGAACACCACCAGCAGCAGCGAGGCGACCTGCTCGTTGCCGTGCAGCACCTCCTTGGCGAAGGCCGGGAACTGGCTCAGGAACACCGCGCCGAAGAACCACATCCACGAGATGCCGAGCAGCGAGCGGAAGACGACGATGTTCTCGTGCGCGAGCTTCAGGTTGCGCCAGGTTTCGGTGAAGGGGTTGGGGTTGATCTTCAGCGCCGGGTCGGTGGCCGGCGTCGGCGGCACGAACTGCACGACGATCCGCCCCAGCACCGCCACCGCCACACAGCCGATCGCCACCGCCTGCGCCCCCACCTGCGGCAAGCCGATCAGCAGGCCACCCGCGACGTTGCCGAGCAGGATGGCGACAAACGTGCCCATCTCGACCATGCCGTTGCCGCCAGTGATCTCGCGCTCGCTCAGGTGCTGCGGCAGGTAGGCGAATTTCACGGGGCCGAACAGCGTGGAATGCAGCCCCATCAGGAACACGCAGCCCAGCAGCGTCACCACCCGCACGTTCACCGCATCCTGCACGAAGGCCCACGCCGCCAGGCCCATGATGCCGATCTCCAGCGACTTGACGAAGCGCATCAGCAGCGCCTTGTCGAGCTTGTCGGCGAGCTGCCCGCTGGTGGCCGAGAACAGCAGGAAGGGCAGGATGAACAGCGCCCCGATCACCAGCCCCGCCAGCGACGGCGGCAGCCATTCGACCTGCAACTGGTAGGTCACCAGCACCGTGAAGGCGAACTTGAACAGGTTGTCGTTGCCGGCGCCGAGGAACTGGGTCCAGAAGAACGGCGCGAACCGTCGCTGGCCGAGCAGCGCGAACTGGCTGGTCTGGTCGGGGTGACTCATCGGGGAACGTCCTCGTCAAGGGCAGCGCGCAGGGGGTGGCGCCGCCGGAACACTGTAGTGCAGTCAGCGCACGGTCTGCGGCTCGCCCGCCAGCCCCGCCCCGCGCAGGAACGCGAACACCGAATCGACCGTCACCGTCTCGATGCGGTCGCTGAACCGCTTGGCGCTCGGGTGGTCGTCGAAGGCCACGTTGGCGGTGCCGACGCGGGCGCCCAGGCGCTGGCCGGCACTGAGGTTGAGCGTGGTGGGCTGGTAGCCCTTGAACTGCAGCCACGCCTGGGCACGGCTGCGGTCGCACGCCCCCGGCTCCACCGCGCAGGCCAGCGTCTCCAGCGCCCACTGGTTGCTCTGCTGATACCGCTGCGCCCACGGGTAGGCGACCATGCTGTAGGGCTTGTGGTGCAGCACCGCCGCCCGCTGGTTGTCCTGCAGCAGCGGCCGCAGCGCCTCCTGCACGGCAGGGGTCGGGACCACCAGCGCCGCCTCGTAGTCGAACAGGTCGTCGCTGAAGAACTCGGCCAGCCCCTGTCGGTACAGCGCCGACTCGGCCGTGCCGCACTGGTTGAGCTTGTGGACCACGCGCCATGCCTTGGCCGCCTCGTCGCGGTAGACGTAGCCGAGGTGGGAGTAGCGCACGCCGTAGCGGTCGAGGTTCTGGCCGCGCCGGGCGATGACGACCAGCTTGGCGCCACTGCCGTCGAGCCAGCGCACGGTCTTCACGGCGAGGTCGAGCGAGCGGCGGATCTGGTCGGGCGACGGCGGTTTCTCGACGCAGTTCTGGCCGGCACGGGCCGGCAGTGCCACCAGCGCCGTGGTCAACGCCAGGGCTGCCACCAAGGCCGCGCCCGCGACCACGGCGGGCTTGGTGCCCGTGGCGGTGTTCATCGCGTCATCCGTTCGTTGTGGATCAGCGAGGCGCCGATCTCGTTGGGCACGAAGCACAGCGCCTTGCCGGCGGCCGACAAGATCCAGCCGGTACTCAGCGCCGTCACCACCACGATCGTGCCGACCGTGGCGGACACGGCCTCGGCACCCGCCGCGCTCAGGGTCAGCACGACGCTGGCACCAGTGGACGCCTGGGTCAGCACCCACACCGTGCCAGCCGCGGCGACCTGAACACTCGCCACCGTCAGCATGGCGCCGGCCGTCAACACCGACGCGGCAGGGGCCGCCGACACCGCCAGCGGCACACCCAGCGACAGCGCGGACAACACGCTCGCTTCCGATCCGTCGCGGTGTGCCTGCGCCGTCAGCGGGGCCAACGCGACACTGACGGCCAGCACCAGGCCCAGAAGCTTGTTCACCGTCTTCATGGTCTTCACCTTGTCAAAGTTGCCGGGGTTCACGCTTCGTCACGGGCTTCGCGGCGGCCTTGCAGACGCGCCTCCATCACATCCGCCTCGTGGGCATCACGCAGCGTCTTGGCCAGCGTGAACACCGACGAGATCAGGAACAGCCAGCTCACCGCCAGATACGCCTTCCACACCGGCTGCACGTCCATGCGCCACAGACCCCAGCCCGTCAGCGCCATGGCCAGGAAGAAGCCGCCCCAGACGACCCACTTCCAGCCGGGCGTATCGCTGCGGCGCTTGTCGTTGTCGCGGACGAACTTGGACAGCCCGAACGCCGAGGTCATGCAGAACAGGTAGCCCATCACCATGAACGCCCGGTCCAGGTCCTGCCCCGGCAACCAGGCCAGACCCGTCGCGCACAGCGTCACCGCCAGACCGAACGAGATCCAGACCTGCGCACGCCAGGCACGGGTGTCACGGCGCACGACGGAAGAGACAGCGGAAGACGGGGAATGGGCATCGGAGGACATGGTGTGGGGCCTTTCGGCAGGTGGTTCGTTGAACACGGGACTGATGCTCGGGCAGAGCACCGCCGGGTGCAACCATAAGCAACGGAATATCGACCGATGCGTCGATGAGTATCATTTGGCGATACCAAATCGACCTGACAACCCCGTGGAGACGCCATGAGCACCACCGCCGACCTGATCCGCGTCCTCAAGGCCGAGCTGAAGACGGCAGGACTCACCTACGCCGCGCTAGCCCGCGAACTCGACATGGCCGAATCGAGCGTCAAGCGCATGTTCGCGCAAGGGGACATGCCGCTGTCGCGCATCGACGAGATCTGCCGCGTGCTGCGCACCGACTTCGCCGAACTGGCCCGCCGCGTCGCCGACGACACGCCGCCGAGGGTCGAGCTGACGCCGGAGCAGGAACGCGCCGTGGTGGCCGACCGCAAGCTGCTGCTGGCGGCGATCTGCTGCCTGAGCCAGTGGACCTTCGAGCAGGTGATCGCCGGCTACGGCTACACCGAGGCGGAGCTGGTGGGCTACCTGGTGCAGCTCGACCGGCTCGGCTTCATCGAACTGAAGCCGCAGAACCGCTACCGCATGAAGGTGGCCAAGACCTTCCGCTGGCGCCCGCACGGGCCGGTGATGCAGTTCTTCCGCGCCGAGGTGGTGCCGGACTATTTTCGCGGTGGTTTCGACGGCGACGGCGAGCAGCTCATGCTGGTCCACGGCGAGATCAACCCCCGCGTCGCCCAGGTCTTCAACGAACGGCTGGGCCGCGTCGCCAGCGATTTCGCGCAGCAGCACCTGGCCGACCAGCGCCTGCCCGAGGACCAGAAGCGGCCGTTCACGCTGGTGATCGGGATGCGGTCGTGGCTGTTCGGGCCGTTTCGGGATCTGCGCCGCAAGGGGGTCTGAAAGGGGCCTGACCCCGGCATTCAGGGGTATTCACCGTGACATATGCCCGCCTTTTGGTTGGTTTGCCGGACGCAGCGGCTGC
>JAAFKB010000101.1 GCA_013299055.1 Sphaerotilus sp.
CGAACACCCCCACCACCCGCGCCAGCGTCGTGTCGAACCCCGCTCGCATGTCCAGCGGCGCCGTGGCCAGCCACACCGCGTCGATGCGGATCATCGGCCCCAGTCCTTCAGCGCCTGCAGGCACTGGCCGGCCGCCGACAGCGGCCAGTACAGCGTCAGCATCTGCGCGCCGCTGCGCAGCTCCAGCCGAATCTCTGCAGCCGCTGGCGCAGCCAACTGCACCATCGGCAGTGACACGAAGGCCGGGGCCGCACTCGCTGCACCAGCGGCCTGGGCAGGCGCGACCAGATCCGGTCCTGCCACCTCTTCTCCTCTCGACTGCGCCACCCAGCGACGCACCAGATTGGCGTTCAGGCCGTTGGCCAGCGCCACCGCCGCGGTGGAGACACCCGGCTCTTCGCAGGCCCCCACAATCTGCGCCCTGAACGCTTCGCTGTAGCGGCCTCGCCGCCGTCCCGGTGACGGCAAATTGATTTGTGACGTGTCCATGTGTCCCTCTCATCCTTGATGGACACCATCGTCATCTCCCAGCCATGGCCGCGCCAGATGACTTTGCGGAACGCTTACAGCGCTTTGCGTCCTGGGGTCGGGCCGGTGGCGCCCAGGCGTTCGGCGTCACAGCCGTGTGATGCAAAAAGCCTCAGTGCGTGATTAATTTCACTTTTTTAATTAAAAATTGATATCTGGCATTGCATTTTTACATTAAATACATTTCATTACATAATTACAGTACCTATACAATAGAATTGCTTCAGGCTGGTGGGAATATAAATAAACCGGTTTTCAGTTTTGTATTGCTATAATCATGTTTGTTGCTCAGTCTCATGAATAATGTCTTGATTGAGTGCAATCTTGGCTTTTGGCGGGCAAAAATCTATTCTGTGGATCTGGCGGGGGCCATTTTG
This sequence comes from Sphaerotilus sp., assembly GCA_013299055.1. Classification (GTDB taxonomy): domain Bacteria; phylum Pseudomonadota; class Gammaproteobacteria; order Burkholderiales; family Burkholderiaceae_C; genus Sphaerotilus. Next base: position 906 of record JAAFKB010000101.1, read on the forward strand.
AAGAAAATCTCTGTTTCGGCTGTCTTGATCAATTTGCCGCTCCGGGCTACGGCGCTGGCTGCATTGACGCTGGTCTTGTCGGGTTGTGGTGGCGGTGGCGATGAGGTGGCTGCACCCAATTCCACTGTCGAGCAGGTCTTTGCTGCGGTGGTGGACATGGCCTCGTCGCAGGACCTGGTCCAGGGGCTGACGGCCGGCCTGCGCAAGGACAGTGGCGAAGTGTGGTTCCGTTCCGGTGGGCACCGCGACATCGCCAAGACCACCGCCATGGATGCAGATTTGCAGCACCGCATCGGCAGCACCACGAAAACCTTCACGGCCACGGCGGTGCTCCAGTTAGTGGACCAAGGGGTGATCGGTCTGGATGACACGGTGAGCCAGTGGTTGCCGGACCTCACGGTGCCCAATGGCAGCACCATCACGGTGCGGCACCTGCTGGAAATGCGCAGCGGCCTGCGCGATTACCTGTCTTCTGTGTCGAAGAATGTCGCCGGGGTGAGCGTTCTTCAAGAGTGGTCAAATTTTGACAATATCGCCGGCACGGGTGTGCATGGTGATGCAAACTACTCGCCTGCTGACCTCATCAAAACTGTAGCCACTCGGACGCCCTACTTTCCTTCGGGTGCTGCCATGTGGTACTCGAATACCAACTACGCCATTCTCGGGTTGATTGCTGAAAAGGCATCCTGCAGGACGGCCAAGGGGTGTCAGGGCATTGCGACGCTGATCAATGAGGGCATCGTCAAGCCGCTGGGCATGACCGGAACCCATTTCCCGATCGACAACAAGTTCACCCGCACCAAATATGCTGAAGCCTATCAGCAGGTTCTGGATGCGACGCTCTACCGTGTGCCTGCGGGCAGTCATGTGGACATGACATTCACCGATCCGCGTGTGCCATGGGCGGCTGGTGCCATGCTCTCCACGCCGGCGGATGAGTTGATCTGGGCGCGTGAGCTGGCGCTCAACGAGAAAAAGCTGATCAGCGACACGCTGTCCAAGGAGCGCCTGGCAGGTCATTCCGACGGCATGGTGAGCTACATCCCGGTGAGCTATGGCATGGGGGTGTATCGCTTGCCTTCGCTGCCCACGGGTGGCGAACTCATTGGGCACAGCGGCTTGATCGGTGGTTACAACTCGGCGGTCTTCTACAGTCCATCCTTGAAGCTGGCGCTTTCCGTGAACATCACGGGGGTGCTGGCCAATCCCGCGAGCTGGTTTCCGCTGTACGGTGCAGAAAATGCCTATGACGGGGCCTTCCGTGCTGAAGGTGGGTTCAATGGTCAGACGCTGATCTGGAACCTGGAGCGCAATCTGCGGCTGGCCATCGAAAACACGGGCTCCTGCTCGACCCTGGGGGCGACGACCGGCGACGGATCGAAGCAGGGGGCCTGTGAGGGTGACAGTGTCCGCACGTATGCGCTGCCCGTGCAGGGCCGTGCGCTCGCCATCAAGCCCTCTGGGCGCGTGTTCAACGCGATGACCCTGGCGACGGATGCGGACTGGAATGCGGAGTTGCAGTCCACGACGGATGCGCGCCCCAGCCTGGCCACCTATGGCAGCAAGCTGTCGGGTCTGGCCGTGGGTGACAACGGCCAGGTGGAATTGCAGGCCGGTGCCATCCTGGAAACGATTGGCGTCGATTCCAATGGCATCGAAGTCACGGGCACGGGCGGCACGGTGACGGTTTCTGGTGTGATCCGCTCGATGGGCCGCAATACCGTGGCCTTGCGCGTGGCCGATACCGCCAAGAGCAGTGCCATCACCTTGTCGAACACGGCACAGGTGCAAGGCGATGTCGTGCTCGCTGGCGGGACCGTGATCCAGGTGAATGGTGTGGTCAAGGGTGCCCTGAAGGTTTCCGGGACCAATGTGAAGATCACTGGCAGCGGCACGGTGTCCGGCGGTGTCGTGCTGGCCGACGGTGCCAGGCTGGCCGATGGATCGGATATCAGCAAACTCGTCGCTGTCAGTGCCCCGACGGCACAGGCCGCACGGGTGTCGCCCGCACGCAGATTGCCCCCGCTCTACATGCAGTGATCGACATGCAGTGATCGCCCGCCCGGGTGGTCATGACGCGGAGCAGTGCTTGGCCTCAGGGGGGCATGAGACGTGCTGAAAAAAGAGAACATCGCCGATGTCTATCCCCTGACGCCGTTTCAGGAGGGGCTGGTCTATCGTGAGCTGGTGGACGAAGCCAGCGAGGCGCAGGGTGGGCCACATGCCTATTTCCAGCAACTGGCGTTCCGGTTGCATGGCCCACTGGACCTGGCGTGCTTCGAGCGGGCCTGGCAACTGCTGGTTGATCGCCACGACATGCTGCGCACGGCTTTCCCGCGCAAGTTCCGGGATCGGCCGCTGCAGGTGGTGCTCCGTGGCTGCCCCCTGAATCTGCTGCATGAGCGCCACGAAGGGCTCGACGCGGCTGGGCGTGAACAGGTGTTGCAGGCACGGTGTCTGGCGCGCCGGCAAGACCCGCTGCCACTGGACACTGCGCCCTTGATGCGGGTGTCCTGCCTGCGTTTCGACGCCCAGGACCACGCCGTGGTCTGGGATTTTCACCACATCCTCATGGATGGGTGGTGCATCGGCCTCGTCCAGCAGGAGCTGTCCTCGCTGTACACGGCGTTGCAGTGCCAAACCGTCATCCCGCCATCGAAGGCGCTGCCCTTCGGCCGTTATGTGACGTGGCTGGAGACCTGTCGCCAGCGTGCCCATCCCGGGTTCTGGAAGGCGTACTTCCAGGACTTCCAGGCGGTTCCCGTGTTGCCGGGTCGGCGCCTCGATCCCCTGCCGGGTCCACGCCTCCCGGGCAGCGAGACGCGCCACCTGCTCAACGGCACGTCCGACCGCCTCCAGCGCCTGGCCTCGGCCCACCGCAGCACCCTCAGCGATGTGCTGCAGGCGCTGTGGGGCGTGTTCCTGGCCAAGCACAACCACAGCCGCGACGTGCTGTTCGGTACGGTGCGTTCCCTGCGGCCGGTGGAGTTGCCGGGCATCGACGACATGATCGGGCCTTGCATCGCCATGGTGCCGCTGCGCGTGCGTCACGGTGCGGGGCAGAGCCTGGTCGATCTGCTCGAAGAGATGGCCGGCCAGCGGCGGGCCTGGCTGGATCAGGCCGCCTGTCCGCTGCCCGATGCCCTGGCCGCCGCCGGGTTGGCCCACGATGCGATCGGGCATTTCCTGGTGGTCGAGAACTATCCGCTGGCCGAGGCGTTCCAGGGGGCGCGGCAGGTCTTTGCAGGTGGTGTGACGGTGTCTGACGTGGCGTTCTGGGCCGTCAATGACTACGAGTTCTTTGTCCGTGTCACGCCTGGCCAGGGTGACACGGCGATCCAGATCGATTTCGAATACGACGGTCGCCATTTCGATCCACGGGCAATGGCTGCGCTGGCAGACCGTTTCGCCGATTTCGCTGCGCGCTTGTCGGGTCTTGCGCAGGCGAGCCTGGATGCCGTGGCGCTGGTGTCGGCACCCGAGCGAGATCGCCTGGTGCTGGGCTGGGGAACCGGGGCATTGCCGGTGGACAGGGGTGCTGACCTGCGTGGCTGGTGGCGTGCATTGCTGGAGCAGCACGGTGATCGACCGGCGATACGCACCCGCCTCGTCACGCTGAACTATCGCCAGTTGCACGCCCGTGCGGTCACCGTGGCCGGGCAGTTGTGCCGTGCCGGGCTGCGTGACGGTGACACCGTGGCGTTGCTGGCGGACCCGGATGAACATCTGGTGGGGGCCATGCTCGCCTGTTTGCTGCTGGGCGTGCCATTCCTGCCGCTGGACCCGCAATTGCCGCCCGACAGGCGCCGGCATGTGCTGACAGACAGCGGCGCGCGCTGGCTGCTGACGAGTCCTTCGGGCGAGCGCGGCGCCATCGAGAATGGGCCGGATACCGTGCAGGCACTGGTGATCGAGGTGCCGCAACGCCAGGCATTCGAATCCACCGCGCTGCCGCCCCGCGTCGGTCTGTCCGGTGCCGCGTACGTGATCTACACCTCTGGCACGACCGGGCAGCCCAAAGGGGTTGGCGTCGGCGTGCAGTCGCTGCTGAACTATGTCCGCTGGATGCAGCAGGCGTTTGGCGTCGGACCCGGTTCGGCCAGTGCGCTGCTGACATCGGCGGCCTATGACCTGGGCTACACCGCCTTGTTCGGCACGGTGCTGACGGGCGGGTGCCTCTCGATCCTGGACGAGCAGGAGCGTCGCGACCCGGAGGTGGTGAGGCGCCGTCTCATCGAGGACAAGCTGACCTTCCTGAAGGCGACACCCTCGTACTTCGCCATGCTGGGCGCGGCCCAGGTGTGGCAGCACGCCTCCTTGCCGCACCTGTCGCTGGTGCTGCTGGGGGGCGAGCCCCAGGACTTCGAACAACTCGCGGCGTTCCGGGCCTGTCAGCCGCAGGTCCGCCTGTACAACCACTACGGCCCGACCGAGGCCACCATCGGCTGCATCGCTGGCCCGCTGGACGACCTCGTGGTCTCGGGTCGCGTGTTGCAGCGACTGGGCCGGCCGATCGCGGGGGCGCGTGTCTTCCTGTGCGACGTGGCCTTGCAGCCGGTGCCGGCTGGTGTGGTCGGGGAGGTGTTCCTGGGAGGGGACATCCTGGCGCAGGGCTACCGTGGCGTGGCGGCGCTGGACGACACGCGGTTCATGGCACTGCCCTGGCTGCCGGGCGTGCGGGTCTACCGGACCGGTGATTTTGCCGAGTGGACCGAGGACGGCCACGTGGTGTTCCACGGTCGCCGCGACGACCAGGTCAAGGTCCGGGGCCACCGCGCCTCGCTGTCCGACATCACCGAGCGGGTGAAGGCGCTGCCCGGGGTCGGCGATGCCGTGGTGATGCTCGTGGGCGCCGGCAAGGACCAGACGCTGATCGCCTGTGTGGTGTCGTCGGGGGAATCCGATGTCTGCGCACCGAGGCTGCGCACGGCGCTGGCGCAGCAATTGCCCCCCGCACTGATCCCGGGCCGCTTCATCCCGGTCGAGCGGATCCCGCTGACCCCGAACGGCAAGGTGGACCGTGCCGCGCTGGTGGCCCTGGCGCGTGATCCTGCGGCATCGGCATCGTCCGAGCAGCCATCGCTCCCCGCCACGCCACTGGAGCGCACCGTCTGCGAAGCGTTTGGCAAGGCCCTCTCGCGCCCCCCTGTCGCGCTGGACGACGACTTCTTCGACCTGGGCGGGCACAGCATCAAGGCCGTGGTGCTGGCATCGATGCTGCGGCGGGCACTGGGGGTGGCGGTGCCCATCCTGGCGGTGTTCGATCACCCTACACCGCGCCAGCTCGCACGGCGTTTGAGTCCAGCCGACCAGTCCCCGAGTGCTGGCCCGCAGCCGGCAGGCGAGGCGGCCCTCATCGCGCTGCGCCAGGGTGGAGCCGAACCTGGCCACGACTCCGCCCGCCCTGCCCACCACGTCGTGTTCCTGCCGACCGTGCTGGGCACGTCAGCGCTGTTTCGTGGCTTGGCGAACCACCTGCCCGCCGAGTGGCGCTGCTGGGGGCTGCAGTGCCCTGGTTTCGATGCGCCGGCCACGCCCGTGGCATCGATCGAGACACTGGGGCAGCAGTTCGCCGAGCTGCTGCTGCGGGTGCTGCCGCGTGTGGCGGGCATGAAGCTCAGCCTGGTGGGGTGGTCGTTCGGGGCTCACCTGGCCTGCGAGACAGCCCGCCACCTTGGCAACCGGATCGCCGGACTGGAGCTTGTGCTGCTCGACATCCCGGTGCGCACACGGCCGACCGATGGGGCACCCTCAGGCACTGGCGCGAGCCTGTCGAGGCTGGAAACCGATCTCCACCAGCAACTCGGCCCGGACCTGTGCCCGCAGGATCTGAGCCGCTTGAGGGATCTGGTTCACCACCACTACCGACTGCTGGACACCTATCGCCTGACACAGCCGCTGGACTGCCCGGTGCTCGCCATCGAGGCGCGGGATGGGGCGATGCACGCCCACATGCAGGGGTTTGCCGCCTGGACACTGGACCGCTTCGAGCACCGCCTGATCGCCGGGGACCACTACAGCATGCTGGATGAATCGAACTGGGCCACCCTGCGCCAGTGGTTGCAAGCGCGAGGGTTGCGCGACACCGCGACCGTCCGTGGGCGGGTCGAGCGCGAGCGACAACCGGTGCTGACGGCATGACCGGCGCTGACCCGCGGACATCCCACCGGGCCGAGCGGTACCCGGTGAGCGATGTGGTGGACACGGACACGCTGGACGTGATCCAGGCGGATCGGCTGCGCGTGGCGAACTCGATCGTGCGCACCCATGTCCTGCTCGCGGCCGGGGCGGGTTTCCTGCCAGGGCAGGGTCTGGACGTGGCGGCGCTGGGGCTGGCCCAGATGGGACAGTTGCAGCGGCTCGGCCAGCTCTACCGCCTCGACTTCTCCGACGATCTGGCCCGCAAGCTGGTGGCGGTGCTGCTGGGGGGCTTCCTGCCGCTGCGTCTGGCGGCGTCCACGGCCGGTGTGCTCAAGATGGTGCCGCTGCTGGGCCAGCTCGCCGGGTCACTGTCGATGGCCGGCCTCGGCGGGGCGGTGACCTACGCCATCGGACAGGTCTTCATCCAGCACTTCGAGTCGGGCGGCACCTTCCTGACCTTCGATCCCCAGCAGGTGCGGAGCTATTTCGAGTTCCAGGCCCGTCAACGTCTGCGGGTGACACGCCTGGCGGACGACTCGGCAGGGCGGGCGTGATGTCGCGGATTCCTCGCTGGGGGATACCGGTCGCAGCGGGCTTGGCGATGTGCGTGCCCGTGCCGCTGTGGGATCTGGCGCTGGAGCGTGAACTGGCACGGCAGGCGATCCACAAGGCCTGCCTGGACGCCGGTCTGCAGCCCCGCGACACCGATGTGGTGGCCTGCCGCAGCGCCATCTTCAAGGCACTGGTCTCCGGCCATCGGTGGGGCTGGCTGTTCAATGGCCTCACGGTGGTCAGCTATGTCGGGGGCTTGCTGCCCCTGTCGGCACTGACGGCCGCCTCCGTCTCGTGGATCACCACGCAGATCGTCGAGCAGCACCTGCGCGAGCACCGGGATCTCGGCAGCCTGACCGAGGAAGCCGCCCGCGCCGCCTTTCTGTCGTTGACCCGGCGGTTGCGCACGGGGGCGGCCCAGGGCTCTTCCATCCAAACCAATTCTTCCGTGTCTTCCAGATGAACCAACCTGCACGTCCCCTGTCGCTCGGCATCGGTCTTGGCCTCAGCCTCGGTTTGTGGTCGGCCAGTGCGCTGGTCATGGCACAGGAGCAGACCCCGATTCCCGCCGCAGAACAGGAAACCAAGAGCAGCACCGCCATCCCGGTCGGCCTGTCCGAGCCGCTCGGTCCGTCGAACGACCCGTTCAACGACACCAAGACGCAAGGCCACGTCTGGGGCGGCCTGCGCTATGTGCCGGACGTCAACATGGCCTACTACCACGAGACCAATCCGACCAAGGTGGCGGCCAATGGCCCTGGCGACAACGCCCGCGTCCTGTACGCCACCCTCACGGTCTCCGATGCACAGGGGGGGCCGCGCAAGGTGTTCGTCGGCGTGGCGCAGACCCGCTTCAACCATGTGAGCCTGGGCAGTGACCCGCGCCGGGTGCTCACCTACCAGGACCGGTTCTCCGTGGCCGGGTGGAGCCTGCCGGTGCGCCTGGGCTACAACGCCGATGTGGTCAGTCGCTCCAGCTTCCTGTCCCGCAAGGCCAATACCGAACTCGGCGTGACAGTCAAGAGCGCCGGCCTCGACGCCAACCGCAAATGGGGGGACACCCGACTGGGGCTGGGGTGGCGGTACAGCGATGTCCACATCGGATCGGCCGCGACCACCGGGGGCGCGACGTACAACAGCACCAACAGCAACATCCAGCACACCCTGCGTGCCAGGCTGACGCAGCCCGTGTCGGAAACGACGGAAGTGATCGTGCTGGCGCAGAACCAGTCCTACGCCTACCGGAGCACTGGCACGGCTGACCCGGTCAACCCGACCTCCGAGGTGATGACGGCCACAGTGGGCGTCCAGCACCAGCTCACCGAAGCCGTGGCGCTCGCCGCCGACCTCGGTCGTGCCCGCAAGATCTCGGGCCGGGCGGACCTCGTGCCGGCGGCCTCCCACGGCGTGGGTTCGCTCAAGGCCGGCTACACCCCCTCGGACCGGACTGAAGCGTCGATCGCCTACCTCGCGGGCGTCGAGGAACTCAACGACACCGGGGTCTCCAACCTCAAGACGGGCACCTGGTCGTTCGGGCTGGGCCATCGGATCTCCCCCACGCTGGCGACGACCGTGAGCTTCGATCGCACCCGTGTGGCGACCAATGAACTGGACGGCCGCGTGATCGACTCGAAGTTCTACGCCGCGCTGCTGTGGAAACCCGATCCGCGCGTGCTGATGGCGGTGGCCTTCTCGCGCACCCGCCGGCAGGTGTCGGAGGGCCTGCAGGACTTCGTGCAGCCGTTCTCGAACAACCGCTACCTGATCAACGTCACCTACTACCTGTGACCTTGAGCACCACGCCGCGCACGCACCCCATCCCTTGCCGAGCAGTCCCATGACCCCGCTGTCCCCGCTGTCCCTTTCGCACCCCATTCTTGCGCCGCTGGACCGTTGCCTCACCCTGGGAGAAGCCTTGCTGAACAGCGGGCAGGGCACGCGGGGCGTCACCTACATCCACTCCAGCGCCGAGCACGAGCGCATCAGCTATGCCGAACTCGGCCGCCGCGCGATCGCCACGCTGGGCTACCTGCAGGGCTGCGGCATCGTGCCCGGCGACAAGGTGGTGCTGGTCACCGAGGATCTGGCGCTGTTCACGGCCGTGTTCTGGGCCTGTGCGCTGGGGGGGATCGTGGTCGCACCGATTGCCACGCCCGCGAACGACGATGGTCACGCCAAGCTGGCCAACGTGATGGCGGCCCTGCCGGAGGCCTGGCTCGTCTCGGACCAGCCTGACCGGGTCTCGGCGCGCGTGACGGCGTTGTCGGCGGGGCATCTGCTGGCGCTCGGGCGCACGATGTTCGATGCCGCCCCCGGGCGCCTGCACCCAGGGGGCGTGCTGGACGATGTCGTGCTGCTGCAGTTCTCGTCCGGCTCCACGGGCCAGCCCAAGGGCGTGGAGATCACCAGCCGCAACCTGTTCGCCAACACCTCCGGCATCTTCCTGCGGTCTCGCCTGTCGGTCGAGCACGACCTGATGCTCAACTGGATGCCGCTGACCCACGACTTCGGCATCGTCTTCTGCCATGTCCTGCCGCTGCTCTTCGGGGTCGAGCAGGCGCTCATCCCCACGATGGTGTTCATGCGCCATCCGCTGCTGTGGATGCAGAAGGCTTCCGATCTGGGGGCCACGGTGTCGGCCGGGCCCAACTACGCTTACCAGCACTTCTTCAAGCGGTACCGCGCCGATCAGGACTACGGCTGGAACCTCGGCGCCCTGCGCATGGTCGTCAACGGCGCGGAACCCATCTCCTGCGAACTGTCGCGCAGCTTCTTCCAGGCCCTGCACCGCTATGGCCTGTCTCCCCTGGCCGCGACCCCCGGCTACGGTCTGGCCGAAACCACCCTGATGGCCACGCTCAACCAGCCCGATGCACCCTTCGAGGCCATCGTGCTCAACCGGTATCGCCTGGCACCCGGCACCCGGCTGGAGCGCCTGGAACCCGGCCACCCCGATGCCATCGAATGCGCCAACGTCGGGCCGGTCAGCGAGAACCTGGAGCTGCGCATCACGGACGCCAATCGCCAGTCCGTGGCCGACGAGGTCATCGGCAACATCGAGGCCCGGGGGGCTTCGGTCACGCGCGGCTACCACGGCCTGCCCGAACTCAACCGGGTGACGATCAACGCCGAGGGCTGGCTGGACACCGGCGACCTGGGATTCCTCAGTGGCGCCAACCTGTACATCACCGGCCGGCGCAAGGATCTGGTGATCATCAACGGGGCGAACTACTACCCCCACGACATCGAGAACATCGTCGCCCAGGTGCCACCACTGGACCTCAAC
>JAAFKB010000102.1 GCA_013299055.1 Sphaerotilus sp.
GACAGCCACGTCGAGGCGTTCTGCAAGATCAGCGAGACGCGCCACGACTTCCTGCGGCTGCGCTACGTGAAGGAGGACGGGCTGCCGGCGTTCTACTCGCCCGACTTCCTGGTCCGCACGGCGGAGACCCTCTACCTCGTCGAGACCAAGGCGCAGCAGCAGGTCATCCACCCGGATGTGCAGCGCAAGCGGCGCGCCGCCGTGGCCTGGTGCGAGCGCCTGAACACGCTGCCGGCAGGATTGCGCAGCGGGCGCGAGTGGCACTACGCGCTGCTCGGCGAGGCGCGGGTCATCGAATGGCAGGGCCAGAACGCCCGGGTGGCCGACCTGCTCGCCGCCACCCGGCTGGCACCGGACGCGGACCGACTGGCCCAGACGCTCCTGCTGTGATCCGCCTGTTCACCGCCGCCAGAACTGCGGCGTACACAGCACCAGCACCGCGAACAGCTCCAGCCGCCCGAGCAGCATCACCACCGTGCAGATCCACGTCTGTGCATCGCTCAGGCCCTGGTAGTTGCCGGACGGGCCGACCTGCCCGAGGCCGGGGCCGGTGTTGTTGATGCAGGCCACGACCGCCGTGAACGCACTGAGGATGTCCAGCCCGGTCAGCAGCAGCGCCATCGTCCCCGCCACCAGCACCGCACCGTAGACCAGCATGAACGCCTGCACCGAGAACAGCACCTGCGTGTCCACCACCGCCCCGCCCAGCGTCACCGGCCGCACCGCGCGCGGGTGCAGCAGCCGGGTGAACTCGCGCTGCACCTGCTTCAGCAGCAGCAGCGAGCGGCTGAGCTTGATGCCGCCGCCGGTCGAGCCGGCACAGGTCGCGAAGCCGCACAGGAACAGCATCAGGATCGGCGCGAAGATCGGCCACTGGGCATAGTCCACCGTCGCGAAGCCGGTCGTCGTCGCCACCGAGATGACGTTGAACGCGGCATGGCGCAGCGCGGTCGTCCACTCCGGATAGACACCATGCGCGACCAGGAACACCGTGACCACCGCGACGCTGACTGCCATCAGCGCGAAGAACAGCCGGGCCTCCAGATCGCGCCACAGCGGCCGGATCGAGCGCCGCTGCCAGACACGGAAGTACAGCGCGAAGTTCACCCCGGCCAGCAGCATGAACACGATCGCCACGGCTTCGACCCGCCCCGAGTTGAAGGCCGCGAAGCTCGCGTCATAACCCGCCAGCCCGCCCAGGCCCATCGTCGAGCACATGTGCATGAACGCATCCGGCCAGCCCATCCCCGCCCAGCGGTAGCCGAGCAGGCAGGCCGCGGCGACGGCGAAGTACACCGCCCACAACCCGCGCGCCGTCTCGGCGATGCGCGGGGTGAGCTTGTCGTCCTTCATCGGGCCGGGGGTCTCCGCCTTGAACACCTGGCTGCCGCCCACGCCCAGCAGCGGCAGGATCGCCACCGCCAGCACGATGATGCCCATCCCGCCCAGCAGCACCATGAAGCAGCGCCAGACGTTGAGCGACACCGGCAGTTTCTCCAGCCCGGTGAGCACGGTCGCCCCGGTCGTCGTCAGCCCGGACACCGCCTCGAAATAGGCGTCGGTGAAGCCCAGGCCGGGGATGTGCAGCAGCAGCGGGATCGTGCCGAACGCCGGCAGCACCACCCAGACCAGCGTGGCCAGCAGGAAGCCATCGTGTGGCTGCAGCTCGCGGTCGAGGTGGCGGCAGTGCAGGAACAGCGCCGCGCCGACCACGACCGTGATCGCCATCGACAGCACGAAACCCTGCGCGATGCCGTCGGCGCACAAGTAGGAGAAGCCCAGCGGCACCGCCATCGTCAGCCCGAACAGCACCAGCACGCCGCCGAGCACCTTGAACACCGGGTAGTAGTAGCGCATCGCGTGTCCTGTGCCCTGGTTCAGAAGAAGGTGGCGCCAACCTGGAACAGCTTCTCCACCGCGCGCACCTGGCGCTTGTTCGGCAGGAAGACGATGACGTGGTCGTCGGTCTCGACCACGGTGTCGTGGTGGGCGATCAGCACCTCGCTGCCGCGCACCAGGGCGCCGATCTGCACCCCCTCCGGCAGGCTGAGCTGCTCGATGCGCCGGCCGACCACCTTGGAGCTGCGCCGGTCGCCGCGGACGATGATCTCCATCGACTCGGCTGCGCCCTGCTGCATGCTGTGGACCGCCTCGATGTCGCCGCGCCGCACATGCGCCAGCAGCTCGCCGATGACCGCGTGCTGCGGCGAGATGGCCACGTCGATCTGCGTGCCCTGCACCAGCTCGGTGTAGGCGCGGCGGTTGATCAGCACGATGGCGCGGCGCACGCCCAGCCGCTTGGCCATCAGACCTGCCAGGATGTTGTCCTCGTCGTCGCTGGTCAGCGCGATGAAGACATCCATGTCGCCGACGTGTTCGTCCGCCATCAGATCTTCGTCGGTGGAGTCGCCCTGCAGCACCAGCACGTCCGAGCCGAGGTCGGCGGCCAGGTACTCGCAGCGCGCCCGGTCCAGCTCGATCAGCTTGATCTCGTAGCGCCCTTGCAGCGCCCGCGCCAGCCGCAGCCCGACCTTGCCCCCGCCGGCGATCATCACGCGCCGTACCGGCCGGTCCCGTGCCCGCAGCGCCGCCAGCACGTCCGGCACCGCCGCCGTGCGCGCCAGCACCACCGCCTCGTCACCCGCCTCGATGCGGGTGTCGCCGTCGGTCTTGAGCGGCTGGTCCTGGCGGAACAGGCCGACGATGCGCATGTCCATGCCCGGCAGCAGGGTGGGGATCTCGTCGAGCCGGTGCCCGACCAGCGGGCCGCCGGCAAAGGTCCGCACGCCCGCCATCGTCACCCGCCCGTCGGCGAATTCGACGATGCGCAGCGCTTCGGGGTACTCGATGAGCTTGCGGATGTAGGTCGTCACCGACTGCTCGGGGCAGATCACCTCGTCCACCCCGAAGCCCGTGCCGCGGGCCAGCAGCGGCGAGCCGGGCACGAACTCCGGCGAGCGCAGCCGGGCGATGGTGGTGGTGACGTTGAACAGGTCGTGCGCGAGCTTGCAGACGACCAGATTGGTCTCGTCCATCGGGGCGCAGGCGATCAGCAGGTCGCAGTCCTCGGCGCCGGCCTCGCGCAGCACCGAAGGCTCGATCGCATTGCCCGTCACGCCGCGCAGGTCGAGCCGCTCCTGCAACTGGCGCAGGCGCTGCGGGTCGCTGTCGATGACGGTGATGTCGTTGCGCTCGGAGACGAGGCTCTCGGCCACGCTGGTGCCGACGCGGCCGGCGCCGATGATGAGGATGTGCATGGGCGCGGATTATGGGCACCCCCGGCCCGGGAATCCTGAGGTTTGCGCGGTCAGGCCACCGTGCGCGGCAGGCCCGCGTCGGTGGACAGCGCCTCGCGGCAGCGTACTGGCCGCAGCCAGCCTTGCGCCGGGTCTTCGATGGCGCGGGTGACGATGCGCGGCGCCTGCGAGCGCACGCCGCCGAAGATGGTCGCGAACGCCACGTCTGCCGCATCCCGCCCGGTGCCGAAGCGCACGAAGGCCATCGGGATGGCGGTGCCGGAGGCGTCGAAGATGTACCAGCGGTTGCCCAGATACACCTCCACGTAGGCGTGGAAGTCCGGTGGACCGAGGGCGGGGTCGGCGCCGAAGTCGGTGCCGGTGGCGAAGCGGGCGGGGATGTTGAGCGCCCGGCACAGCGCGATCATCAGGTGCGCGAAGTCACGGCACACACCCACGCGCTCGATCAGCGTGTCCACTGCCGAGGTGGTCGAGTTCGACACGTTCGAGGTGAAGCTCACCCGGCTGCGCACCCAGTCCATGATCGCCTGCACCCGCCCGTGTCCCTGCCAGAGCGCACCGAATTCGTGCGCGGCCAGGCGCAGCAGGCGGTCGGACTGGCAGTAGCGGCTCGGGTAGATGTAGCCGATGACCTCGGCCGGCAACTGGCAGACCGGCACCTCGGGCAGGTGGGCGGGTTCGGCGAAGTGGTGGTGCAGGTCCACCGTGGCGGTATAGGACAGCTGCAGCGGGCCGGGCAGGGCGCGCAGGCGCAGATAGCGCGTGCCGGTGGCCGCGTCGGTGTGGAGGTAGGTCGGGATTGGCTGGTTCAGCAGCAGGTTCTCGGCGGTGACGTGCTGGCAGGCGGTCTGTGCGGCGTGGATGTTGAAGACGAAATCGGCGCCATTGGCATCGATGTCGTAGTGAAGGTCGACTTGCAGTTCGATGCGGATCATGGGGAGTGCGCTACCTGGAGGAAAACCGGCGGGTGGAAAAAGGACCGGCGGAAGGTGGATTCATGCAGTATGCGTGCCTGACTTTTGCAAAGGGAGTTTTTCATGCCACTGTCCACTTATGGTGTGCTCAAGGGCACCGTGCTGGGGCATCTGCGCCATGCCGATGACGACCATTACCAGTTGCTGGTCGAGGCGGGCGGGGTGATGAACCGCATCGCGGTGAACGTCAAGTCCTCGGCGCCGAATGCCCCGTCCACGGTGCTGTTCCAGACCGTGACCGCGTTGCCTGTGGCGTTCACGGCAGGGCTGCTGGCGCTGCCGGCCGGCTACCGCAAGCTGCCGCACAAGGCGGGTGGACTGGCGATCGACTACGTGCGCGGTGGGGTGGTCAAGCCGGCGTTGATGAAACCGGTCCCGCCGGATGCACCCGGCGTGGACAATGATCTGAAGGACAAGGTCGAGGCCGCCGCGGTCAAGGCGATGGCGACCCCTGGTGCGCAGGTCTTCGCCTTCGGTGCCAAGTGGGGGCCGGAGAAGACCAAGGCCGACCAGTACTTCAAGTTCAAGCCCGGCAACGGCATCCACGACATCCACATGAACCAGGGCAACGGCGCGCCCTACATCGCCGACAACGGCACCTGGCAGGACGGCGCGCTGGTGTTCGGCTACCCCGGCAAGGCGGGGGCTGCGTGGACGTGGCGGGCGTTCTTCTTTGCGTTCCAGTCGCAGAGTTTCAGGACGGATGACAAGGGGAATCCGGTCGGCAAGTGAAGGCGTGATCTCCCGGCACAATCACCGGCCGCGATGTGCCTGTCGCGCCGATGTTCCGAAGGAGATCCCCCATGCTGACCCGCCTTGAGATCGACGGATTCAAGTCCTTCGAGGGACTGGCGATCGACCTCGCGCCGTTCACGGCCATCGTCGGCAACAACGCGGCCGGCAAGAGCAACCTGTTCGACGCGATCCAACTGCTGTCGGCGCTGGCCACCCACGATGTGGCGGAGGCCGTCAAGGCGCGGCGCGGGGAGCCCCTGGAACTGTTTCGCCTCACGCCTGCCGGGCGCGAGAAGCGCATGACGCTGGCAGTGGAGGTACTGGTCGATCCGGTCGGACGTGATCCCTGGGGCAGCGAGTTCAAGCTGACACACACCCGGATGCGCTACGAGGTCACGCTGGAGCGCCGCGAGATCCGGCCGGGCGTCGAGCGGATCCTGGTGGCGCATGAAGCAGTCCAGCCTATCTTCGCCAAAAACGATTCATGGGTCGTGGCGATGCGGCCATCCAGCGCCTTTCGCGCGCAGTACCTGAAGTACAAGCGCCAGAAACCCTGGCTGACCACCGACGACAAGGCGGACGGCAAGGGCAGCGAGTTCAACATCCACCAGGACGGAACCCAGGGCCGCCTTCGCCCGGCCAGTGCAGCGGAGGCCACCGTGCTCTACAGCATCACGAACGCGGAGTTCCCGCACCTGTTCGCGCTGCGCGAGGAGATGCGCCACTGGCGACTGCTCCAGTTGGATCCCGCGCTCTTGCGTCGTCCTGCGCCTGTGACCGCCGCGGACACGCTGACAGCCGATGGCTCGAACCTGGCGGCTGTCCTGGCGCGCATGAAGGCAGAAACAGCCACCGATCTGCGTCCGCAGGGCGTGCTCAGCGACATCGCGGCCGAGTTGAACCACCTGATCCCTGGCGTCACGCGGCTGGATGCGTCCTTGCACGACGCCAGCCGCGAGTACCGCATCGAACTCACCATGCGCGATGGACTGCCGTTCACCTCGCGGGTGATTTCCGATGGCACGCTGCGGGTGCTGGCGCTGCTGACGCTGCTGCACGACCCGAAGCACCGTGGACTGGTCTGTTTCGAGGAGCCTGAGAACGGGGTGCATCCCGGTCGGGTCAAGACGCTGGTACAGCGCCTGCAGGACATGGTGAGTCGCCCGCGTGATGACATGGACGCAGGCGTGGTGCCGCCCTTGAGCCAGTTGCTGCTCAACAGCCACTCGCCTGTCGTGCTGGCGGCCTTGCTCGACAGTGCGGGACATCCGGTGGATGCGGGCGGCGCCATCCTGTTTGCCGATACCTCGTCGGTGACGGACCCCGCGCAGGGGCAGACGCGCCGCCGCACCCGGCTGCGCCCCATTCGGCAACAGGATGGACTGTTCGCCTCCGCGGCGGTGGAGAAGGGGGCCGAGGTGTCGGATGTGGAAGTCCGGCAGGTGCTGGACGCCGTGCGCGCCGAGGGTTGAACCATGCGTTACCTGGGACTGGCGCTCTACGCCGAAGGCCGGACGGACTATTACTTTCTGCAGCCCTTGCTGGAACGGCTGTGCGTGGACATCTGTTTGCGCGAGGCGAGCGGGTTGGTCGAGGTCACGGCGGTACTGGGCCTGGACCACCCGCCATCGAGCGAACAGGCGCCGCGTGAAGTGCGCATTCGCGAAGCAGCCCGCAGCGCGCTGGGGCAATGGTCAGTGCTGTTCGTTCATGCCGATGGTGCTGGCGATCCGCTGCGTGGCCGTGGTGCCGATCCGGGAAACCGAGGCTTGGGCCTGGGTCGATGGGGACGCGCTGCGCCAGGTGTTCGGCACCAGCCTGGACGATCGCGCACTCGGTCTGCCACAGCCGGCTCACCGCGCGGAGGCGGTCAACGATCCGAAGCAGTGTCTGGCGATGGCATTTGCCGCGACAGCGCCCACGGGTGCGCGCCGCCGCCGTGGGATCTCGGACTATCTCGGCGCGCTGGGCGAGCAGATCAGCCTGGATCGGTTGCGGCTGCTGGAGTCGTTTCTGACGCTGGAGCTTGAACTCAAGGTGGCCTTGCGAGGGCTGAACTTCCTGCGCTGAAGGGCTGCCGACGCGCTCTACCGGCCAGCCTATTCGCCATTCGCAAACAGCGAATGCGCGTCAGCTTCACCCCGCCGCCAGCGCCCGCCCGATCAGGATCTTCTGCACATCACTGGTGCCCTCATAGATCTGGCACACCCGCACATCCCGGTAGATCCGCTCCACCGGAAAGTCGCTGACATAGCCATAGCCGCCGAAGGTCTGGATCGCCATCGAGCAGACCTTTTCTGCCATCTCGCTGGCGAAGAGCTTGGCCATCGCCGCTTCCTTCAGGCAGGGGATGCCGGCGTCCTTCATCGACGCGGCGTGCCAGATGAGCTGGCGAGCGGCTTCCAGTTGCATCGCCATCTCGGCCAGCCGGAACTGCACCGCCTGGTGCTCGAAGATCGGCACGCCGAAGGCCACGCGCTCCTTGCTGTAACGCAGCGCCGCCTCGAACGCCGCCCGCGCCATGCCCAGGCTCTGCGCGCCGATGCCGATGCGCCCGCCCTCCAGTCCGGCCAGCGCGATCTTCAGCCCCTGGCCTTCCTCGCCGAGCCGGTAACGCGCCGGGATGCGGCAGTGTTCGAACAGGATCTGCGCCGTGTCCGAGCTGTGCTGGCCCATCTTGTCTTCGAGGCGCGCGACCGTGTAGCCGGGCGTGTTCGTCGGCACGAGGAAGGCGCTGATGCCGCGCTTGCCGGCGGCCTTGTCGGTCACGGCCATGACGATCGCCACGTCACCGTGCTTGCCGCTGGTGATGAACTGCTTGACGCCGTGGAGCACGTAGTCATCGCCGTCGCGCACCGCTGTCGTCTTCAGCCCGCCCGCCTCCGACCCGACGTGCGGCTCGGTCAGGCAGAACGCGCCGAGCATGTCGCCGCGCGCCAGCGGCTTGAGGAACTCCTGCTTCTGCGCCTCGTTGGCGAAGCCCATCAAGATCGAGCAGACGGGGCAGTTGTTGACGCTGATCACCGTCGAGGTGCCGCCATCGCCCGCCGCGACCTCTTCGAGGATCAGGGCGAGCGCCAGGTAGTCGAGGCCCGCGCCGTCGTACTCGGTCGGCACCGCCACGCCGTAGCAGCCCAGCGAGGCCAGGCCCTTCAGTTCGTCGGCGGGGAAGTGGTGTTCCTTGTCCCAGCGCGCCGCGTGCGGGGCGATCTGGTCTTGCACGTAAGTGCGGATGGCATCCTGGATGGCGCGGTGGTCGTCGCTGAGCAGCATGGGCGGGATCTCTGGCAGGGGGAGTGGACGGGAAGGGGTGGTGCGAGCAGCAGGAACAGCCAGCCGCCAAGCGCGAGAAAGGCCAGCGTCTTGTGGGGCGTGTCCGCGTCGATGAACTGCGGCAGGAAGGCGAGGAAGAACAGCGCGACCTTCGGGTTCAGCACATTCGTCAGCAAGCCTTGCCGGAACACGCGCCCGAGCGGCACCGGGGCGATCGTCCCCGCTGTGGTGGTGGCGCCCGCCGGTTGCAGCGCACTGCGCAGCATGCCCACCGTCAGCGCGAACAGGGGCAGGTCATGCAGCCCGAGGTCCGGCATCACAGCATCTCCACCGCCAGCGCCGTCGCCTCGCCCCCGCCGATGCACAGCGCCGCCACGCCCTTCTTCAGCCCGCGCTTGCGCAGCGCGCCCAGCAGCGTGACCACGATCCGCGCCCCCGACGCCCCGATCGGGTGCCCCAGCGCGCACGCGCCGCCATGCACGTTGACGATCTCGTGCGGCAGCCTGAACTCGGCCATCGCCGCCATCGTCACCGCCGCGAACGCTTCGTTGACCTCCCACAGGTCGACTTCGCCCGCCTGCCAGCCCGCCTTGTGCAGCGCCTTCTCGATCGCGCCGGCGGGGGCGGTCGAGAACCACGCCGGCTCCTGCGCGTGGACCGCGTGGCCGACGATGCGTGCCACTGGCGTCAACCCGCGTGCGGCAGCGGTCGAGGCGCGCATCAGCACCAGCGCCGAGGCACCGTCCGAGATGCTGCTGGCGTTGGCGGCGGTGATGGTGCCGTCCTTCTTGAACGCGGGTTTCAGGCTGGCGATCTTGTCGAGCTTGGCCTTGAAGGGCTGTTCGTCCTGCCGGATCACGGTGTCGCCGCCGCGGCCCTTGACCGTCACCGGCGCGATTTCCCAGTCGAAACTGCCGTCCTCGTTGGCCGCTTTGGCGCGGGTCGTCGAGGCGATGGCGAAAGCGTCCTGCGCCTCGCGGGTGAACCCGTATTTCGCCACGCACTGTTCGGCGAACACGCCCATCGCCTTGCCGCGCTCGTAGGCGTCTTCCAGCCCGTCGATGGCCATGTGGTCGAACAGGTGGGTGGCGCCGTACTTCACGCCTTTGCGCGCAAACATCAGGTGCGGTGCGTTGGTCATGCTCTCCATGCCACCGGCCACCACCACGTCTGCGCTCTCGGCCTTCAGCATGTCATGGCCGAACATCATGGCGCGCATGCCCGAGCCGCACATCTTGCTCAGCGTCACCGCCCCGGCCGACTGCGGCAGCCCCGCCGCCAGCACCGCCTGACGTGCCGGCGCCTGTCCCTGTCCTGCCATCAGGCAGTTGCCCATGAGCACTTCGCTCACCGCCTCGCCAGGAATGCCCGCACGCTCGACGGCGGCGCGGATGGCCACCCCGCCCAGCTCCCAGGCGGCCAGCGAAGCGAAATCGCCGAGCAGGCCACCAATGGGCGTGCGGGCAGCCGAGACGATGACGATGGGATCAGCCATGGGTGGACTCCGGGGCAGGGGATGACGTTGGGGTGCGGTAGCGGCGGTGCACCGATTCGACGGCGCGGGCGTAGGCGGGTTCGATGTCGTCGATGCCGGCCACGGTCATGCGCAGGTCTTCGAGCAGGCCGTTGTGCAGGCCGTAGACCCAGCCGTGGATGACGACTTCCTGGCCGCGCTGCCAAGCATCTTCGACGATGGTGGTGCGGCAGACGTTGAGCGCCTGCTCCAGCACGTTCAGCTCGACCAGCGCGTCCACACGCTGCTCGGCGGGTACGCAGTCGAGGAAGGCGCGGTGGGCGTCGCGCACGTCCTGGATGTGGCGCAGCCAGTTGTCGGCCAGCCCCACGCGCAGGTTGTTCAGCGCCGCCTTCACGCCACCGCAGTTGGAATGGCCCACGACGATGACGTGCCGCACCCGCAGCGCATCCACCGCGAACTGGATCACCGACAACGCGTTCAGGTCACTCGGCACCACCACGTTGGCAATGTTGCGGTGGACGAACAGCTCGCCCGGCAGCAGATCGACCAGCTCGTTGGCTGGTACCCGGCTGTCCGCGCAGCCGATCCACAGGTACTGCGGCGTCTGCTGCTTGAGCAGGCGCGTGAAGAAACCAGGCTCGCGCTGCTCGACTTCAGAGGCCCAGCGGCGGTTGTTCTCGAAGAGTTCGTTCAGTTCAGTGCTCATGGACGGATTGTTGCGTAGCGGCCGAGGCAACAGGCTGACAAACGGGTTTCAGCCGCGCACGTCGTTCCGGCCGGTGATGGTCATCAGGGTGGCGGTGATCGTGGCGACGAGCTGGTCTTCGCCGGGGCGG
>JAAFKB010000103.1 GCA_013299055.1 Sphaerotilus sp.
CCGCCAGAAGCTCGGCGACCTGACGGCACTCCGCGACTACCTGGGCGCCGACGTCGGGACGCAGATCGCGGCCGGGTTCGACTCCGCCAGCCAGTCGATGGCCGCCTTCGTGCGCGGCTTCGGCGCCCTGATGAAGGTCCAAGAGGACTACGGGAAGGCGAAGGCACTCGCGGGCACGGACACGCAGAAGCTGGCCGCCGTGGAGTCCAAGCACGCCAAGGATCAGGTGGCCGCCTACGGCACGATGCTGGGCGCCGCGAAGGGGTTCTTCCGGGAGGGCTCGAAGGATTGGGCAAATCTGCAGAAGGCGGAACAGGCATTCAGGGCCGCCGAGATGGCGATGTCGGTCAAGTCCGCCGCCCTCAAGATGGGCCTGATCAGCGAGGAAACCGCCGCCAAGCTCGCGGGCTACGCCGCCAGCGCAATGGCCGCCGTGGACGCCGCAGGCGCTGAAATCCTCGCCCTGTTCGGCGTCGGGAGTGCCGCCGCCGCCGCCGGCGTCGCGAACCAGGCGCAGGGCGACCCGTATTCCGCCCTGCCTCGCATGGCCGGCATGGCCGCCGTCATGGCGGGCCTCGGCTTCGTCGTCGGCGGGCTCGGCGGAGGATCGGGCGGGGTCGCGAAAACCAACACCGGCACCGGCACCGTGCTGGGCGACAAGGATGCCAAGTCCGAAAGCATCAAAGGCAGTCTCGACGCACTGAAGGAGGTCGACCTGCTGGCCCTCGGGTACAGCGCGCAGATGGCCGCCAGCCTGCGCAACATCGAGACGCGCATCGGCGGCGTCAGCTCGCTGCTGGCGCGATCCGGCCGCCTGCAGGACATGGCCGCAGGGATCAAGGGCGGATACAGCGGCGGCGGCGCGATGTCCGTCGTCATGCTGGGCGCCGTGGGCGCGGCCCTCTCTGCATTCACAAGCCTGGGCGCCAAGCTCTTCGGGACCAAGACGACGGTACAGGGGCAGGGGATCACCGGTGCCGCGCAGTCGCTCGGCGAGATCCTGGCCAATGGCACCCTGCAAGCGGCGTACTACGCTGACGTCGAGAAGAAAAGGAAATTCCTGGGCGCAACGGTCAGCACCAAGGTTTCGACGCAGCTGCAGGGCGCGGACGCAGAGCTTGAGCGTCAATTCGGCTCGATCCTGTCCAGCTTCGCCGGATCCGTGCGCGCTGCAGCCGTTCCGCTCGGCGTCGCCACCGATGCGGTGGAGGGCCGGCTGCGGTCGTTCGTCGTGGACATCGGCAAGATCGACCTGCGGGGCCTGACCGGCGAGCAGGTATCGGAGAAGCTGTCGGCCGTGTTCGGCGCAGTCGGCGACAACCTCGCCCGCGCCGCGCTGGCCGGGTTCGATGAGTTCCAAGCTGTCGGCGAGGGCTACCTCGAAACCGTGGTGCGCGTCGCCAGCGCCACAGAGTCCGCCGGCGAGACACTGCGCCGCCTCGGCATCGGCGCCGTGTCGCTGGCCTCCATCGACAACAAGCAGGGCGACGTCGGCGCCGAGCTGGTGCGCCAGTCCATCGCGGCCGTGGAAGCGGGCGCGCGCGGAACTGCATCGTCGCTCGGCCAGATCATCAGCACCCTGTCGGGCACCGCGCAGGAGCTGGCGGACACCTACAGCGCGCTGGTCGACGTGCGCGGCATGCTGCGCTCGGTCGGCATCGATGGCCAGGCCGTGACCGCCGACCTGATCCGCGGCGCCGGCGGCCTCTCCGCACTCAAGGACGGGGCCACCGCCTACGAAGAAAAGTTCTTGACCGCGGCAGAGCAGACCGCGCTGAAGACCTCGCGCATGACTGCGGAGTTCGCGCGGCTGGGCGTCACGCTGCCGACCACCGCCGCTGACTTCCGCCGGCTCGTCGAGGGCGCCAGCACCTCCACCGCCGCCGGCCAGGCGCAGCTCGGCGGCCTGCTTGCACTGTCGACCGCCTTCAGCGACTTCATCGAGGTCACGGACGCAGGAGCCGCCGCGGTGAAGTCTGCCTCGGACATCGCCAGCGAGCGCGCATCGCTGGAGGATCGCCTGCTGGCCGCGCAGGGCAACACGGCCGCCCTGCGCGCCCGCGAACTCGCCAAGCTCGACGCCAGCAACCGGGCGCTACAGACCCGCGTGTGGGCGCTCGAAGACGAGAAGAAAGCCGCGGACGCGCTGGCCGCATCCGGCAAGGGCATTGCGGCATTCCTGGACGAGCTGCGGGGCGCCGCCGGCGGTGACGCCTCCGTGTCCGCACGCCGCGCGACCTATCAGGCGGACCTGGCCAGCGCGCAGGCCGGGGACACGGAAGCGTCGGGCCGCATCGTCGCCGATGCTCGCGCCCTCATCGAGGCCGTGAAAGCAACCGCATCGGACCCGCTCACGCTTGCCCGGGAAACCTCGCGGATCGCGGCGCAGCTCGACGCACTGCCGGCCGCCATGGCCTACGCCGCCCAGCAGGCCGCCGCGGCTTCTGCGCCTCCTGCCGCGGCCTCCGTTGCCACCACCGCGGATCCGCAGAACCTGCCGCCCGCAGATGCCGCCGTAACCGCCGTGCCGGTCGTCATCCAGCAGGCCGCCGCGCCGGTGCCCGTCATCGTCCCGCCGGCGCCGTTTCAGCCGCAGGAGCAGGACGACGCCGCGCTGCTGGCAGAGCTTCGCGCCCTCCGCGCCGAAGTGGCCGCCCTGCGTCAGTCGTCGGAGGCGCAAGGGGCGGTGATCGCCACGAACACGGGCCGCACCTCTCGGGTGCTTGAGGCCGTCACCCAGGACGGCGACGCCATCACAACGAGGGCCGCGCGATGAAGGTTCTGGTCCCCCACCGCATCACCGACGGCGTGCTGACCTACAGCAGTACACCGGAGGCTGACTATCCCGCGTGGGCCGCTCTGACCACTTACGCCGCAGGCGCGCGCGTCATCCGCTACGGCCTGCATCGGGTGTTCGAGCGCGTCACCGCCGGGGCCAGCGCGACCGCGCCGGAAGCCGACCCGGCCAACTGGACGCCTGTAGGTCCGACGAATCGCTGGGCGATGCTCGACGACTCCGTGGGCTCGTCGACCACCGGCGCCGACTCGGTTGCCGTCACGCTGCTACTGCCGGGCCCGGTCAACGACGTGGTGCTGCTGAACGTGGTCGGCTCGACCGTGACCGTAGCGAACAACGGGGTGACGCTGCGCACCGTGGCCGTCCCTGCGTCCGACCGCATCGGCGTCGGGTCGGCGCTGCAGATCACCGGCCTAGGCCTCACCGGGACGCCGTCGCTCACCGTCACCGTTTCAGGGCCAGGCACCGTCTCGGTGGGCACCTTGTCCGTGGGCACCTTCACGGCCATCGGCGACGCCGAGCGCGGCATGCAGATCGGAATCCAGAGCTACAGCTCGAAGGCCTTCGACAAGTTCGGCGCCGCCACCGTCGTGAAGCGCAGCACCGCGCGCAGGCTCTCGGGGTCGATCACCCTGTCGCCGGCGGCAACGGACCAGTGCGCCCGCGTGCTGGCCGCCCTGCGCGCACGCCCTGCCGTGTGGGTGGGTCTGCCGTGGGTCGACGCGACCTTCGTCTACGGCATCCCCTCGAATTGGTCGCTCTCCGTGCATCGCGGGATCACCCGCGGAACCCTCTCCATCCGCGGCCTGACCGTAGGACTCTGACCCCATGAAAGCCCTGCGAACCTCTCCCGTCTCGCTGGTCAGCAGCACTGCACCGGAGGCCGACTATCCAGCTTGGGCCGCCGGCACCTACGCTGCAGGCGCTCGCGTCATCCGCGCGACGACACACCGCATCTACGAGCGCCAGGTCGGCGGCGCCAGCACCTCCGCGCCAGAGGTTGACGCCGCATGGCTGGATGTGGGGCCGACGAACCGCTGGGCCATGTTCGACAAGTCGCCCAGCTTCGCCACCGTGTCCGCCGCCTCGCCGCTGGCCGTGGTGCTCACCGCGTCCGCGGTCGTCACCGACATCGTGCTGGCCGGCATCGTCGGCGCCACGGTCACGATCACCAGCAACGGCGCCACGGTGCGCACCGCCACCGTGCCCGCCGCCAGGGCGCCCGCCCTGTTCTCAACCCTCACCGTCTCGGGCCTCTCCATTCCGGCAGGCGCCCAGATCGGCGTGAGCGTGTCGGGCGTCGGCGTCTCGGTCGGCCAGCTGCTGGTCGGATCGTTCCTGCAGCTCGGCGAGACGCTGGAGGGCGCCAGGCTGGAGCTGGCCGACTTCTCCGCCGTCGAAACCAACAACTTCGGCGTGACGACCATCGTCCCGCGCCCGTACTCGCGCCGCCTGTCCTGCACCGTGCGCGTGCCAGCGCAGGACATCGACCGCGTGACGGGCGCCCTCGACGACCTCGACGGGCAGGTCGTGTTCTGGGTGCTCGAAGAGGCTTTCGAGTGCATGTCCGCCGTGGGCTGGTACAAGGACTGGACGAAAGAGGTTCCCGGGCCCGCCTTCTCGACCTACTCCATCACGATCGAAGGCCTCGCCCGCGACGATGTGGCCATCGCGCCGGGTGCTGGCAACCTCACCGCCACGGAACCAGTGAGCAGCGCCGTTGCCACCATCGTGACGGGAGGCGTGCGCATCGCCTGGGCGCCGGCGGAAGATCTGGCGATCGTCACAGAGTGGCGCATCGGCGCCAGCTGGGCGGCAGGCTCCCGCATCTTCCGAGGGCAGGCGACCGACTGCATCTGGCTGGCCCCTCCGCTCGGCACGCATACCGCATGGGCCGTCAACACCGACCAGTTCGGCGCGCCCTCCGCCGCCGTGTCGATGACCATCACGGTCGGCGAGTCGGCGCTGATCGCGTGGGCAACGCTCGCCGGCCGCCCAGCGGACGCCGACATCTTGAACAGCCAGGCCGCGTTTTCCGCGGTGCGCGCCTGGACGTTCCAAGGCACGACGGACGGGTGCGTAGCGCAGGGCGCCACGCTCACCGCCAGCGCCAGCTCGGTGACGCTGGCCAGCACCGGGGGCGACCCTATCCTGATCACGGGCGGAGCCCTCGGGATCTCGGGTGCCAACTTCAGCCGCGTGCGGGCCAGGCTGCGCCGGCTGGCGGGGTCGAGCTGGCAAGGGACGGTCTACTACATCACGGACGCGCATGGGGTCTCGGAGTCCTACACCAAGACCATCGCGGACCAGACCGCCGCCGGCGCCTGGGTCGTCCTCGAATGGGACATGGCCGCGCTTACCGCCGGCGGCGCGGACTGGACCTCCGCCACCATCCAGCAGCTGCGGCTCGACCTGGGCAACAGCGCGGCAGACGTGTTCGAGCTGGATTGGATCGCTGTCGGCACCGTCGGCCCGTCGAGTTACGGCGCGGTCTGGGGCCTCAACGTCATCGGCTCGGCCGCGGTCGACCAGGCCGTCGCCAGCGCAGCGCAGACCGCCGCCAACGCCGCCAGCGCCGCCAGCGCGGGGCAGATCTCGGCGAATGCCGCGCTGGCCAGGCTGCAGGCCATCGACAGCGACGGCATCCTCGCCCGCGGGGAGAAAGGTGCCGTCATCGTCGACTGGACCGAGCTATGGAACAGCCGGGTCGGCATCATCGACTCCGCCACCGCTTACGGCATCCCCTCTGCCGACTTCAGCAACGCGCTGTCCGCATTGAGCAATCACCTGCTCTCGCTGTCGCTCGGCTGGTCCGACACCTCTCAGGACACCACGATCATCCCGGCGACATGGCGCACGCTGTGGGATGCCGCCTACCAGGCGCGCACCGCGCTACTGAACGCCATCGCTGCCCGCGCGAAGTACCTCGCCGACACCGCGCAGCAGACGGGCGCCAACGCCGCGACCGCCGCCGCTGCCGCACTCTCGCAGCTGCAGGCTATCGCCTCAAACGGCATCCTCTCGCGTGGCGAGAAGCCTGATGTCATCACCCGGTGGAACGA
Source organism: Sphaerotilus sp. (assembly GCA_013299055.1). Lineage (GTDB taxonomy): Bacteria > Pseudomonadota > Gammaproteobacteria > Burkholderiales > Burkholderiaceae_C > Sphaerotilus. The sequence continues at coordinate 5,860 of JAAFKB010000103.1, forward strand.
GCTGTGGTGGTCGGTCGACGCCTTGCTCGGCACCGCCGCCGCACTCTCGATCACCACCGAGCGCACGAACGCGGAGACTCGGCGCGCCGAGCTGGCCAACCTGCTGACCAGCCTCTCGCCAGGCTGGTCCGACACGAGCGCCGACAGCACCATCGTGCCGGCCACCTGGAACGCCGCCTGGGATGCTGCCTACCAGGCGCGCGCCGCGCTGCAGGCCCGCATCGGTGTGGTTTCGGCCAGCATCGCGGACTGGTCCAAAGTCACGGGCCGGCCGTCCAACGTCGCCGGCCTGATCGGTAACGAGGACATCAACAACGCCAAACTCGGCCAGGCGTCCAACCTCATCAACTGTCAGACGGAGATGGCCGGAAACTCCACGGCCGGCTGGTCGCTGGGGTCGTGGGTCGCCGGAATGCCGTCCACATACCAGGGCGCGGAGATGGCCCGCGAGCCATCCGGCATCTGGTGCCCTGTCGGCGCTAACCCGATATGCCTGGCGCAAGGCGCGCCGGCCACGACGGCGCATGCGTGGACATTCGGGGGGCAATACCCGGGCGGCAATGCGACGTTTTCCGTCGCGTTCACCGAGTCGCTGATACCAGTCTCGCCCGCGACGACGAAGAGGGTTTGCGGTAGCGCATGGGTGGCACACCACCGCTGTGGAGTCGATTTGTACGTGGAGTTCAAGCGGGCCGATGGATCAGTAACTGGCGGATCCATGACAAATTCGCCCGGCGAGGTTGGCGGCGGCCGATCTTTGACGGGGTGGCGACGCCTTGCGGTGTTCGCAGACGTTCCAGCCGATGCGGTATCCATGCGCCTGCTATTCGCCAAGCGCAACACGGCCGCCGGACAGACCAGCTCTTACGGCTGGATGGTCATGCCGATGATCGAGGTCGCCGGCCCGCTGCAGGAGGTGCCGAGCACCTACTCGCCATCGGCCGCCACCTCGCACAGCCAGCTCGGCGCCGTCAACACGGCAGACATCGCGGCGGGCGCCGTGACAATATCGGCCGTGAGTATTCATAACCCAGTCACGGACACGGCATTTGCAACGCCCCCTCTTGCGCTATACGAAACAAATATCCATGAGTCCATCCCGTTCCTTGTTGGATCTGGGGTGGTGTCGGTCGAATGGAATGCCTCGCTGGTATTTTCATATCCGCCCGGGACATCAACAGGCAAGGGTACGACCTACTATCTGGCCGCCTGGATAGCCGAAGTCCGTGACGACGGGTCCACCTTGTATGAGGGGTTCCCGCGAACTGCTGGCATCCTGAGTGTCCATCTTGTTTTGCCAGGCGACGCGACGACGTCCGGAACTATACCTGCGTCATTCAAAATCTCCGGGGACAATCTCGGCGGAACTGATTCGCTTCGCGGGGGAGCGTTCATGTTTCGGGAGGGGCGACGGTATAAATTTAGAATTTTTATTTCAGTCCTCGGAAACCAAACATCACTGACCCATGGCGGGTCATGGTCACACCGTGAGTTCAAGCGCTGATGCCAGCCTACAGCTTTTACAAAATTGACTCAGGCGAAATACTGCCGGATGCTGTTTCATGCCCGGAGGACTGGGTCAGCGCAATTATCCCGGCCGGGTGCGGTGTGCTTCCGGGTCATCACGACCGCGAGCGCTTCGCCGTCGGCCAGGCTGACGACGGGTTCGGCAACCTCTCGCCCGCGCTGGTGCGCAGGCTCCCGCCGCGCCCAGAAGACACGCCGGCGCGATCGTGGGAGTGGTGCGAGCAGGCCGACAACTGGATCGGCGTGCCCACGCTCTCGGGCGCCCGCCTCGCGCGCTGGCAGGAGATCAAGACCGCCCGCGATGCCGTGGCCAGCTCGCCCACCATCGTGACGCAGGGCAAGGCCTGGCAAGTCGATGACGCATCCCGTGCCGCCATGCGCGATCAGCTCGAAGTGGCGGACTTCGTGGGCGCCACATGGTCAACCGTCTGGACGCTGGGCGACAACACTAGGGCCACCGTCACCGCGCCCGCCCTGCGCGCAGTCCTCGCGGCGTACGGGATGCGGGCGAATGCCGCGCAGCAGCGCGCGCAGGCGCTCCGCGATGCCCTTCACCGTGCGCAGACGGTGCAGGAGATCAACGCAATCAGCTGGACGGCAGGAGCCGGAACCGCACCATGAACGAACCCCTACCACCCCAGACCGGGGACAGCGCCTGGATGGCCATGATCGACGAGCGCCTCGCCGCCGGCGACGAGCGCATGCAGAAGATCGAGCAAAGTCTGAAGGAGGCCGCACAGGTCACCGGGAAGATCGAGGACGACCTGCACCGGAACACCCAGGCGACCACGGAGGTGCTGGACATCCTCGCCGCCGCGAAGGGCGCCTTCCGGTTCTTCGGTGCCGTCGGATCCGTCGCCCGCTGGACTGGTGGCATTGCCGCCGCGCTGCTGGCTGTCTGGGGGCTGGTCATCGCCGCCCTGGGCGGCAACACGCCAGGGGGTCACTGATGATCCGCCGCACCCTCTCGCGCCTCTCCGCCGGCCCCGTGCTGTCCGTGCTGCTGTGGGGCGCCATCGTGTGCGCTGCCGCCTCGCTGTCGGGCTGCACCGCCGTGACCATTGCCGACCTGGCGGGCCGCGCTCTGTCGCACCCAGGCGTCGACACCATCGACATCCGCGGCGGCAAGCTCTACGAGTCGCCGGACCTGCGGATGCGCTTCCGGCCCGTGCGGGAGCTTCCACCACCGCCGGCGCCGGAGTTCCGTGATGTCCCTCGCTGACCTTTCCAGCCCCGACAAGTCCCGCCGCATCTTGGCCGTGCTGGCTGCCGCTACCGCGCTGGCCATTCCATCCGAAGGCCTCCGCCGGTACGTCTATCGAGATCCCCCCGGCATCCTCACTGCCTGCTGGGGCCACACCGGGCCTGAGCTTCGACTTGGCCAGGCGTTCACGATGCAGCAGTGCGACCAGCTACTCGACGCCGACATGCGCACCGCGGTGCTCGCGGTCGAGCGGTGCGCGCCAGGCTTGCCGGGACCGGTGCATGCCGCCTTCGCGGACGCTGTCTACAACCTGGGGCCGGTCATCGCCTGCGACACCAAGCACAGCACGGCGGCCCGCAAGCTCAAGGCGCGCGACTATCGCGCTGCGTGCGACGAGCTGATGCGCTGGGACAAGGCCACCGTGGCCGGAATCCTTGTACCGATGCAAGGCCTGCACCGCAGGAGATCCGCCGAGCGGGCCGTCTGCCTGCAGGCGTTCACCACCACCGAAGAGGAAAATCCATGAACACGACCACCATCGCGGCGCTGGCGCGCCACGCCCTGACCGCCCTCGCCGGCGCCGCCGCCGTCCGCTACAACATCGACGGGCAGACGGTGACGGCCATCGTCTCGGGCCTGTCCGCCGCGGCCGGCCTCGCCTGGTCGCTTTGGGCGAAGCGGAGCAAGGCAGACAGCACCGCCGGATCCTGACCCGCCAGGCTGTGGCTGGCCTCAGGTGAAGTCGTCCGAGACGCGGACGCCTACTGAGCGCAGGGCACAGACGATCGCCACCGGGAGGGAGCCGGCGCCGTCGAAGTCGACCAGGTCAAGAGCGCCGGATTCGAGACGGTCGAACAGCAGTTCACCCCCTTCGGTTCCGTCCTTTCGCTCCCAGCAGCCACGCCGGGCAGTGGTATCGATCCAGAACCGGGGGCCGACCAGATCGAATCTGCCGGAGTCCGCCAGGGCGGGCAGGGTGGCGGCCACGAGTTCCCTGACGCCAGCGAGTGAGATCGTGCCGAGAACGGGGTTCACGGCGCCGGTGCGGTGGTCGATCTGCAGAGTGCAATCGGTGTTGATGCGGATCGCGGAGTAGCCGAACACAGGGGCGCCCATGATGCGCCGCTGATCCTTGAGCGACAGCTCAATCCATTGGCCCTCAAGACCGGCCAGCGCGATCGTCTCAAACAGTGCCAGCGCGTCAGGGTTTGCGGGGAAAGCGAATTCTGGGATTTTTGCGGTATTCATGGATTTAGTTCCGGTTGGTGCCGCGCTCTTCAGCGCATGTCTGCATTATTTCCCCAATTGGGAAATTGGTGCAAGCGATTTCGCGATGTGCGCTATTTCCCCATCGGGTACACTGCCAGCATGGACAAACCAACACCTGAAGAGATCGCGCGGACGCGCGCACGGACCGGCGCCTCGATGGAGGCAAGCGCGGAGCTGATCGGCGCCTCGCATGGGGCATGGAAGAAGTGGGAGGGGGGCGAGCGCGGCATGCCTGCAGGCCTCTGGATGCTCTACCTGCTGCGCATCGACGCGCACCAGACGCTGAAGCTCGTCGCCAGGTAGCCGGGCCACCGCACCCCTCCGACCGGTCGAGGGGGTGGGCGCGCCAAAAGCAGAAACCCCGCCAGGGTTGCCCGTGGCGGGGTTTGTCGTTTGTGCGTTGCCTTGCTGGCGCTGTCCGGTGCCGCTCCGCCCCACAGATTACGCACGGAAGGGGTTCCCCCATAGTGCAGATTGGTCCCGCCGACAGGAATCGAACCTGTATCTGGCGCTTAGGAGGCGCCCGTTCTATCCATTGAACTACGGCGAGGCCGGTGCTGGGGGACGCACCGAAGAGCCGGAGATTGTAGCCTGCTCGCC
>JAAFKB010000104.1 GCA_013299055.1 Sphaerotilus sp.
GGCGCCGTCCACCAGGTCCTTGGCTTCCTTCAGGCCGAGGCCCGTCAGTTCGCGCACGGCCTTGATGACCTGCACCTTTTGAGCGCCGGCTGCGAGCAGCACGACGTTGAATTCGGTCTTCTCTTCGACCACGGCAGCGGCGGCGGCACCACCACCACCACCCGCGACGGCGACCGCAGCAGCGGACACGCCAAACTTCGTTTCAACGGCCTTGACCAGGTCGTTCAGTTCCAGGACGGTCATCGTGTCCAGGGCAGCCAGGAAAGCGTCTTTGTCGAATGCCATGATGGGCTCCTAATACTTGAATGCAGTGAATGCGAGAAAACAGGGTCGTCGGGGATCAGGCAGCGACTTCGGCAGCGGGCGCTTCAGCGCCACCAGCCTTGTGCTTGGCCACTTCCGCGATGACGCGTGCCAGACCGGAGATCGGCGTCTGCAGCAGACCCAGCAGCTGGGCCAGCAGGACTTCCTTGCTCGGCACGTTGGCCAGCGCCTTGACGCCATCGGCGTCCAGTGCCTTGCCACCGTAGGCTCCGCCCTTGATGACCAGCTTGTCGCTGGTCTTGGCGAAGTCGGCCACCACCTTGGCAGCGGCCACGGCGTCTTCGGAGAAACCGTAGATCAGCGGACCGACGAACTGGGCTTCCGCCACTTCAAACGGCGTACCGGCAACAGCGCGGCGGGCCAGGGTGTTCTTCAGCACGTGAAGATAGACACCCTTTTCCCGCGCGGTCTTGCGCAGTGCGTCCGATTGAGCGACGGTGAGGCCACGGTACTCGGCCACGACGAGGGTCTGCGACTTGGCGGCTTGCGCGGTCACTTCCTCGACAACGGCTGCTTTCTCGTTGCGATTGAGACTCAAGGTCCACTCCTTCAAACATGTCCGTCGCGCTCGCGCACTCGGGACACACCGGGTTCAGCGACCTTGCCGTTCAGGAGCCCGTGTCAACACGGGGACAACCTTTGCGGCGGGTTCGCCATCTGCGCTGGCCGGGTCTGGCCGGGTCGGAACCCGAACCTCGCCGATTAAGAATTGCCCGCACCGGAATTCCGGGGAGCGCCTCGCCAGCGGTCTTCGATGACCTGGACAACTTGCGCCGTCCAGCCCACCAAATGCTTGCGGAATGCCTGCGCCAGACTCGCGCAGGCTCCGGATCTTGCGATCAGATCAATTCAGATCAGTTCTGGCTGGTGCCCATGCCAGCGGTGACGCTGGCGATGTCCACGCGGACGCCCACGCCCATCGTCGACGAGACGGCGACCTTGCGCAGGTAGACACCCTTGCTCGATGCCGGCTTGGCCTTGTTCAGGGCTTCCAGCAGCGCCTGCAGGTTGCCCTTGAGCTTGCCATCCTCGAACGAGCGGCGACCGATGGTGCCGTGGATGATGCCGCCCTTGTCGACGCGGAACTGGACCTGACCGGCCTTGGCATTGCGCACGGCGGTGGCAACGTCCGGGGTCACGGTGCCGACCTTCGGGTTCGGCATCAGGCCGCGCGGGCCCAGGATCTGGCCCAGCTGACCGACCACGCGCATCGCGTCCGGCGAGGCGATGACCACGTCGAAGTTGATGTTGCCGGCCTTGACTTCGGCCGCCAGGTCGTCCATGCCGACGATGTCCGCACCCGCAGCGCGGGCTTCGTCAGCCTTGGCGCCTTGCGTGAACACGGCCACGCGCTTGGTCTTGCCCGTGCCGTTGGGCATCACGACGGCGCCACGCACCACCTGGTCCGACTTCTTGGCGTCCACGCCGAGTTGCACGGCCACGTCGATGGACTCATCGAACTTGGCGTTGGCGCATTCCTTCAGCAGGCCCAGTGCATCGTCGATCGGGTACAGCTTGGTCGTCTCGACCTTGCCTTGCAGCGCCTTTTGACGCTTCGTCAGCTTTGCCATGATCAGACCCCTTCCACGTTGATGCCCATCGAACGGGCCGAGCCCGCGATGGTCTTGACAGCGGCGTCCAGATTGGCGGCCGTCAGATCCTTGACCTTGATCTTCGCGATCTCTTCCAGCTGCGCACGGGTCAGCTTGCCGACCTTCTCGACGTGCGGACGAGCCGAGCCACGTTCGATCTTGGCGGCCTTCTTCAGGAGGGCCGTCGCCGGCGGGCTCTTGATGACGAAGGTGAACGACTTGTCGGCGAAGGCGGTGATGACCACCGGCAGCTTCATGCCGATCTCGAAGCCCTGCTGCGTCTGTGCGTTGAACGCCTTGCAGAACTCCATGATGTTGAGACCACGCTGACCGAGCGCGGGACCGATCGGGGGCGAAGGATTGGCCTTGCCCGCCGGAACTTGCAGCTTGATGAAGCCGACGATCTTCTTTGCCATGATGGCTCCTCGAGTTCAAGCGCCTGTCACGAAGACAGGCTCCTCGTCATGTGTGAGATGCGGACACACCATGCGCCCGCCACCCGATCCGATGCGGTACGGCGACCGCGTCAGACCTTCTCGACTTGATGGAAGTCGAGTTCCACCGGCGTCGCACGACCGAAGATCGTGACGGACAGCCGCATCTTGCTCTTGTCGTAGTTGACGTCCTCGATCACCGCATTGAAGTCGGTGAACGGACCATCCTTGACACGCACGACCTCACCGACCACCCACTCCACCTTGGGACGGGGCTTCTCGGTGCCTTCCTGCATCTGGGTCACGATCTTCATGACCTCCGCTTCCGAGATGGGCGAGGGACGGTTCTTGGCACCACCGACGAAGCCGGTGACCTTGCTGGTGTTCTTGACCAGGTGCCAGGATTCGTCGTCCATCACCATCTCGACCAGCACATAGCCGGGAAAGAAACGCCGCTCGGTGACGGACTTCTTGCCATTCTTCATCTCGACCACTTCTTCGGTCGGGACCAGGATGCGGCCGAACTTGGCATTCATGCCCGAGCGCTCGATGCGCTCGCGCAGGTTGCGCTCCACCGCCTTCTCCATTCCGGAGTAGGCATGGACCACGTACCAGCGCATGGGCACGGCAGCGGGAGTGGACTGGATATCGCTCATCTTGAAACCTTGCTTGTACAGCGTCACACGCCCGCGATCAGCGCTTCCAGCCGAGGACCAGGTCGTACAGCACCCACTCCAGGGTCTTGTCGGTCATCCACAGGAACAGGGCCATGACCACCACGAAGGCGAAGACATAGCCCGTCATCTGACCCGCTTCCTTGCGCGTCGGCCAGACCACCTTGTAGAACTCCTTGACCGACTCGCGGCCATAGGCGATCAGCGCCTTGCCCGACTCGGACGCAAAGAACACAGCCACCGCACCCGCCAGCAACACCAGCAAGGCAGCCCACTGCGCATAGGGGCCTTGCGCCGAGAGCAGGTAGAACGCCACCAAGCCACCCAGGAGCAGCAGACCCGCTGCGATCAGCCGGGTCTTGTCAGCGTTGGTGGAAACAGTTTCGACTTGGGGAGCGTTCATCACATTCACTTCGTTCAGAGGCAAGGCCACAGCGACCAAGACCCATGAGCAGGAAAGCCCGCCAGGGCGCTTCACGTCCTGCGGGCCGCCGATCAGGCAACAAATCTCGATGGCTCGTCAGCGATCGGATTTGGCAGGGGCAGAGGGAATCGAACCCCCAACCTTCGGTTTTGGAGACCGACGCTCTGCCAATTGAGCTATGCCCCTGCTGAAAATAATCAGGCGATGATCTTGGCGACGACGCCGGCGCCGACGGTGCGACCGCCTTCACGGATGGCGAAGCGCAAGCCCTCTTCCATGGCGATCGGGGCGATCAGCTTGACCGTGATCGACACGTTGTCGCCCGGCATGACCATTTCCTTGCCTTCCGGCAGGGAGATCGAGCCCGTCACGTCCGTCGTGCGGAAGTAGAACTGCGGGCGGTAGTTGGCGAAGAACGGCGTGTGGCGGCCGCCTTCATCCTTCGACAGCACGTAGATCTCGCCCGTGAAGTCCGTGTGCGGCTTGATGCTGCCCGGCTTGCACAGCACTTGGCCGCGCTGCACGTCTTCGCGCTTGGTGCCGCGCAGCAGGATGCCGACGTTGTCGCCTGCTTGACCCTGGTCCAGCAGCTTGCGGAACATTTCGACGCCGGTGCAGGTCGTGACCTGCGTGTCCTTCAGACCGACGATCTCGATCGACTCGCCGACCTTGACGATGCCGCGCTCGATGCGACCGGTCACGACGGTGCCGCGACCCGAGATCGAGAACACGTCTTCCACCGGCATCAGGAACGTGCCTTCGACCGCGCGCTCCGGCGTCGGGATGTAGGTGTCGAGTGCATCGGCCAGCGCCATGATGGCCTGCTCGCCCAGCGGGCCCGTGTCGCCTTCCAGCGCCAGCTTGGCCGAACCCTTGATGATCGGGGTGTCGTCGCCGGGGAAGTCGTACTTGGACAGCAGCTCGCGCACTTCCATCTCGACCAGCTCCAGCAGCTCTTCGTCGTCCACCATGTCGGCCTTGTTCAGGAAGACGATGATGTAGGGCACGCCCACCTGACGCGACAGCAGGATGTGCTCGCGGGTCTGCGGCATCGGGCCGTCAGCGGCCGAGCACACCAGGATCGCGCCGTCCATCTGGGCGGCACCCGTGATCATGTTCTTGACGTAGTCGGCGTGCCCCGGGCAGTCCACGTGCGCGTAGTGGCGGTTGGCGGTCTCGTACTCGACGTGCGCGGTGTTGATCGTGATCCCGCGGGCCTTCTCTTCCGGTGCCGCGTCGATCTGGTCATACGCCTTCGCAGTGCCGCCGAACTTCTTCGACAGCACGGTCGTGATCGCTGCGGTCAGCGTCGTCTTGCCGTGGTCCACGTGACCGATGGTGCCGACGTTGACGTGCGGCTTGGTCCGCTCGAATTTTTCCTTGGCCATGATCTCGCGCTCCCGAGGGCGTTCACTACGATGGATTGGACGGGCGATACTGAAAGGTGGTGCCCATGGCGCGGATCGAACGCGCGACCTCTCCCTTACCAAGGGAGTGCTCTACCACTGAGCCACATGGGCATCGACACGGGTCTGGACACAAACTTGCTTGCACGCAGACCGGTGCCGACACACTCAACACCACAACACTGACACTGGAGCGGGAAACGGGAATCGAACCCGTGTCATTAGCTTGGAAGGCTAAGGTTCTACCATTGAACTACTCCCGCCCGATCAAGCCAACAGATTCGCAACCTGTCGCTTCAATGCGATTCGCTGGTGGAGGAGGCTGGATTCGAACCAGCGTACGCTTTCGCGGGCAGATTTACAGTCTGCTGCCTTTAACCACTCGGCCACCCCTCCTGGGCGAGCCATAGACTTTAACAAAGCTGATTTTTTATCGCAAGCACTTTCTGCAGTTTTTTCTTTGATCAACGCTGAAAAGGGCCCGGCAGACGCCAATCGACGGGTACAGCACCGTGTGCCGCCAACCATTCACTCGCAGCACTGAAGGGGCGACTGCCCAAGAAAGGCACGGGCGGGCGCCGCGCGGCCAGCGGTGACGGGTGATTCGACACAAGCATCCGGTTTGCGGCGTGACCAGCCGCAGCGATGCGTACAGCCTTGGCTTGTGCGTGCGCGCCCCAGAGCAGGAACACCTTTGGATGCGGCTGCGCAGCGACCCGGTCGATCAGCGCGTCGGTGCACGCATCCCAGCCCAGCTTGGCATGGCTGGCTGGCTGGTCGCGCTCGACGGTGAGGGTGGTGTTGAGCAACAGCACGCCCTGCCCCGTCCACGCCTGCAAGCTCCCCGACACCGGCAGCGCCAGCCCCAGATCCGCCACCAGCTCCTGCCGGATGTTGCGCAGGCTGGGCGGGATCTTCACCCCATCGGCCACCGAGAACGCCAGCCCCTCGGCCTCGCCCGGCCCGTGGTACGGATCCTGTCCCAGGATCACCACCCGCACCTGCTGCGGCATCAGAGTCTCCAGCGCCCGCAGCGGCCGCGCCGGATAGACCTCGGCCCCAGCCGCCACCCGTGCGTCAACCGCACGGCACAACGCCGCGCCGCGCGGGCTGGCGACAAACGCTGCAACCAGGTCATCCCACCCCGGCGCCACATCCGCCAGCACCTCGGCCAGCGGCCGCGTCAACCGGTTGTCCAGCATCAGCGGAACAGCGCCGCCAGCGCCGCACCCGGATCGGCCGCCCGCATGAACGCCTCGCCGACGAGGAAGGCATGCACGTCCGCCGCCCGCATCCGCGCCACGTCCTGCGGCCCGAGGATGCCGGATTCGGTCACGAGCAACCGGTCCGGCGGCACGTCACCGAGCAGGCCCAGCGTGGTGTCCAGCGTCACGTCGAAGCTGCGCAGGTCGCGGTTGTTGATGCCCACCAGCGGCGTCTTCAGCCGCAGCGCGCGGTGCAGCTCCTCGCCGTCGTGGACCTCGACCAGCACGCGCATCCGGTGCGCCAGCGCCACCGCCTCCAGATCGGCCATCTGCGCGTCGTCCAGACACGCCGCGATCAGCAGGATGCAGTCCGCACCCATCGTGCGGGCTTCGTGGACTTGGTACTCGTCCACCATGAAATCCTTGCGCAACACCGGCAGCACACATGCCTGCCGCGCCTGCTGCAGGTACTCGACCGCGCCCTGAAAATACTGCACGTCGGTCAGCACGCTCAGGCACGCCGCGCCATGGCGCTCGTAGCTCTGCGCGATCTCGGCGGGGCGGAAGTCGGGCCGGATCACGCCCTTGCTCGGGCTGGCCTTCTTGATCTCGGCGATCACGGCGGGCTGTGCCGCGGCGATCTTGGTGCGCAGTGCGGCCTCGAAATCGCGCACATCGGTACGGCTTTCCGCCTCTTCGCGCAGCGAGGCGAGCGAACGCCGCGCACGTGCCGCGGCCACCTCCTCGTGCTTGGTGACGACGATGCGGGCGAGGATGTCGGGGACACCGGGGGGAAGGGTTCGGCTCATGCTGCGGCCAGCTCCTGGGTGCGGGTGACGAACTGCTTCAGGCGCGCGGCGGCCTGGCCATTGGCCAGCACCTCGCGGGCGCGCTCGATGCCCTCGGCCATGGTCGGGGCGACGTTGGCGGCATACAGCGCCACGCCGGCATTGAGCATGACGATGTCGCGCGCAGGGCCGGGCGTGTTGTCCAGCACCGCCTGCAGCAGCGCACGCGACTGCGCGGGCGTCTCGATCTTGAGCGAGCGGTTGCTGGCCATCGTCAGGCCGAAGTCCTCGGGGTGGATCTCGTACTCGCGGATCTCGCCGTCGATGTACTCGCCGACCAGGGTCGCCGCACCCAGCGAGACCTCGTCCATGCCGTCGCGGCCATAGACGACCAGCGCGTGCTCGGCGCCGAGGCGCTGCAGCGCCCGGACCTGGATGCCCACGAGGTCCGCGTGGAACACGCCCATCAGGATGTTCGGTGCCTCGGCCGGGTTGGTCAGCGGGCCGAGGATATTGAAGATGGTCCGCACGCCGAGTTCACGCCGCACCGGGCCGACGTTCTTCATCGCCGGGTGGTGGTTCGGGGCGAACATGAAGCCGATGCCGGTGTCGGTGATGCACTGCGCCACCGCCTGCGGGCTCAGGGTCATCGGCACGCCCAACGCTTCGAGCACGTCGGCGCTGCCGGACTTGCTGGAGACGCCGCGGTTGCCGTGCTTGCTGACCCGCGCGCCCGCTGCCGCTGCGACGAACATCGAGCACGTCGAGATGTTGAAGGTGTGCGAGCCATCACCGCCGGTGCCGACGATGTCCACGAGGTGCGTGCGGTCGGCCACAACGACCTTGACCGCGAACTCGCGCATCACCTGCGCGGCAGCGGTGATCTCGCCGATGGTTTCCTTCTTGACGCGCAGGCCGATCAGCAGCGCCGACACCATCACCGGCGACATCTCGCCGCCCATGATGCGGCGCATCAGCGTCAGCATCTCGTCGTGGAAGATCTCGCGGTGGTCGATGACGCGGGCCAGGGCTTCGTGGTCGGTGATCAGCATGTGGACTCCAGGAAGTTCTTGAGCATGGCGTGGCCGTGTTCGCTGAGGATGGATTCGGGGTGAAACTGCACGCCCTCGATCGCCAGCGTGCGGTGGCGCACGCCCATGATCTCGCCGTCTGCGCTGGTGGCGGTGACGATCAGGTCGGCGGGCAGCGTGGCGCGCTCGATGGCCAGCGAGTGGTAACGCACGATGTCGAACTGCTGCGGCAGTCCGGCGAAGACGCCCTGCTGGTCGGTCGTGATGGTGTCGAGCTTGCCGTGCATCTGCACCTGCGCCCGCACGATGTGGCCACCCAGCGCCGCGCCGATGCTCTGGTGGCCCAGGCACACGCCCAGGATGGGCAGCTTGCCGGCAAAGTGGCGGATGCTCTCGATGCAGATGCCAGCCTCTGCGGGCGAGCACGGCCCCGGCGACAGCACCAGCCGGTCGGGCCGCATCGCCTCGATCTCGGCGAGGGTGATCTCGTCGTTGCGGTGGACCCGCACATCCTCGCCCAGCTCGGCGAAATACTGGACGAGGTTGAAGGTGAAGGAGTCGTAGTTGTCGATCATCAATAGCATGTCGTTCTCCTTCAGAAGCCTTCTTCGACCAGTTCGGCCGCGCGGATCACCGCACGCATCTTCACCTCGGTCTCCTTCCACTCCATCTCGGGCACCGAGTCGGCGACGATGCCGGCGCCGGCTTGCACGTAGAGCGTCTGGTCCTTGACGACGCCGGTGCGGATGGCGATGGCCACGTCCATGTCGCCCGCGAAGCTCAGATAGCCACAGGCGCCGCCGTAGATGCCGCGCTCGCTGATCTCCAGCTGGTCGATGATCTCCATCGCGTGGATCTTGGGCGCGCCCGACAGCGTGCCCGCGGGGAAGCTTGCCCGCAGCACGTCGAGGCTGCTCATGCCGTCCTTCAGCACACCCTCGACATTGCTGACGATGTGCATGACATGCGAATACCGCTCGATGCCGAACGCCTCCGTCACCTTGACCGTGCCGGTCTTGGCGATGCGGCCGATGTCGTTGCGGGCCAGGTCGATCAGCATCAGGTGCTCGGCGCGCTCCTTCGGGTCGGCGAGCAGGTCCACCTCGTGCTGGGCGTCCTGGTCGGGCGTGGCACCGCGCGGGCGGGTGCCGGCGATCGGGCGGATGGTGACGATCTTCTCGGTCTTGCCGTTGACGGTGCGCGCTTCCTGGCGGACGAGGATCTCGGGCGAGGCACCGACGATCTGGAAACCGCCCATGTCGTAGTAATACATGTACGGCGACGGGTTCAGCGAACGCAGTGCCCGGTACAGCGACAGCGGGTTCTCGGTGTAGCGTTTCTTCAGACGCTGGCCGATGACGATCTGCATGCAGTCGCCGGCGGCGATGAACTCCTTGGCCTTGAGGACCGCGGCCTCGAAGTCGGCCTTGGCGTATTCGCGCTCGACGGGGTGCGACTGGCCGCGCTTGACCTGCGGCGCGGTGACGCTGTAGCGGAGCTGGTCGCCGAGCTGCGTCAGGCGCTTCTGGGCGGTGAAGTAGGCCTCGGGCTGGCGCGGGTCGGCGTAGACGATCAGGTAGAGGCGGCCGGAGAGGTTGTCGATCACCGCCAGCTCCTCGGTCTGCAGGAGCTGGATCTCGGGCGTGCCGATGCCGTGGGGCAGGCGGGTGTCGGCGAGCTTCTTCTCGATGTAGCGCACCGTGTCGTAGCCGAAGTAGCCGGCCAGCCCGCCGCAGAAGCGCGGCAGACCCGGCCGCAGCGCCACCTTGAACCGCTGCTGGTAGGTCTCGATGAAGTCGAGCGGATTGCCCTCGTGGCGCTCGGTGACCTTGCCATCGGTGACGACCTCGGTGACGCCGAGCGAGCAGCGCAGGAAGGTGCGCGCCGGCAGGCCGATGAAGGAGTAGCGCCCGAAGCGCTCGCCGCCGACGACGGACTCCAGCAGGAAGCTGTAGGGCTTGCCGCCGGCGAGCTTCAGGTACAGCGACAGCGGCGTCTCCAGGTCGGCGAAGGCTTCGCTGACGAGCGGGATGCGGTTGTAGCCCTGTTCGGCCAGGCTCTTGAATTCGAGTTCAGTGATCACGGTGTGCGCTCCAGACGGCCCACCGGCATGCCCGCGTGTTGGTGTCGCCGTGACGACTTCAGGGACTCGCGTGCGTGCCGCGGGCCTGGTTGATCTTGATCGGGGGACTCGGCGCGGTGCGGGACACACACGCGGCGACAGACATCAGCAGATCGGGTCAGGCGTCGGCGTCAGCGACGCCAGGGCCAGGCTCCCCGGTCTTGCGACCCGGCGGTGCGGCCGATGCTGTGGTGTTTGCGCGAGAAGAACATGGTGCGGTCAGTGTAGCAGCGCATCCAGCCGATCGACATGCGCCAGCGCCGGCACCGCCCGGATCGGCTCGCCGTGGTTGTAGCCATAGGTCACCAGCACGACCGGACAGCCGGCCGCGTGC
>JAAFKB010000105.1 GCA_013299055.1 Sphaerotilus sp.
GCGCCAGCGAAGAAGCCCAGGGCACCATCCGCTGGCTGCGCCCCGAGTTCCAGGATCCCGCCCGCCGCAACGCCGCAGCAGCATCAGCCCCCGCGCCCGAGCAAACCGCCATGGAACTCGTCGGCGGCGCCAATGCCCCCGAAGCCGAAGACGAAGCGGCGGCCCCCATCGCCGCAGCGCCCGCCGCCCGCCTGCCCTGGCCCGCCGACCTGCCCGAACAGATGCGCGCCGTCGCCGATGCCCTCGCCCACAGCACACAACCGCTCGACGAGAACGCACTGGCCACCCGCTTCACCGGCCGCGGGCCGTGGAAGAAACGGCTGCCGCAGATCCTGGAGACGCTGGTGGTGCTGGGCAAGGCGCAGCGGGAGACGGGGGCGCGCTGGCGGGGCGCCTGACCCCCGCGAGAGAAGCCTGCTGCATGGGGGAGAAGATCCTCCTGCACACGCACACGGTCGCTGGATACACTGAAACGCCCCCGGAACACCACGACCACCCGCGATCGCCCATGCGCCATAGCACGACCCTGATGCCGAACCCCCTGGACCCTGGCCACGGGCTGTCCACCGCGGACCCCCCCAGCGCCACCCAGCGCATCGTGGACGCCATCACCACCGCCATCGTCGAGCGCCGCCTCATGCCCGGCACCAAGCTGGCCGAGCAGCCCATCGCCGACATCTTCAACGTCTCGCGCACCCTCGTGCGGCAGGCGCTGATGCAGCTCAGCCGCGACCGCCTGATCACGCTGGAGCCGGCGCGGGGTGCGTTCGTCGCCCAACCCAGCGTCGAGGAGGCGCGGCAGGTCTTCGCCGTGCGGCGGATGCTGGAAACCGCCCTCGTCCAGCAGCTCGCCCCCCGGATCACGCCCGCCCAGATCGAGGAACTGCGCGCCCACCTCGTCGCCGAACGCGAAGCCGTCCTGCGCACGGATGTCCCCGGTCGCACGCGGCTGCTGGCCGATTTCCATGTGGTGCTGGCCCGCCAGCTGGGCAACGCCGTGCTGGCACAGTTGCTGACCGACCTGCTCTCGCGCTCATCGCTGATCTCGCTGATGTACCAGTCCTCGCACTCGGCCGAGCATTCGCAGGACGAGCACGTCGCCATCGTCGAGGCGCTGGCCCGCCACGATGGTGAAGCCGCGGTGGCGCTGATGGCCGCCCACATCGGCAGCGTCGAGCGCAACCTCAGCCTGAACCCGCGCATCCACGACCTCGCCAGCGCCCTGGCGCCGTCGCCGCTGGACTGAGCCGCACCCGCCGAACGGCCGCGACAGGCCAGTGCGGGCAAGGGTTCGACCCGATCGCACAAGCAGTTTCTGGCACGCAAACTGCTTCCCAAAATTGTCCACCAAACTGTATACGATCCGGAGCACCCCCATGCTGACCCATTCGCCGCTTCGCCGCACCGCTCTGGTGCTCGCCTGTGCTTCCCTGCTGGGCACGCTGCCCGCGGTGGTGCAGGCCCAGGAAACCCCGGTCAAGTTCCAGCTCGACTGGCGCTTCGAAGGCCCGGCCGCGCTGTTCCAGATGCCCGCCACCAAGGGCTACTTCAAGGCGGAAAAGCTCAACGTCACCATCGACGCCGGCAACGGCTCGGGCGGCACGGTCACCCGCGTGGCCTCCGGCACCTACGACATGGGCTTCGCCGACCTCGCCGCGCTGATGGAGTTCCACGCCAACAACCCGACCGCGCCGAACAAGCCGGTGGCGGTGATGATGGTCTACAACAACACGCCGGCCGCCGTGCTGGCGCTGAAGAAGTCGGGCATCAAGACCCCGGCGGACCTCTCGGGCAAGAAGCTCGGCGCCCCGGTGTTCGACGCCGGCCGCAAGGCGTGGCCGATCTTCGCCAAGGCCAACGGCATCAACAATGTCGCCTGGACCGCGATGGACCCGCCGCTGCGCGAGACCATGCTGGTGCGCGGGGACATCGACGCGATCACCGGGTTCTCGTTCACGTCGCTGCTGAACCTCGAAGCGCGGGGCGTGAAGGCCGAGGACGTGGTCGTGCTGCCGTATCCGCAGTTCGGCGTGAAGCTCTACGGCAACGCGATCATCGCCAGCGAGGAGTTCGTCAAGAAGAACCCCGAGGCGATCAAGGCGTTCCTGCGGGCGTTCACCAAGGGCGTGAAGGACGTGATCGCCGACCCCAAGGCGGGCGTGGAGACGGTCAAGGCCCGCGACGGCATCATCAACAGCGAGCTGGAGCTGCGCCGCCTGCAGCTCGCGCTCGACGCCACCGTGCTGACACCGGACGCCAAGGCGGAAGGCTTCGGCGACGTGAAGGGTCCGCGCCTGTCGCTGATGGCCAGCCAGGTCTCGGACGCCTTCGCCACCAAGGAGCGTGTCAAGGCCGAGGCGGTGTGGAACGGCAGCTTCCTGCCGAGTGCCGCCGACCGCAACATCTTCACCGCCGCGAAGAAGTGAGCCGCAGCACACCATGACGACCGCCTTCGTCGATTTCCAGGATGTCTGGCTCGCCTACAACGACGAACTGCTCGCCAGCGGACAGTTCGCGGTGGAGAACATCAACCTGACCGTCGGCGAAGGGGAGTTCATCGCCATCGTCGGGCCGTCGGGCTGCGGCAAGTCCACCTTCATGAAGCTGGCCACCGGCCTGAAACGCCCGAGCAAGGGCCGTGTCGTGATCGACGGCCAGGAGGTCACCGGCCCGCTGAAGATCACCGGCATGGCGTTCCAGGCGCCGAGCCTGCTGCCGTGGCGCACGACGGTGGAGAACGTGCTGCTGCCGCTGGAGATCGTCGAGCCCTACCGCTCGTCGTTCAAGCAGAAGAAGGCCGAGTACCAGGACAAGGCGCGCAAGCTGCTGCAGAGCGTGGGCTTGGGCGGCTACGAGGACAAGTTCCCGTGGCAGCTCTCGGGCGGGATGCAGCAGCGGGCGTCGATCTGCCGGGCGCTGGTCCACGAGCCGAAGCTGCTGCTGCTGGACGAGCCGTTCGGCGCGCTCGATGCGTTCACCCGCGAGGAACTCTGGTGCGCGCTGCGCGACCTGCAGGCAGTGCAGAAGTTCAACGTCATCCTCGTCACGCACGACCTGCGCGAGAGCGTGTTCCTGGCCGACACGGTGTATGTCATGAGCAAGAGCCCTGGACGCTTCGTCGTCAAGCGCGAGATCGACCTGCCACGTCCGCGTGACCTGGAAATCACCTACACCCCGGAATTCACCGGCATCGTGCATGAACTGCGCGGCTACATCGGCGCGATGCGCAAGCCCGCCGCCACGCCCACGGAGATCGCGCAATGAACAGCAAGACGATGGAACGCTGGTCGCCGTGGATCCTGCTGCTGGTGGTGCTGCTGCTGTGGCAGGTGCTGTGCTCGGCGTTCGGGGTGTCCGAGTTCATCTTCCCGAGTCCGGCGGCCATCGGCTCGGCGCTGATGGAGCACAGCGCAACCATCGCCGGCCACGCCTGGCGCACCTTCTGGGTGACGATGGCGGGCTTCGGGCTGTCGATCGTGGTGGGCGTGCTGCTGGGCTTCCTGATCGGCAGCTCGCGCATGGCCTACACCGCCGTCTACCCGCTGATGACGGCGTTCAACGCGCTCCCGAAGGCGGCGTTCGTGCCGATCCTGGTGGTGTGGTTCGGCATCGGTGTCGGCCCGGCGATCCTGACGGCTTTCCTGATCAGCTTCTTCCCGATCATGGTGAACATCGCCACCGGGCTGGCGACGCTGGAGCCGGAGCTGGAGGACGTGCTGCGCGTGCTGGGCGCCAAACGCTGGGACGTGCTGACCAAGGTGGGGCTGCCGCGCTCGCTGCCCTACTTCTACGGCTCGCTCAAGGTGGCGATCACGCTGGCCTTCGTCGGCACCACGGTGTCGGAGATGACCGCCGCCAACGAGGGCATCGGCTACCTGCTGATCTCGGCAGGCAGTTCGATGCAGATGGGGCTGGCGTTCGCGGGGCTGGTGGTCGTGGGCGCGATGGCGATGGTGATGTACGAGTTCTTCTCGGTGGTCGAGAAGCGCACCACCGGCTGGGCACACCGCGGCTCGAACGCACACTGAACCGAATCCCCCACAGGCGCTGAAGTTGCCGCATCATGTTGCCATGAACGTCTTCACCGGACCCGACCCTACCTCGGAGCAGATGCTGGCCCACCTGCGCCAGGCCAGTGACATCGCCCGTGCCGCGATGCAGCAGGGCCACCATCCCTTCGGCGCGTTGCTGGTCGGCCCGGACCACGAGACGGTGCTGCTGATCCAGGGCAATGTGGACAGCGTCAACCACGCCGAAGCCGTGCTCGCCCGGCAGGCTGCGGCCAAGTTCGACGCCGACCTGCTGTGGAACTGCACGCTCTACACCACGGTCGAGCCGTGCTGCATGTGCTCGGGCACACAGTACTGGACAGGCATCGGGCGGCTGGTCTATGGCATGAGCGAGACACGCCTGCGCGCCACCACGGGCCGCCACCCGGAGAACCCGACACTGGACGTACCCTGCCGCGAGGTCTTCGCGCGCGGCCAGAAGCCCATCCGGGTGTGGGGCCCGGTGGCAGAGATCGAGGACACGCTGGCCGAGGTCCACCAGCGTTTCTGGTCCACCCGCTGACCCCCGCCACAGGCCGGGCATCGAAAATAAACCTGTCGCTGCGGCGGCGCAGCGACTACACTGCGGCCACAGACATGCACAAGACCGTTTCTTCAAGGTCTTGCTCCTCTTCCGCTTCGCCGCCCGAGCAGTACTGGTGGAGCCGGCCCAGGTCATCAAATCCCCGGTTTGACGTTTCTTGAGTGTCTCTGTCCCTGCGACTGCCATGTGGTTTTTGGCATGCGCCGGGTGCTCTTCATTTTTCAACACTCAACAAGGAACATCATCCATGAGTACGACCCAGACTGGCACCGTGAAGTGGTTCGACGACGGCAAGGGCTTCGGCTTCATCACGCCGGCCGACGGCAGCAAGGACCTGTTCGCCCACCACAGCGAAATCAAGAACAACGGCGGCTTCCGCACCCTGGCTGAAAACCAGAAGGTGGAATTCGAAGTCAAGCAAGGCCCCAAGGGTCTGCAGGCTTCGAACATCCGCGCGCTGTAATTCGCCGCCGGCCTTCGGGCCACCAGAAGAACCGCCGCCTCCGTGGCGGTTTTTTTTTGCTCCCTCCTGTCCTGTTTTCCCTGCTCTGCAATGCCCTGGCTCGGACACCTCCAACTCCACTACCGGCTCGACGGTCAACGCACCACCGCGCTGGACCGCCACCATGGTCCGCTGCGGGTGCTGCAGCGCCTCTATCCGGAGGGCGACGCCGTCTGCCACCATGTGCTGGTGCATCCACCGGGGGGCCTGGTCGGCGGCGACGTGCTGGAGATCGACGCCCAGCTCGACCCTGGCACCCACGCCCTGATCACCACACCAGGCGCCACCCGCTTCTACCGCAGCGCCGGCCAGCCTGCCGTGCAGCAAGTGCGCGCCCAGGTGGCCGAAGGCGCGCGGCTGGAGTGGCTGCCGCTGGAAACCATCGCCTATGCGCAATGTCAGGCGGAAAACCGGCTGGTCTTCACGCTCGACCCTGGCGCCGAGATGATGGGCTGGGATCTGCTGGCGCTTGGCCTGCCCGCCGCGGACCGGCCATGGGACCAAGGCCGCTACACCCAGCATCTCACGCTGCCAGGGGTCTGGCTGGAACACGCCGTGGTGGACGCACACGATCGGCGCCTGCTCGACAGCCCGCTGGGCTGGGCGGGACGGCGCGTGCTGGGAACGATGTGGTTTGCCGCAGGCCGTGACCTGGAGACGGCACGCCGCACAGCCCTGCTGGACAGCGCCCGGGACGCCCTCTGCGCCTCGCCGCTGCACAGCCATGCTGGTGCGACCGCGCCCCACGCGCGCGTCGTCGTGGTGCGCGTGCTGGCCGATCGGGTCGAGCCAGCGATGCAGGCGATGGTGGCGGTGCGGCAGGCGTGGCGGTCTGTGGCCTGGCAACTGGCCGCCCATCCGCCCCGCATCTGGCGCACCTGAGACCAGCGCACACGGCGGCGGCGATAGACTGGTCGCATGGACACCCAGACTCCTTGCCTGCCTGCACCAGTCGGTCCGGTGGGACTGCTGCTGACCGGCGGTGGGGCGCGTGCGGCCTACCAGATGGGCGTGCTCAAGGCGATTGCCCGCATGGGGCGCGAAGCCGGGGCGCCCCGCAGCAGTCCCTACCAGGTGATCGCGGGTACCTCCGCTGGTGCCATCAACGCCGCGGCACTGGCCTGTCAGGCCGATCGCTTCGATGCGGCCGTGGGCGAGGTGGTCGACATCTGGTCGCAGTTCCGCTCGGAGCAGGTCTACCGCACCGATTCGCTGGGCATCCTCCGCAGTGGCGCACCGTGGCTGACGGTGATGTCCTTCGGCTGGGTGCTGCACCGCTGGCGTCAGGCGCGGCCCCGCTCGCTGCTGGACAACAGCCCGCTCGAAGCCTTGCTGTTGCGCATGGTGCGCTTCGACCGGCTGCCGCGCCTGATGGCCGACGGCCACCTGCATGCGCTGGCCGTGACCGCCTCCAGCTACTCCAGCGGCGAGCACGTCACCTTCTACGAATCCGCCCGCGACATCCCGCCGTGGACCCGCTCGCAGCGGCTGGCGGTGCAGACCCGGCTGGGCGTGCGGCACCTGCTGGCATCGGCTGCCATCCCCTTCGTGTTCCCGGCCACGGCGCTGCCGGTGGGCGAGCGCACCGGCTGGTTCGGCGACGGCTCGATGCGCCAGGCCGCCCCCATCTCGCCAGCGGTCCACCTCGGGGCCGAACGCATCCTCATCGTCGGTGCTGGCCGGATGCACGAGCCGCCCGGCGGCCACCAGGAGATCAGCGACTACCCCAGCATCGCGCAGATCGCCGGCCACGCACTCTCCAACATCTTCCTGGACGCACTCGCAGTGGACATCGAACGCCTGCAGCGGATCAACAGCACGCTGGCCCTGCTATCACCCGAGGCCCGTGCACGGACGCCGCTGCGCCCGATCGAAGCCCTCGTGATCGCCCCGAGCCAGCGGCTGGACGACATCGCCGGCCAGCACCTGGACAGCCTGCCGCGCACCATCCGGGCGCTGCTGCGCGGCGTCGGCGTCACAGGACAAGGCGAGACAGCCCGCGGCGCGGCGCTGGCCAGCTATCTGCTGTTCGAGTCGGGCTACACACGGGCGCTCATCGCCCTCGGAGAGGCCGATGCGCAGGCCAAGCGCGACGAGGTGCGCGCCTTCTTTGGCTGGAGCACCCGCCTGCCCGCCATGGCCAGGCACCCGTTCACTTCTTTGCCGTCTTGACCTCACCGACGGCCCCGACAGCCTGCTCGAAGCTGCTGCCGTTGACCGTCAGCCCCGCCGCCGAGAACTTGGTGGCGGTGGCCTGCTTGACACCCTTGACGCGCTCCATCACGTCAGCCCAGTCCTTGAACGGCGCCTTCTTGCGCTCGTCCAGCATCTTGCCGGACATGGCCGGGCCAATGCCTTTGACAGACTCCAGTTCGGCCTGGCTGGCCTTGTTGATGTCGGCAGCGGCCAGACAGGTGGCGGCGGCCAGGCTCAGTGCGACGCTCAGGATCTTGCGGATCAGGTTCAGCATGGTGGTTCCCCTTGGTGGGCATGGACACCTGGACTCAGGTGTGCGACATGCAGGGCCACGATACGGATTGGCCGCAGCGCCTGCATCCCCCGTCGGGGTCACACCGAAGGGGGATGCCGCCGCACGGCGCTTCGGGCGAAGCTCAGTGGTCTTCGAGACGGCGCGGCGGAAAGGTGTCCCAGCCGTGGCAGCCGGGGCACTGCCAGAAGTACTGCTGCGCCTCGAAGCCGCAGGCGGCACAGCGGTAGCGTTGCAGCGGCTTGAGCGCCTGCGCGACGCTGGTCTGCACGGCCTGCAGCTCCTGCACATCCAGCGCCTCCCGCCCGTGCTCGCGCAGCAGGCTCAGCGCCGGACCGAGGCCGGGCTGGACCTGCAGGTGGTCCAGCAGCAGCTGCCGGCGCGACTGCGCATCGCCGTCGAGCTTGAGCAGCGCGGCCAGCAAGTCCGAGGTGGGCACCCGGCCGTGCAGCTCGCGCAGGACCGCCCGTGCCTCGTCACCCCGTCCGCAGGCCAGCGCGCTGGTGGCGAGTTCGGTGGCGATGACCGACAGCGCGCCGGGATGCACCGCCGCCAGCGGCAGCCACCAGCCCAGCGCCTGGTCATGCTGCCCCAGCCGTGCGCACCGCTGACCGGCCAGCACCAGTGGTCGCGCGGCCTGTGGAGCGGCCTGGCGGGCTTTTTCCAGCGCGGCGAGTGCGTCATCGGACTGCCCACGGGCATCCGCCTCCAGCGCCAGCTCGCAGCCGTAATGGGCGATGCGCTGGCTGAAGGAACCGGCGGCCACCGTCTCCAGACCACGGGCCACCTCGATGGCGGCCTTCCAGTCCCGCGAGCGTTCGTGCAGCGTCAGCAGTGCCAACCGGGCGTCGGTGGCGAACGCCGTGCCATCGAGCGCCTTGTAGGCGGCTTCGGCGCGATCGAACAGACCGGCTTTCAGGTAGTCCTGCGCCAGGGCGTGCTGGGCGCGGTCGCGTTCGGCGGCGGGCAGGTCGGCACGGGCGAGCAGGTGCTGGTGGACCCGCACGGCGCGTTCGTATTCACCACGGCGGCGGAACAGGTTGCCCAGGGCGAAGTGCAGGTCCGAGCTGCCGGGATCGTGCTGGACCGCCTCGATGAAGGCGTCGATGGCCTTGTCCTGCTGCTCGTTGAGGAGCAGGTTCAGTCCCTTGAAATAGGCCCGAGGCGACGATTCAACGTCCCGCCGCCACTGGCGCAGGTCGAAGCGCGAGGCCAGCCAGCCAAAGCCGAAGGCCAGCGGCAGGCCCAGCAGGAGCCACTGCAGGTCAAATTCCATCGCGAGGAACGGTCGTCGTCAGGGGCACGTCGGGGACCACCACCGGCGCAGCGACCGGTGGGACGGGCGTGCGGGGCGGAACGACCGCGGAGGCATTCGCAGGCAAGCGGCGGCGCTGGCGCCACCAGTTGGGGGTCATCGCCAGCACACCGAAGACAGCGCCAGCGGCAAAGACCACGAGCACCATCAGCACCATCGGGGCGCGGAACTCGAAGCCGAAGAACCATTTGAGTTGCGCTTCGTGCTGGTTGTTCAGCGCGAAGGCAAAGAGAACGAAGAAGACGGCGGCTCGGAAGAGCCAGGAAAGGAATCGCATGGCGCTGCGATTCTAGTGCTTGGCGCACTCCGCCATTCAGCCAGGGGCGCGGTCGGCGCTGGGCTGGTCCACCGCTTCCCGCAGCGCCTTGCCGGGCTTGAAATGCGGCACGAGCTTTTCGGGAATGGTGACCGGCTCGCCGGAGCGGGGATTGCGCCCCACCCGCGGCGGCCGGTGGTTGATCGCGAAGCTGCCGAAGCCCCGGATCTCGATGCGGTGACCTTTTCCGAGCGCGTCCGACATCGCGTCGAGCATCGTCTTGACGGCGAACTCGGCATCGCGGTGCGTGAGCTGACCAAAACGGTTGGCCAGCAGGGTGACGAGGTCGGATCGGGTCATGCAGCGAGGGTCACAGGGGTTCAGCAGGTGCTCACGCGATCGGCTCTGGCGTCAGGCTCAGTTGCCCTGGTCCAGCTTGGCCTTGAGCAGCGCGCCCAGGCTGGTGGTGCCGGCGTTGCCCACGGTCTCGCGGTTATCCACCGACAGACGCTGCAGCGCTTCCTGCTGCTCGACGTTGTCCTTGGCCTTGATCGACAGCTGGATCGAGCGCGTCTTGCGGTCGATGTTGATGATCAGGGCGGAGACATCGTCGCCTTCCTTCAGCAGGTTGCGGGCGTCTTCGACGCGCTCGCGGGCCAGCTCGGAGGCACGCAGGTAGCCGGTGACCTCGTCGCTCAACTGGATCTCGGCGCCACGGGCATCGACCGTCTTGACCTTGCCGGTCACGGTCATGCCACGGTCGTTGACCGAGGTGTAGTTGGTGAACGGGTCGGCGTCGAGCTGCTTGATGCCCAGCGAGATGCGCTCGCGCTCGACATCGATGCCCAGAACGACGGCTTCGACTTCCTGGCCCTTCTTGAAGTTGCGCACGGCCGCTTCGCCGGTCTCGTTCCAGCTCAGGTCGGACAGGTGCACCAGACCGTCGATGCCAGCGGCCAGACCCACGAACACGCCGAAGTCGGTGATCGACTTGACGGGGCCCTTGACCTTGTCGCCGCGCTTGAAGTTCTGCGCGAACTCGTCCCACGGGTTGGCGCGGCACTGCTTCATGCCCAGCG
>JAAFKB010000106.1 GCA_013299055.1 Sphaerotilus sp.
CGATGTCGCCCATCGACGTGGCCAGGCGCACCTTCTCGGCGCTGGCGCCACCGCTGAGGGCCAGACCGAGGGCCAGGGCCGCCGCAGCGCGCACGAGCTGAGATGAACTCATTCCAACACTCCTTCAGAAAAGATCTTCCATTGTCCACGGTCTGCGGGGTCACGCGCCCAGTACTGCCTTCGCAGCGGGCCGCTGGCGCTGCCACGGGGCACCTCGCGGAAGGTGATGAACAGCGCCTCGGCCCGGTCGGAGGCGTCCAGGATGGTCAGCTCCTCCAGCTTGCGTTCGCGGCCAGTGGTGCCGTTCGATTCGCGGGCCAGCTGCACCTGCCAGGCTGCCCAGCCCTGCAAGCCGTTGTCGAAGCTGCGGGCGTACAGCCCCAGAAGTCGTGTCGGGTCCGTGTGCATGCGGGCCTTGCGCCACGACTCGGCCAGCGCGAGCGCGGCCGTGCGCTGCTCGGCCAGCTGCTTCGGCAGCACCCAGTCCAGCCGCTCGGCGATGACCACCGGGGTGCGCCGGGGCACGAGGTCGCGCAGCAGCCGCTCCATGTCCGGGTTCGACAGCACGATGCAGCCATTGCTGGAGAAGGGCGCATCGGCGTGGCGGTCGGCGCGGGTGCCGTGCAGCCAGATGTTGGCGCCGGTGCGGCGCAGGCGGCGGTCGTGCTCGTTGGGGTAGCTCAGCGGCAGGGCGCCGACGCCGTAGAAATCACCCACCTGCCGGCCATCCAGCCGCCCCGTGATGTCGTAGACGCCCAGCGGCGTGCGCTGGTCGCCCTCGTCCTGCTTGCCCACGCCGAGGCGACCGATCGCGGCATAGAGGCTGGCGGTCGGCACGAGCTGCCCCGCACGGTGCTCCAGCACGAACAGCCGCGAGCGCAGTCCGTCCACCACCACCATCTGTCGCACGGACGCGGGCAGCAGCAGCGCCTGGCGTGGCACCGTGCCCGGTGGCGGCGGGGCTGACCAGGCGGACAGGCGCTGGCGTGCTTCGTGCTGCAGGGGCGCGATCTGGCGGTCCTGACCCCCAGGCACCTGCGCCGAGCCGCGCCCGAAACCGCGCAGTACCCCGCTGTGGGCCAGCAACAAGTCGCCATACACCAGCTGTGCCAGCGTGAAGCGGGGCTGGTCCTGCACCAGCGACTCGGCCGCCTCCAGCGCACGCCCCCACTGTCCCTGGCCGATCAGGCGGTAGATCTGGATCAGCCGTTCCTCGGGCACGGCGCGGTCGTGTTCCGGCACGACGAGGGTGCTGGTCGGGTCGGTGGTGGTGCCGGACCGGACGCCAGGCTGGGTACGCGGGGCGGGGTCGGGTTCGGCGACCACGGGACGCCTGCCGACCGCCCAGGCCGTGGCCCCCAGACTCAGCAGCACCAGCACGGCCAGCAGCGGGCGCAGCCACGCCGTCGGGTCGGCGCGCAGGGCGATCATCGCAGGCGGGGCGCTGGCCAGGAGGGCGGCGGGGTCGAGCGTGGGGGAGGAGGCCGGGGTGGACGCCGCCGCCAGCGTCGGCGTCGGCGTGACGCTGCGGCTCCACTGCAGGCCAGTGTCGGGGCTGGGCGGAGTGTCGCCCGTGCGCAGGGCGGCGGCGTAGGCGTGGCGGGCCATGTTGAGCTGCAGTTGCACCAGGTTGTCGTGGGCCAGCGCGTGGGCGGGGCTGGTGCGCAGGGCTTCGTCGAAACGCTGGCGTGCTTCGGTCAGCCGCCCGAGCCGGGCCAGCGCCACCCCCAGGTCGATCAGCGCCTCCGGGTTGCCGGGCTGGCGCTGCACACGCGCTTCGTACACCGCCAGTGGCGCAGGCTCGGTGGCGCCGGCCGCGTGCAGCAGGCCGGCGGTCAGCGTGGCGGCCAGCAGTCTGCCCACATGGTGCGCCTGGAATTTGATCATGCCCGAATTGTGCATTTTCTGGACCGACCCCCACCCTCGGGACTCGGCTGAACCCGCCCAGGGCGTCCGGGTGGCGGGGCTATACTGCCCCGCCGTACTGAGCTTCCGCGCCCCAAGCGACCCGATCGATGACCCTGCGTATCCACAACAGCCTCACGCGCTCGCTCGAAGACTTCCAGTCCATCGACCCCGGCCACGTGCGCATGTACGTGTGCGGCATGACCATCTACGACCTCTGCCACATCGGCCACGCCCGCATGATGATGGCCTTCGATGTCGTGCAACGCTGGTTGCGCGCGAGCGGCTGGCAGGTCACGTATGTCCGCAACATCACCGACATCGACGACAAGATCATCCGCCGCGCCGTCGAGCGCGGCATCACCATCCGCCAGCTCACCGACGAGATGACCGCCGCCATGCACGCCGACATCGGTGCGCTGGGCATCGAGCGCCCGACCCACGAGCCGCGCGCCACCGAGTACGTGCCGCAGATGCTGTCGATGATCCGCACGCTGCAGGACAAGGGCCTGGCTTACCAGGCGGGCAATGGCGACGTGAACTACGCGGTGCGGCGCTTTCCTGGCTACGGCAAGCTCTCCGGCAAGTCGCTCGACGACCTGCGCGCCGGCGAGCGCGTGGCCGTGGCCGATGGCAAGGACGATCCGCTCGACTTCGTGCTCTGGAAATCCGCCAAGCCCGAGGAGCCGGCCGACGCCAAGTACGACTCCGCCTACGGCGCGGGCCGTCCCGGCTGGCACATCGAGTGCTCGGCCATGGGCTGCGCGCTGCTGGGCGAGACCTTCGACATCCACGGCGGCGGGCTGGACCTGCAGTTCCCGCACCACGAGAACGAGATCGCCCAGAGCGAAGGCGCCAATGGCAAGCCCTTCGCGAGGACGTGGATGCACAACGGCTTCCTCAACGTGGACAACGAGAAGATGTCCAAGTCGCTGGGCAACTTCTTCACCATCCGCGACGTGCTGAAGTCCTACGACGGCGAGACGCTGCGCTTCTTCATGCTGCGCGTGCATTACCGCAGCCCGTTCAACTTCAGCGACGCCGGGCTTGACGACGCCCGCAGCGCGCTGCGCCGGCTCTACACCGCGCTCGACGCCGTGGCCCCCGACACGGCGCTGGCCGAGATCGACTGGACCCACCCCGCTGCCGCCCGCTTCCGGGCCGCGATGGACGACGACTTCAACACGCCGATCGCCGTGTCGGTGCTGTTCGATCTGGCGGGGGAGGTCAACCGCAGCCGCTCGCCCGAGACCGCCACGTTGCTGTGGCAGCTGGGCGGTGTGCTGGGGGTGCTGCAGCAGGCGCCTCGGCCGTTCCTGCAGTCCGGTGTCGGCACCCCGGCGGTGGACGAGGCCCACATCCAGTCCCGGATCGCCGCCCGCGCTGCCGCCAAGGCCGCCCGTGATTTCGCCGAAGCCGACCGCATCCGCGCCGCGCTCGCCGCGCAAGGCATCGTCCTGAAGGACAGCGCCCAGGGCACGACGTGGGTCCAGGCCTGAAGCCCGCCATGAACCAGGCGCCGGACGACGGCACCGACGCGCCGCTGCTGGTCACGCCACCTTATTGGGACGAGGCGTGCGGGCACCTGGCGCGCCGTGACCGGGTGATGAACAAGCTGGTCGAGCGTTTCGGCGCGGTCCGCCTGCAGAGCCGAGGCGACGCCTTCACCACGCTGGCGCGCTCGATCGTCGGCCAGCAGATCTCGGTCAAGGCGGCGCAGTCGGTGTGGACGCGCTTTGTCGCGCTCGGGGTGGGCTCGCGTTACCTGATCACGCCGGCGGCGGTGCTGGCGCTGCCCGAGCCAGTGCTGCGCAGCGCGGGCCTGTCGGCGCGCAAGGTCGAGTACCTGTGCGACCTCGCTCGGCATTTCGAGGAAGGCGGCCTGCAGCAGTTCCAGTGGGACGCCATGCCCGACGAGGCCATCGTCGAGGAGCTGATCACCATCCGGGGCATCGGGCGCTGGACCGCCGAGATGTTCCTGATCTTCTATCTGATGCGCCCGAACGTGCTGCCGCTGGACGATGTCGGACTGCTCAAGGGCATCAGCCTGAACTACTTCAGTGGCGAACCGGTGTCGCGTGCCGAAGCACGCGAAGTCGCCGATGCCTGGGCGCCGTACCGCTCGGTGGCCACGTGGTACGTCTGGCGAAGTCTCGACCCCTTGCCCGTCACGTACTAAACTGAAGTACTGACCCAGAAGGATCAATGCATATGAGCAAGAAACATTTCCTCGAATTCGAGCAGCCGATCGCCGAACTCGAAACCAAGATCGAGGAACTGCGCTACGTGCAGAACGAGTCGGCGGTGGACATCTCCGAAGAGATCGACCGCCTGTCCAAGAAGAGCCAGCAGCTCGCCAAGGACATCTACTCCAGCCTGTCGCCCTGGCAGGTCACGCAGATCGCGCGCCATGCCCAGCGCCCCTACACGCTGGATTATGTCAACGAGATCTTCACCGAGTTCCAGGAGCTGCACGGCGACCGTTCGTTCGCCGACGACCAGTCCATCGTCGGTGGTCTGGCCCGTTTCAATGGCCGTGCCTGCATGGTGCTGGGCCACCAGAAGGGCCGCGACACCAAGGAGCGTGCCGTCCGCAACTTCGGCATGGCCCGCCCGGAGGGCTACCGCAAGGCATTGCGCCTGATGAAGGTGGCCGAGAAGTTCGGCCTGCCGGTGTTCACGTTTGTCGATACGCCCGGTGCCTATCCAGGAATCGGGGCCGAGGAGCGTGGCCAGTCCGAGGCCATTGGCCGCAACATCTTCGAGATGGCACAGCTCGAAGTGCCGATCATCACCACCATCATCGGTGAAGGCGGCTCTGGCGGCGCCCTGGCCATCAGCGTGGCCGATCAGGTACTGATGCTTCAGTTTTCGGTGTATTCCGTCATCTCGCCAGAAGGCTGCGCGTCCATTCTGTGGAAGACGGCCGAGCGCGCCAGCGACGCCGCCGATGCGCTTGGCATCACGGCCCATCGCTTGAAGGCCCTCGGTCTGGTGGACAAGATCGTCAGCGAACCCGTGGGCGGCGCGCACCGTGACCACAAGCAGATGGCGGCCTTCCTCAAGCGTGCGCTCAACGACGCGCTGCGCCAGGTGGTGGACCTGCCGACGAAGGAGCTGCTCGACCACCGCTACAACCGTCTGCGCAATTACGGCCGGTTCACCGACACCAAAGCCTGATCCCCCGGATGCACCTGTGACACCTCGCCCGCTGGCCGTGGCCTGCAGCGGCGGGCGTGATTCGATGGCGCTGCTGCACGCGACCTGGCGTGCAGCCCGGCACATGGCCGAAGCGACGGGGCAGCCAGCGCCCGTCCATGCGCTGCACGTCCACCACGGACTGAGCCTCCACGCCGACGACTGGCTCGCCCACTGTGCAGCGCAATGCGACCGCTGGCGTGCCGAAGGGGCCGACCTTCAGTTTCATGCACACCACCTGCACTTGAAACCCGGTCCGGGCGACAGTGTCGAAGCA
Organism: Sphaerotilus sp.; assembly: GCA_013299055.1. Classification (GTDB taxonomy): domain Bacteria; phylum Pseudomonadota; class Gammaproteobacteria; order Burkholderiales; family Burkholderiaceae_C; genus Sphaerotilus. Next base: position 5,381 of record JAAFKB010000106.1, read on the forward strand.
CTCGCTCGACAAGGACGCTACGCCGCGCTGGCGGACATGGCGCACGCGGCCGGCTGTGACACCGTGCTGCTGGCCCACCACCGCGAGGACCAGGCGGAAACCTTCCTGCTGCAGGCGCTGCGTGGGGCGGGGGCGGCCGGGCTGGCGTCGATGCCGGCTTCGGTCATGCGCGACGGGGTGACGTGGCGGCGACCCTGGCTGGCGCATCCCCGTGCCGCCATCGACGCCTACGTCGCGCACCACGGCCTGCAGCACATCGAGGACGACAGCAATGCCGACCCGCGCTATGCCCGCAACCGGCTGCGGCTGCAGGTCTGGCCTGCGCTGACCGCCGCGTTTCCGCAGGCGCCGCAGGTGCTCGGGCGCGCGGCGCAGCATGCCCAGGACGCGGCGGAATGCCTGCAGGCGCTGGCCGAGATGGACCTGGCGCGGGTGGCGGTGGGCGAGGGGCTGGATGCGGTGGCGGCCGTGGCCTTGGGGGGCGCCCGGTTGCGCAACCTGCTGCACCTGTGGTGGCGGCGCACGACGGGTGTGGCGCTGCGGGCGAGCTGGCTGGATCGCCTGTCGCGGGAGCTGCCCGAGTGTGTCGAGGCACGCTGGCCGGTGCTCGGCGCGGGGGAGCTTCACCTGCGGGGGGGCGTGCTGCGCTGGAACCCGCTAAAATCGTGAGCTTTTCGACTCTCCAGCTCCTCTTCAGCGAGCCACAACCCCATGGCTTTGATCGTTCACAAGTATGGCGGCACGTCGATGGGCTCGCCCGAGCGCATCCGCAACGTCGCCAAGCGCGTGGCCAAGTGGGCCCGCGCCGGTCACCAGATGGTGGTCGTCCCCTCCGCGATGAGCGGTGAGACCAACCGCCTGCTCGGCCTGGCCCGCGAAGTCTCACCGGCTGTCCAGACCGCGTCCGTCACCCGCGAACTCGACATGATCGCCTGCACCGGCGAGCAGGTCTCGGTCGGTCTGCTGTCGCTGGCGCTGCAGGCGGAAGGCATGGACGCCGTCAGCTACTCCGGCTGGCAAGTCCCGATCCGCACCGATTCCGCCTACACCAAGGCGCGCATCCAGAGCATCGACGACGCCCGCGTGCGCGCCGATCTGGACGCCGGCCGCGTGGTCGTGATCACCGGCTTCCAGGGCGTGGACGATGAGATGAACATCACCACGCTCGGCCGTGGCGGTTCGGATACTTCGGCGGTGGCGGTGGCGGCGGCGATGAAGGCCGCCGAGTGCCTGATCTACACCGACGTGGACGGCGTCTACACCACCGACCCGCGTGTCGTGCCGGAAGCCAAACGGCTGGCCACCGTCTCCTTCGAGGAGATGCTGGAAATGGCCTCGCTCGGCTCCAAGATCCTGCAGATCCGCTCGGTCGAGTTTGCTGGCAAGTACCGCGTGCCGCTGCGCGTGCTGTCGAGTTTCACGCCGTGGGACATTGACCTTCAGGAAGAGGCCAAGTCGGGCACCCTGATCACTTTCGAGGAAGACGAGAAGATGGAACAAGCCGTTGTGTCGGGCATCGCGTTCAACCGTGACGAGGCCAAGCTGACCGTGCTGGGCGTGCCGGACAAGCCGGGCATTGCGTTCGGCATCCTGGGCAAGGTCGCCGAGGCCAACATCGACGTGGACGTGATCATCCAGAACGTCTCGCACGAGGGCAAGACCGATTTCTCCTTCACTGTCCACCGCAACGACTACCAGCGCGCCTTCGAGCTGCTGAAGTCCGACGTGGTGCCGGCACTGGGTGCGGCCGCCGTGGTCGGCGACACCAAGATCTGCAAGGTCTCGATCGTCGGCATCGGCATGCGCTCGCACGCCGGCGTGGCCTCGACGATGTTCCGTGCGCTCAGCGACGAGAACATCAACATCCAGATGATCACCACCAGCGAGATCAAGACCTCGGTCGTGATCGACGAGAAGTACATGGAGCTGGCGGTGCGGGCGCTGCACAAGGCATTCGGCCTGGACGCCTGACACCCGAGGCCCGGCAAAAGTTCGGGCTATGGTTTGCAGATCAAGCGAAACTAGGCTATAGTCTCGCTTCTTCGCCGGAGACGTGACCGAGTGGCCGAAGGTGCTCCCCTGCTAAGGGAGTATGTACCAAAAGTGCATCGAGGGTTCGAATCCCTCCGTCTCCGCCAGATCGAGCAAGCCCTGGAAAAGCAAGTGAATACTTGTGATTTCAGGGCTTTTCTCGTTATGGGCTTGTGTGGCGAGTGTCGTCGGGTATTGTTTTGGTCCTTGCCTGATCTGACTGGAGTGCCGACATGGAACGCCTCACTGCCCGCGATTTCGATCCCGCTGTCCTGAAGCTGTTCGACCAGTACGTGCATGGTCAGCTCAGCCGACGCGGTTTCCTGGACGCCGCCGCCCGCTACACCACCGCCGGGACGACCGCCGCGGGCTTGCTGGCCGCCCTCAGCCCGGCCTTCGCCGAGGCGCAGCAGGTTTCACCCACGGACGCTCGCATCCGCACCAGCCGCATCGAGGTGCCGTCCCCTCAGGGCAACGGCGTGGTCAAGGGTCTGCTGGCACAGCCGGCGCAGGCCCGCGACAAGGTGCAGGCCGTGCTGGTGGTCCACGAGAACCGCGGCCTCAATCCGCACATCGAGGACGTGGCGCGCCGATTCGCCGTCGAGGGGTTCACCGCCTTCGCACCCGACGCCCTGGCCCCGCTCGGCGGCTACCCCGGCGACGAGGACAAGGCGCGGGAGCTGTTCACCAAGCTCGACCAGCCCCGCGCCCGCGAGGACTTCGTGGCCGCCCACGCGCACCTGAAGACGCTGGCCGGCAGCGCCACGCGGGTCGGCGCAGTCGGTTTCTGCTACGGCGGCACGGTGGTCAGCCATCTGGCGACCCGGCTGCCGGATCTGGCGGGCGGAGTACCTTTCTACGGCGGCGCACCCACGGCGGCCGAAGTGGCGCGCATCCGTTCCCCGCTGCTGCTGCACTACGCCGGTGACGATGAGCGCATCAACGCTGGCTGGCCCGCTTACGAGGCGGCGTTGAAAGGGGGCGGGGTTGCTTACGAAGCCCATGTCTACCCCGGTGTGCAGCACGGCTTCCACAACGACACGACACCGCGCTACGACGATGCCTCGGCCAAGCTGGCCTGGCAGCGCACGCTGGCGTTCTTCCGGCGGACCCTGGCCGGCTGAGGGTGAATCGGCCTCAGCCTTCGCGCTGAACGAAGGCTGGATCGTCGATTGCCGACCGTCGGCATGACCGCGTTGGGGCAAGATGGTGCTCCCATGCGCTTCGACCTCGTCACGCTCAACCTCGTCCTGGCGATCGCCGAGACACGCAGCATCACGCGCGGCGCCGAGCGCGAGCACCTGGCGCTGGCGGCGGCGAGCAAGCGGTTGAGCGACCTCGAAACCCGGCTTGGCGTGCAGTTGTTCGAACGCCGTGCCCGGGGGGTCGAGCCGACCGCCGCCGGCCACGCGCTGCTGCGTCACATCCGCAGCCTGCACGCTTCGTTGCACGCGATGGAAGACGAGGTCGCCGAATATGCCCACGGCATCCGCGGCCACCTGCGCGTGGTCGCCAACGCCTCCGCGATCGCTGAATGTCTGCCGCCGGACCTTGCCGCTTTTTCGCGGGCGCATCCCGACATCCGCATCACGCTCGAAGACCAGACCAGCGCCGAACTGCAGCGTTCGGTGGCCGAGGGGCGGGCGGACGTGGGCATCTTCGTGCCGCCGCGGCTGGAGTCGCGGCTGCAGACCTGGCATTACCGCGAAGGCACGCTGGTGCTGATCACACCGCAAGGCCACGCGCTGGCCGACCGGGCGCTGGTGCGCTTCGCCGACCTGCTCGACTTCGATTTTGTCGGCCAGCACACGGGCGCAGCACTGCAGCAGATCCTCCTTGCGCACGCCACCGAACAGGGCCGCCCGCTGCGCACGCGCATGCAGGTGCGCGGCTTCGACGCCATCGCGCAACTGGTCGAGGCCGGCCTGGGCGTGGCGCTGATGCCGTCCGCCGTCGCCGAGCGGCTGGCGCGGTTGTTCCGGCTGACCCTGGTCGCGCTGGATGAGCCCTGGGCGCAGCGCGAATACCTGGTCGGCGTGCGCGAACAGGAGGTGTTGCCTGCCGTGGTGCGCCGTTTTGTCGAATTCCTTTGCCCTTCAACGCCCCCCGCAATCCCCACGAACGAGAGCCTCACATGACCGGACGCACCCTCTACGACAAGCTCTGGGACGAACACGTCGTCCACACCGAAGAAGACGGCACCTCGGTGCTCTACATCGATCGCCACCTGGTGCATGAAGTCACCAGCCCGCAGGCGTTCGAGGGCCTGCGCCTGGCCAACCGCCCGGTCTGGCGCACGAGTTCCATCGTCGCCACCGCCGACCACAACACGCCCACCACCGGCTGGGAACTCGGCTACGAAGGGATCAAGGATCCGATCTCCCGCCAGCAGATCACCACGCTCGACACCAACATCAAGGCGTTCGGCGCAGCGGCCTACTTCCCGTTCATGGACGGTCGCCAGGGCATCGTCCACGTCATCGGCCCGGAGCAGGGCGCGACGCTGCCCGGCATGACCGTCGTCTGCGGCGACAGCCACACCTCGACGCACGGCGCGTTCGGCGCACTCGCGCACGGCATCGGCACCAGCGAGGTCGAGCATGTGCTGGCCACGCAGACGCTGCTGGCCAAGAAGGCGAAGAACCTGCTGGTCAAGGTGGACGGCGTGCTGCCCTTCGGCTGCGGTGCCAAGGATC
>JAAFKB010000107.1 GCA_013299055.1 Sphaerotilus sp.
GCGGGCGAGCGGACTCATGCGGCTGTCGGTGAGCGCGATGAGCCGGGCACCGCGCTGCACCGCCTGCTGCGCGACGGTGACGGTTTCCTCGGCATAGGGCGCAAACGAGATCGCGATCAGCACGTCGCCCTCCCGCACCGAGCGCATCTGCCCCTCGTGCATGCTGCCCATCGCGGTGACGAGTCCGATGCGCTTGTCGGTGTGCTGCAGCGCGTAATCGAGGTACACCGCCACCGGGTACGACCGCCGCGACGCCATGATCCACACCGTCTGCGTGCCGGCCAGCAGATCGACCGCCTGCCCGAACGCCACCTCGTCGAGCGTGTTCTGCAGCTCCTGCATCCCCGCCAGACTGCCACCGAGGAACTCGTGGGCGATCTGCGCCGCGTTCAGGTTGGGCGCACCGGATTCGATCACGTCGCGGATGCGGGCGCTGTAGTTGCGACCGGGGGCGATCTGCTGCGACAAACCGTCGCGGAAGATGCGCTGCAGCTCGGTGAAGCCGGTGAACCCGAAATGCTTGGCGAAACGCACCACCGCCGAGGGCTGCACACCGCAGTGGGCGGCCACGTCCTGGATACCTTCGAGTCCGAGGTGGTCGCGGTGCTGTTCGACGTAGCGGCCGATCAGCTTGAGCTGGCGGCTCAACGCTTCGTATTCCTCGGAGATCCGCTGCAACAGCAGATCCACGGTCATCCGGGGTTCAGGGGTATTCATCGTGGCACATTCTATGCATGGCAGCCTGACAAGACGATCGGGACATGCCGCAAGCGCCGCTCACCACTCCGCCACACTGCCATCGGCATGGCGCCACAGAGGGTTGTGCCAGTCCGGGGCCTGTCGGCTGGCATGGACCACACGCGCCTCGTCGATCTCTACCCCGAGACCTGGTTTGCGCAGGGCCTGGATGTAGCCCCCCTCGACCCGAAAATCGTCCTTGTTGACCACGTAATCGAGCAGCTCTGCCCCACGGTTGTAGTGGATGCCCATGCTCTGCTCCTGCAGCACCGCGTTGTGGGCGACGAGGTCGATCTGGAGGCAAGCGGCCAGCGCCACCGGACCCAGGGGACAGTGCGGTGCCAGGGCCACGTCGTGCGCCTCGGCCATGGCGGCGATCTTGTGGCATTCCGTGATGCCGCCCGCGTGCGACAAGTCGGGTTGCAGGATGGCGATGCCGCCGCCTTCGAGCACACGCTTGAACTCGAAGCGCGAATACATGCGCTCGCCCGCCGCCAGCGGAATCGAGGTGCTGTCGGCCAGTCGGGCGTAGTACTCCGCCTGCTCGGCCAGCACAGGCTCTTCCACAAACAGCGGGCGCAGCGGCTCCAGTTCCTTGAGCAGCACCTTGGCCATCGGCATCGCCACACGCCCGTGAAAATCCAGCCCGAAATCGACCTGCTGGCCCAGTGCGGTGCGGACGCCGGCGGCCACGGCCACCGCCGCATCCACCGCCCGGTTCGACGCCAGCATGGGCATCTCCTCGCAGCCGTTGAGCTTGAAGGTGTCGAAGCCGTGTGCCATCAGGCGCTGCATGTTCTCGATGACCTCGCCCGGCCGGTCTCCGCCGACCCAGCCGTACACCTTCATCCGGTCCCGGACCCTGCCGCCGAGCAGTTCATGCACCGGCACGCCCAGCGCCTTGCCCTTGATGTCCCACAGCGCCTGGTCGATGCCGGCGATGGCGCTCATGAGAATCGGGCCGCCCCGGTAGAAGTGGCCCCGGTACATGGACTGCCAGAGGTCGTTGATGCGCCCCGGATCCTGGCCGATCAGCGTCTCGCCGAACTCCCGCACCGCCGTCTCGACCGTGCGGGCGCGACCTTCGATCACCGGCTCGCCCCACCCGGAGATGCCCTCGTCCGTGTCGATCTTCAGGAACATCCAGCGCGGGGCAACACGGTAGGTGGTCAGTGCAGTGATTTTCATGGGTTCATGGGTTCATGGCGAACCGCTGCGGCGCGAGCGCAGCCGGTCTTGCAGGTCCGATTCGGCCTGCTCGATGAGCACCAGCGCGGCGCGCTCGGCAGCCACGGGGTCGCGCGCCTCGATGGCGAGGCACACCGCCTCGTGCATGGGCAGCGAAAACGCCGGGCCACCGGGTGTCTCCGAGATGATCCTGAAGCTCGCCTGGAGGATGGCGGACATCGCCTCCTGCATCTGGCACACGAACTGGTTGCCGCAGGCCGACAGGATGGTGGTGTGGAACGCCAGATCCGCCGCCACGTAATCCCCTTCGCCCGCGACGGCCTGCACCATCGCCTGGTACGCCGCCCGCAAGACCCGGCGTTCTTCGTCGCTGGCCCGCAAGGCCGCCAGCCGCACGGCAGCCGGCTCCACGATGCGGCGCAGTTCCATCAGGTCACGCGACATGGCCGGATCGGCCTCGATCGCTTCGGCCCGCCAGCCAATGATGTCCGTGTCGAACAGGTTCCACCGCGTGGTCTCCAGCACCGTCGTGCCCGAACGGCGCTTGACCTCCAGCATGCCCTTGGCCGACAGCGACTTGATGGCCTCGCGGATGACGATGCGGCTGAAGGAGAACCGCTCGCACAGCTCCGTTTCCGAGGGCAGCACCTGGCCAGGCTTGTAGCGGCCAGAGCAGAGGTCACGCCCCAACTGGTCCAGGACCTGTTCCTGAAACGTGGCACGGGGGAGCGATGGGGAAGGTTGCATGGGGCGAGGCTACACGAAGGCCGGGTTTTGCCCACCAGTAGCAACCCCGTTGCGCCTCAAACATCATACGTGATACAAATAAAGCATGGCCAACCCCTTGTTCGATCTCACCGGGCGCACCGCCCTCATCACCGGCTCCGCACGGGGCATCGGCCTGGCCATCGCGCAGGGGTTGGGCGAATCGGGGGCCGCCGTGGTGGTGAATGGCCGCCAGCCTGCAGCGGTCCAGGCGGCGGTGGACAAGCTCACGGGCCTCGGCTTGCAGGCACAGGGCGCCGTCTTCGATGTCGCGGACGAAGCGGCGGTGGCGGCCGCGTTCGAGGCGTTCGATGCCCAGGGACTGCACATCGACATCCTCGTCAACAACGCCGGCATCCAGCACCGCGCGCCCATGCTCGATCTGGCGCTGAAGGACTGGCAGCGGGTGATCGACACCAACCTGACCGCCGCTTTCCTCGTCGGCAAGGCAGCGGCCCGGCGCATGGTGGCGCGTGGCCAGGGCGGCAAGGTCATCAACATCGGCTCGCTCACGAGCGAAGCGGCGCGGGCGACGGTGGCGCCTTACACGGTGGCCAAGGGCGGCATCAAGCTGCTGTCCAAGGCGATGGCCGCCGAGTGGGCTCAGTTCAACATCCAGGCCAATTCGATCGGACCCGGCTACATCCTGACCGACATGAACGCGGCGCTGATCCAGAACCCGTCCTTCGACGCCTGGGTCAAGGCCAGCAACCCGGCGCAACGCTGGGGCCGCCCGGAAGAGCTGGTCGGCACGGCGGTGTTCCTCGCCTCGGCTGCCTCGAATTACGTCAACGGCCAGATCATCTACGTCGATGGCGGCTGGCTGTCGGTGCTGTGACCGAACACGACAACACCCCCGAACCACCAGTGCCTGCCCCTGCCCCTGCACCATGACCACCCGCATCACCGACATCCAGGTCATCCTGACCGCCCCCGAAGGCATCAACCTCCTCGTGGTGAAGGTCGTGACCAACCAGCCCGGCCTGCACGGGCTGGGCTGCGCCACCTTCGCCTACCGCCACCTGGCGGTCCAGTGCCTGATCGAGCAGTACCTGCGCCCGCTGCTGATCGGCCGCGATGCCGAGGCGATCGAGGAACTCTGGCAGCTCATGCACCAGAACGCCTACTGGCGCAACGGGCCGATCGAGAACAACGCGATCTCGGGCATCGACATGGCCCTGTGGGACCTCAAGGGCAAGATGGCCGGCATGCCCCTGTACCAGTTGTTCGGGGGCAAGGTCCGCGAGGGCGTGCCGATCTACCGCCACGCCGACGGGCGCGACCTGAGCGAACTCTGCGACAACATCCAGAAGTACCGCGAGCAGGGCATCACTCACATCCGCTGCCAGAGTGGCGGCTACGGTGGCAGCGGCTACGGGGCAGCCCCCGCCCACGCCCCGACCGGCGCCGCCCAGGGCATCTACCTGGACCCGCGCCAATACATGCGCGACACGGTCAAGCTGTTCGACGGCCTCCGCAGCCGGGTCGGCTTCGAGGTCGCGCTTTGCCACGACGTGCATGAACGGCTGAAGCCGATCGACGCCATCCGCTTCGCCTGCGCGCTGGAGCCGTTCGACCTCTTCTTCCTGGAGGACGCCATCGCGCTCGAAGACGGTGACTGGCTCCGGCAACTGCGCGAGAAGACGAACATCCCGCTGGCCCAGGGCGAGCTGTTCAATCACCCCTTCGAGTGGCGCACGCTGATCACCGACCGGCTGATCGATTTCATCCGCGTCCACCTGAGCCAGATCGGCGGCATCACGCCGGGCCGCAAGCTGCAGGTCTTTGCCGAGCAGTTCGGTGTGCGCACCGCGTGGCACGGCCCCGGCGACATGTCACCACTGGCGCACGCGGCCAACATCCACATCGATCTGGCGTCGCGCAACTTCGGCGTGCAGGAGTGGTCGGGCACCGAGCCGCCGAACTTCGTGATCCAGACGCTGAAGGGGCCACGCGAAGCCCTGCTCGACGTGTTCCCGGGCCTGCCCGAGTTCCGCCGCGGCTACGTCTATGCCAACGACCGGCCTGGTCTGGGGGTCGATCTCGACGAGGCGGAGGCAGCCAAGTACCCCTGCGACAGCGGCGTGACGACGTGGACGCAGACCCGGCTGATCGACGGCAGCCTGCAGACGCCCTGACCACTGACGACAGACCACTGACCACAGATCCATTCCCCATCCAAGACGGAGACATGACCATGACGTTCAAGACCCTGACCCCCTTCGCCACGCGCCGCACCACCCTGGCGGCACTGGTCGCCCTCGCGCTGACCTCGACCGCTGCACTCGCCGAGGTCAAGGCCAAGATCGGCCACGCGATGCCCGAGAGCCACCCGCAGGCCGCCGCGATGAACAAGTTCGCCGAGCTGGCGGGCACCTACACCAAGGGCAACGTCAAGGTGCAGGTCTACCACAGCGGTGTGCTGGGCAGCGACGAGAAGCAGTTGCAGGCGGTGCAGGCCGGCACGCAGGAGCTGTACATCGGCACGCTGGCGCCGCTGTCCACCCGCGTCAAGGAAGTGCAGGTCTGGGATCTGCCGTTCATGTTCCAGAACGAGCGTGAGGTGTACGCCGTGCTGGACGGTGCCTCGTCGAAGAAGATCTTCGAGAAGATCGAGCCGGCCGGCCTGATCGGGCTGACCTGGACCGGCATGGGCTTCCGCAACCTGTCCAACAGCAAGCGCAGCGTGACCAAGCTCGAAGACGTTTCGGGCCTGAAGATCCGCGTCATGGCCAACCCGGTCGCGCTGGAAACCTGGAAGACCATCGGCGCCAACGCCGTGCCCATGGCCTTCGCCGAGGTGTTCCCGGCCCTGGAGATCAAGGCCCTCGACGGCCAGGAGAATCCGCTGGTCCACATGTACGCCAACAAGATGCAGGAGGTGCAGAAGTTCATCTCCGTGACCAACCACGTCTACACGCCGGTGGCCCTGGTGGCGTCGAAGAAGTTCTGGGACACGCTGGCCCCGGCGGACAAGGCCGGCTTGCAGAAGGCCGCCACCGAAGCGGGTCTGTTGCAACGCAAGCTGCTCGACGAGAGCGATGACGACGTGGCCGCCAAGTTCAAGGCGGCTGGCGTCACGCTCAACACCGTGAGCCCGGCCGAGCTGGCGCGCATCCAGGAGCGTGTCAAGCCGGTGGTGGCCAAGTTCGCCCCGATCATCGGCGAGGAGTTCGTGACCGGCTTCTACGCCGAGATCGACAAGGCCCGCGCCAGCAAGTAAGCCAGCCTGTCACCAAGGACTGTCATGGGCAATCGACTGACGGCACTCGCCGATGCGCTGACACGCGCACTGGAAATGGTCATGGTGGTCTGCCTGGCCGTCATGCTCGTGATGGTCTTCGGCAATGTCTTGCTGAGGCTGTTCTTCAACACGGGCATCGACCTGTCCGAGGAAATCCCGCGCTTCGCCTTTGTCTGGATGACCTTTCTGGGTGCCATCGTCGGCATGCGCAAGCGCGCCCACCTCGGGGTGGACATGCTGGTGCAGGCGCTGCCGGTGCTCGGGCGCAAGGTGTGCTGGGGCATCAGCCAGGCGGTGATGCTGGTCTGCTGCCTCTACATCGTCTACGGCACCTGGTTGCAGCACGAGATCATCCAGGGCAACGCCTCGCCTGTCGCCCAGATCAGCATGCTCTGGGTATTCGGTGTCAGCTACCTCACGGGCACCGCCATCGCGCTGATCTGCGCCTCCAACCTGCTGCGCCTGTTCGCGGGCACGGTGGGCGAGGACGAGCTGATCGACGTGCATGAAGAAGGATGACACTCCATGACCATCTTCGTTTTCATCTCCTCGCTGCTCGGCCTGATGGCGCTGGGCGTGCCGGTGGCCTTTGCCCTGATCGGCTGCGGCATCACCATGATGTTCTACCTGGGTGTCACCGACCCGCAGATCGTGGTCCAGAACATGTGGGACGGCGCGAACAGCTTCCCGCTGCTGGCGGTGCCGTTTTTCATGCTGGCGGGCGAGTTCATGAACGCCGGCGGCATGACGCGGCGGATCATCCTGATGGCCATGTCCTGGGTGGGCCACATCCGGGGCGGCCTGGGGTATGTGGCGGTGCTGGCCGCCGTCATCATGGCGTCGCTGTCGGGTTCTGCCGTGGCGGACACTGCCGCGCTGGCCGCCGTGCTGGTGCCGATGATGCGCAAGGCCGGCTACAACGTGAACCGCTCGTGCGGCCTGATCGCCTGCGGCGGCATCATCGCGCCGGTGATCCCGCCGTCGATCGCGATGATCCTGTACGGCGTGACCGGCGGTGTCTCGATCACCAAGCTGTTCATGGCGGGCATCGTGCCGGGCGTGCTGATGGGCGTGGCCATCATGCTGGCCTGGCGCTGGTCGATCGGCAAGGACAACGTGCAAGCCGAACCCAAGCGCACCATGCCCGAGCGCATCAAGGCCACCCGCGAGTCGCTGTGGGCACTGGCGCTGCCGCTGGTGATCGTCGGCGGCCTGAAGTTCGGTGTCTTCACGCCCACCGAGGCGGCGGTGATCGCGGCGGTCTACTCGCTGCTCGTCGGGCTGCTGGTCTACCGCGAGATCAAGCCCGCGCAGGTGTACGACCTCTTCTACCGCGCCGCGGAAACCACCGCCGTCATCATGTTCCTGGTGTCGGCCGCCGGGGTGTCGGCCTGGCTCATCACCACGGCCAACATCCCGCAGCAACTGGCCGAACTCGTGCAGCCGATGATGGACAACAAGATGCTGCTGACCTTCGCGCTGATGGTGCTGGTGCTGCTGGTCGGCACGGCGCTGGACTTCACGCCCACGGTGCTGATCATGACGCCGGTGCTGATGCCGGTGCTCAAGCAGGCGGGCATCGACCCGGTGTACTTCGGCGTGCTGTTCATCATGAACAACGCGATCGGCCTGGTCACGCCGCCGGTGGGCACGGTGCTCAACGTGGTGTGCGGTGTCGCCAAGATCCCGATGAGCGGCGCGATCAAGGGGGTGATGCCGTTCATGATCGCCCAGACCATCGTCATGTTCCTGCTGGTCGCGTTCCCGCAGATCGTGATGTGGCCGCTGCAGATGATGCTGCGCTGACCACCACCACAGCAACAACAGCAACAACACCCCCACGGACTTACTTCATGGACGCACTCGTCATCCACGCCCCCGGTGACCTCCGGGTCGAGCATTACCCGACACCAGCCGTCGGCGCAGGAGAAGTCCGCGTGCGCGTGCGGGCCGGCGGCATCTGCGGTTCGGATCTGCACTACTTCCACCACGGCGGCTTCGGCGCGATCCGGCTCCAGCAACCCATGGTGCTGGGACACGAGGTGGCCGGTGTCATCGAGGAAATCGGGCCGGACGTGGTGAGCCACCACGTCGGCGAGCGCATCGCCGTCAACCCCAGCCGCGCCTGCGGGGTGTGCCGCTACTGCCAGCTCGGCCTGCAGAACCACTGCCTGGACATGCGCTACTACGGCAGCGCCATGCGGATGCCACATGTGCAGGGCGCTTTCCGTCAAGCGCTGGTGATCCAGGCCAGCCAGGCCCACACGCTGTCCGACGGCATCAGCGATGCCGAAGGCGCGATGGCCGAACCGCTGGCCGTGGCGCTGCATGCCGTGAACCGGGCCGGGCCGCTGCTGGGCAAGTCGGTGCTGGTGACGGGCTGCGGGCCGATCGGGGCGCTGGTCATCCTGGCGGCACGGCGGGCGGGCGCCACGCACATCGTGGCCACCGATGTCGTCGCGCAGCCGCTGCGCAAGGCCGCCCAGGTCGGCGCCAACGAGACGATCAACGTCGCCGAGCAGCCCGACGCACTCGCCCGCTACAGCGCCGAGAAGGGCCAGTTCGATGTGCTCTTCGAAGCCAGCGGCAACGAGCGGGCCTTGCGGTCGGCGTTCGAGGTGGTGCGCTCGCGGGGCGTGATCGTGCAGCTCGGTCTCTCGGGCAGCGAGATGACCCTGCCGTTCAACATGGTGGTGGCCAAGGAGTTCGACCTGCGCGGCGCGTTCCGTTTCCATGAGGAATTCGGCGTGGCCGTGAACCTGATCAACCAGGGGCTGGTCGATCTGAAGCCGCTGATCTCCGCGACGCTGCCCTACCGCGATGCGGGTCGGGCCTTCCGGCTGGCGGCAGACCGATCGCAGTCCATGAAGGTGCTGCTGAGTTTCGAATGACACACCCTGCCTTCGCACACGACATGGCACACGACATGGCGCTCGATGTGGTCACGGCCGGCGAAGCGATGGTGCTCTTCGCCGCGCAGCAGCCCGGACCCCTCGACGAGGTGAGCGCCTTCACGCGCACCACCGCCGGCGCCGAGCTGAACGTGGCGATCGGGCTGGCCCGGCTCGGTCTGCGCACGGGCTACATCAGCCGGCTGGGCGCGGACGTGTTCGGTCAGGTCATCGCCACCGCGCTGGACCGCGAGGGGATCGACCGGCAGCAAGTCACCACCGACCCGGTGTGCCCGACCGGCTTCATGCTCAAGTCGCGCAACGACGATGGCAGCGACCCGACGACCGCGTATTTCCGGCAGGGTTCGGCGGCCAGCCGGCTCGGTCCGAGCGACAACCCGCGGGCCTACTGCGCAGCGTCGCGCCACCTGCACCTGAGCGGCGTCCTGGCGGCGGTGTCCTCCAGCACCCGCGATCTGGTGTTCGACCTCGCCACCGACGCCCGTGCCGCCGGGCGCACCGTGTCGTTCGACCCCAACCTGCGGCCCACTCTGTGGCGCTCGCAAGACGAGATGGTCGAGTGCCTGAACCGCCTGGCCCGGCTCAGCGACTGGGTGTTGCCAGGACTGGCCGAGGGACGCTTGCTCACCGGCCATGACCGTCCGCAAGACATCGCCGATGCCTACCTGGACCAGGGCGCCCGCCTGGTGGTCATCAAGCTGGGGGCCACGGGCGCGTATTTCGCCAGCGCCAGTGAGCGTGGCTACGCCCCCGGCGTGGCAGTGGACCGCGTGGTGGACACCGTCGGCGCAGGGGACGGATTTGCCGTCGGCCTGGTCTCGGGCCTGCTGGAAGGCTTGGGGCTGGCGGCGGCCACCGCACGCGGCAATGCGATCGGCGCGCGCGTCGTGCAATTCCCCGGTGACTGCGATGGGCTGCCCACCCGCCAGGCATTCGAGGCGATGCAACACCCCATGAAATGAACGCGGACCGCATCGGTGCCGCGTTCGTGCAGCCACCGAAGGCGTGTCGCGATCCGCTCAGCCCTTCGGCGGCCCCACCGGAAAATCAACGGGCATCGGCGCCGGCCGCTCGCAGGTGCTGGCGATGTCGATGTAGCGGCCTTGTGCCGCCGAGGCGAGCAGGCCCTCCATCAGCTCCAGGCAGTGGTAGGCCATCTGGCCACTCGCCCGCTCGGGGC